>JALRCR010000223.1 GCA_023257255.1 Gammaproteobacteria bacterium | reverse complement strand
GGCTCGCCTGGATAGCGATTTGGGCCGTTTCCAGATCGCGGATTTCGCCCACCATCACCACATCAGGGTCTTGCCGCAGGATCGCGCGGAGCCCGCGCGCAAAGCTCATCTCGACCTTCATGTTGACCTGGGTCTGGGCGATGCCGTCGATCAGGTATTCGATAGGGTCTTCCACCGTCATGATGTTGCGGCTGCGGTCGTTGAGTCGCGACAGCGCGGCGTAGAGCGTGGTGGTCTTGCCGGAACCGGTCGGACCGGTGACCAGAAAAATACCGTGGGGGCGATGGATGATCGCGTCGAGCCGCGCGGTGGTTTCGGCATCCATACCAATTTGTTCGAGTTCGAGCCGGCCAGCCTGTTTGTCGAGCAGGCGCAGCACCACGCGCTCGCCGTGCCCGCAGGGAATGGTCGAGACGCGCACGTCGACCGGGCGGTTGGCGACCTTGAGCGAAATTCGCCCGTCCTGCGGCAGGCGTTTCTCGGCAATATCGAGCTTCGCCATGATCTTGATGCGTGACACCACCAGAGGGCCGATCGCGGCCGGCGGCTGCATGATTTCGCGCATCACGCCGTCCACCCGCAAGCGGATAGCCAGACGCTGCTCGAAGGGTTCGATGTGGATGTCGGAGGCGCCCTCGACGATCGCTTCGCCGAGCAGCGCGTTGATCAGCCGGATGATCGGCGCATCGTCCGCACTTTCCAGCAGGTCCGTCGGCTCGTTCAGTTCGCGCGCGAGGGCGCCCAGATCCAGCGCGCCGTGCAGGTCGGCCATCATTTCATCGGTGCGCGAGGCGTCCTGCTCGTAGGCGGCCTGCAGGCGACGGTCGAAATCGGCACCGCTGTAGCGCTCGAAGCGCAATTGCCCGGGCAAATGGCGCTGCAATTCCTGCAACACCGCGGGCGGCGTATGGTCGCCGTAATGCACGACGGTCACGCCGTCCTGCGGCGCATCCACCAACACGCCGTGGCGCTTGGCGAACGCAAAGGGCACGCTCACTCCAGAATGCCCTCGGGCAGCACCGCGCCGCGTTGGGGCAGCAGGTGCTCGGTCTGCTCGTCGTTCTGGCGCTGCTGCTTGGCCCGGATGTCGTTGTAGCGGGTCTGACTGAGCGCCACCGCGCTGGCCCGGTCGCGCACGATCTGCGGTCGCAGAAACACCATCAGATTGGTTTTAACCGCGCTCCGTCGCGAGTTCTTGAACAGGTTGCCCAGCACCGGTAGATCGCCCAGCAGCGGAATCTTGTCCTGGTTGGCGCGCGCGTCGTCGCCAATCAGGCCGCCCAGCACCACGATCGCGCCGTTGTCGACCTGCACGCTGGTTTTGATCGAACGCTTGTTGGTGATGAGGTCCGCGCCCTGCGTGCTTTCGTCCACGCTGGAGACTTCCTGCTCGATTTCCATCGTCACCGTGTCGCCTTCATTGATCTGGGGCTTCACGCGCAGCTTGATGCCGACGTCCTGGCGCTGAATGGTCTGGAAGGGATTGTCCGGCGTGGTGGTGCTGTTGCTGAACTGCCCGGTCACGAAAGGCACGTTCTGACCGACCACGATTTCGGCTTCCGCGTTGTCCAGCGTCATCAGGCTGGGGGTCGAGAGGACGTTGGTCGAGGCGTCACCCGACAACACGCGAATCAGCGTGCGGAGGTCGCCACCGGAGAAGTAGCCCAGCGTGAGTCCGCCCAGAAAGCTCGCCGCATCGGTGCCCGAGAAGGGGCTGTCGATCGCACCCGAGGTATTGCCTTTGAACTGCGTGGCGGCCAGCACCCCGGTATTCGGCAGATTGGTTTTCCACTGCACGCCCAGCTCATCCGACCGCGTGCCGGAGACTTCGGCCACGATGCCTTCGACCAGCACCTGCGCGCGCCGCACGTCGAGCTGCTGAATCACGTCCAGCACCTTTAGCAGATCGCGCGGCGGGCCCTGCACGATGAGCGCATTGGTCGTTTCGTCTGCCGTAATCCGGACCAGCGCGAGTGCGCCGCTAGCGGGTGTGCCATTGGCCGCGGGGGCGGCGCGTGGCGGTGGCGCGGCGGCCGGGGCGCCGCTGTCGTCTTTGAACATCGAGCTGCTGGGCGTCGCGCGGTTGCCCGAACTCTGGCCGCTGGCGGCCTCCTGCAAGGTGTCGCTCAGCTCGCGCGCATTGGCGTAGCGCAGCGGCACCACCCGGATAACTTCATTCTCCGCCGGCGTGGCGTCGAGGCTCGCGATGATGCTCCGGTAGCGCAGCTTGGCCTGGGGACTGCCGGCGACCAGCAGCGTATTGCTGCGCTCGTCGGCGGCGAAGGCGGTGACGGCGCCGGCCGTCGGTGGAGCACCGCCGAGCGATTTGGTCACGATCGATTCCAGCGTGGTGGCCACTTCGACCGCATTGGCATTCTGCAGACGGATGACGTCGATGCCGGCGCTGTTGTCGATGTCGAGCTTGGCCACAATCTGCACCATGCGCTCTACGTTGGAGGCGGTGTCGGCCACGATTAGCACGTTGGTGCCGGCGGTCGCCGCCATATGCGACTCCTGCGGCAGCAGCGGACGCAACACCGGCACCAGTTCCGCCGCCGAGACGTAGTGCACCGGAATCACGCCGGTGACCAGTTCCTCGCCCCCGTGCAGATTGCCCGGCGCGATGGTCGGTGTGGCGTCCTGCTTGCCGAGCATTTCGGGAATGATGGTGGTCACGCCGTCTTTGGCAATGGCGGTAAAGCCGTGGACTTTCAGAATCGACAGGAAGACCTGATAGAGATCGTCCGGGTCGGTCGGTGCGGCGGAAATGACGGTGACCTTGCCCTGCACGCGCGGGTCGACCACAAAGTTCCGCCCGGTGAGTTCGGACACCGCGCCGATGAACGCGCGGATGTCGGCTTCCTTGAAGTTGAGCGTCAAGGACTGCTCGGCGGGCGGCGTAGCGGGCGCGGCCTGCGGTGAGGCGTTAAGCAGGCACAGGATGCCCAGCAGCAGCAAGGTAATCGGTCGAAACACGCCTGAACTCTCCCCTGAACTTCGCGCAGGCCGCGGCGGCGTGCGTTGACCTTGATGATATATCACGCCCGTGTGCCGGGCCGGTGAAGGATTTACTGCCCCGGTGGGGCGAATACCGGCGCGGGCCCGTCGCCTCGCGCGGCGGCGGCGCGGGCCGCTTCAATACGTTGCCGCAGTCGTTCGATCGGTGCGGCGGCGCTGACCGGCGGCGGTGCAGGCGGGACAGCGTCGGAGCTGGCGGTTTCGGGCAGCGGTTCACTGGTCTGCTCATCCTCAAGGACTGCGTCTTCACCCGGTAGCGGTGCGGCCTCGGCGGCGGTCGAGAAGTCACCCGGCAGTTTGAGAATTTCGGCCTGACCGTCGCGGTTCAGGATCACGGCGCGGGCGTCGATCCGCTGCACCGTGGCGCCATCCGGCGCGGCATCGCCTTCGCGGTAGGCCCGCTGGCTGCTTTCGTCCGTTCCCAGAATTGCGCGGCGCGGCGCGGTGCCGGCGCTGGCAATGATGCCGAACAGTCGGTAGGGCGCGGTGGAGGCGGGCAACTCGCCGCTGCTGGTGTCGTTCGGCAGCGGCGCGATGGCGCCTGCCGTGGCGGCGCTCCCGCCAAACAGGGGCCACTCGACCAGATTGCCAAAGTCAGCAAGCACCGCACGGGCGGGATCGGCACTGACGGTGGGCGCCAGATCGACCGATGACGTGGCGTGACGCGCAGCCATGCGCAGGTCAAAGCCGACCACGCCCAATCCCAGCACGCAGACCAATCCAAACAGCAGCGGCGCAACTCGGCTCACAAACGCAAATCTCCCATGGCTTTCGCATCGCACCTTAGCGCGGGCTCAGGGTGCCGACTACCGGCTGGGGACAGGTAAACGTTGACCCGGCCACACCGCAGGGCGGTGCGGGACTTTTTTTTCAGCTTTGCCACGAAGTCGTAATACATCTTTCACATTTACTCCCTAGCCTCGCGTCCGGGCCTTAAGTCCCGGGGGAATATCCGGTTTGCGCGGGCACACAGCGGTCGCCGGCGGTAACGCAAGCGTCACGAGACCTTCAAGCGGTCGCAACTTAAGGGGCGAAACATGTACGGCGAGCACGAACGTGAGCGATGCGGTAGGCGCCGCCCGCCCGGTTCGGTGCGATACCCCCTACACGTCCTCTTCGGGAGATCCTGAATGAAACAATCCCTCAAACTGAAGTCCTTGGTGCTGGCCCTTGGCCTGGCCGGCGCCATGCACTCGGCCCACGCGGCGATCCTGCACACCGATACTAACGGTGTGCCGGCTGCCGGCGGCACGGGCAGCCTGACTGGCGGCAGCTCCTTCCTGTTTTTTGCCTATGACGGCGCCGGCAAGTCCTTCATGAAGTCGGTTAACTTCACGATGAGCCAGATCGGCA
Source organism: Gammaproteobacteria bacterium (assembly GCA_023257255.1). Taxonomy (GTDB): domain Bacteria; phylum Pseudomonadota; class Gammaproteobacteria. The sequence continues at coordinate 1,222 of JALRCR010000223.1, read as the reverse complement.
GCCAGACCTCGCAGGTCTCGTTCAGCCTGCCGAACCTGTCCACTTTCTTTAGCGGCTCGACCGACGCCCAGTGGGGCATCGTCGCGGCGGATACCAAGCCCGCCGGCAGTGGCACCTATACGGGCTATGGGATCCACACCGGTCTCGTCAGCAATGACGTCGGGGACGTTTCGCTGACCAAGTCGGGCGCCAAAACCAACGCCCAGAACCTGCAGAGCTTTCTGAGCACGGCTGACGCGGAAGCCCCGGCCCATGTCGCCGGTGACGTGATCACCTCTACCGATAGCGCCGATTCCTGGAATCTCGCCAACCTGACCTTCAATGCCGGCGGCTCCAACCTGACTGACCTCACCAACGGCGCCACCTTGTTCGCGTGGTCGATTGCGGCGAACGACAGCGTCTCGGGTGTCACCACCCAAGCGACCAAAACCCTTCTGTCCTACGCCTGGTCGCTGGATCTCTCCGGCAACCAGCTGAGCTTTGCCGCACCGCCGCCGGCACCGGTGCCGGTCCCGGCCGCCGCCTGGCTGCTGGGTTCCGCGCTGGCCACGGTGGCCGGTGTTCGTCGTCGTCGTCAGGCCAACGCGCTGACCGCCTGAACCAAAACGTCTTCTAAATTCGGAGAAATGTAATCCATGAACACTAGCAAAACGATTCAGACGCTGGCTGCCGCCGTGGCACTGGCCTGTGCCGGTCAGGCGGGCGCGGTCAGCCTGTCGGCTTATAACGAAGCCAGCACCGGCATTGTGACGCTCCGCCTGGGTGGCGCGACCGCGACCGAGTCCTCGATTGTCAACATGCTCCGCCTGACCACCACGGGCGCCGTCTTCTGCGCGCCGGGTTCGCTGGACGTCTATCGTCTGAACTCTGACAACCTGCGCATTTTCTCCTGCACCGGCGGCGCCAACTCCGGCGCTTCGGGCAAGCAGATCGTGATCATCCGTAACGGTTCCTTCGGTTCCGGGCAGGGCGTGTCGGCGCTGGTGAAGGGCACTACGCCCGCCGTCGACATTACGGGCACCACCGTTACCTCGGTGTTTCCGGATGTGAACAACGCCACGATCAAGGCAGCGCCGGCGACTTCAACCGTGGCTGCGTCGGGCTCGTTCGCGTCGTATGTGCTGCACGAACTCGGCACCTCCACCGGGCTGACCACGACGGTCGCGATGGACGCCGGCGTGAGCGACGAGGAGCCTGCGGCCTTCAAGAACGTGTTCGTGCC
>JALRCR010000222.1 GCA_023257255.1 Gammaproteobacteria bacterium | reverse complement strand
CCGGCATCCACCAGGTGGCGGTGCAGCCGATCATCGACAACCAGAAGACGGTGGAAGTGTTCTCGCGCGAGATTATTTCGCGCATCAAGTAGGTTCGTTCGACGAACACCCGGTGCGGGCGCAAGGCCCGCGCCGGGGTCCTTGCAGACTAGCCCTTGGCCAGTTCCTTCAACTGCTCACCCCACGCGCGGTAATCGCGCAGCGGCGTCCAGCTGATTTCCGGCACCAGATGCGCGAAGCCAAGCTTCCAGATCGGCAGGTTATGCACGGCGGCATCCATGTCGTCGCCGCTGGCGACGTCCATCACCGCGATCACTTCGTATTTGCCGGCGACTTTCCACACGTTCTTGATGCCGCCGGCGTCCAGCGCCGCGGTGACTGCCACCGACTCCTGACGCCAGACTTCAAAAAACTCGGCATTGCTCATGTCGGCCGGTTTGACGAGCTTGACCCATAACAAGATTTCCATTGCGTGCTCCTGGAAAAAAGAAGTGAAAGAAGTGAGCGCGTAGCGTGGCGCGCCGCGAAGCATAGAGAAGGCGGCGCGCGCAGGGAATCACTGGCGGCTTGACCGCTTACCGGGCGAACGATTGAATACGCCACCCGTTGGCCCGCCGCCGGATTTACCGTTTTTTTTCGCCCGCCCTGAGGATCCTGTCCATGACCAACGCCGCGCCGCCCCCGATGCACCCCGACGATGTTCGCGCCTGGCGCCGCCAGCACGTGCCGGTATTCAACGAAAACCGCCTGAAACTGGGGATTTTTGGCATGAACTGCAGCAACGGCTGCACCATTACCCACGCCGAGACGAGCTTCGTCGCAACCTACGAGCACAACGTGAAAATCGCGAAGCTGGCCGATGAGCTTGGCTTCGAGATGCTGGTGCCGGTGGGGCGCTGGAAGCATTTTGGCGGCACCACCAAGTTCAACAGCAACAATATGGAAGTGTTCACCTGGGCCACCGCCATGGCCTGCAACACCTCCCGCATCATGCCCTTTGCCACCTCGCATGTGCCGACGGTGCATCCCCTGTTCGCCGCCAAGCAGGCGTCGACGATCGATAACATCTCGGCCGGTCGCTTTGGGCTCAACATCGTCTGCGGCTGGTTTCGACCGGAGATTGAGATGTTCGGCATGGAACAACTGCCGCACGAGTCGCGCTACGGGATGGCGCAGGAGTGGCTGGAAGTCATTCGCAAGGCCTGGCGCGAACAGGACTTCGACTATCAGGGCCAGCACTACCAGATCAAAGGCGGCTATCTTGACCCCAAGCCCGTGCAGCAGCCGCATCCGGTGCTGATCAACGCGGGCAACTCCGAGGAAGGCCGCGACTTTTCGGCCCGCAACGTCGACTTCAATTTCATCACCATGGCGACCAAGGATCAGGCCGTCGGGATGGTCAACGACATCCACCAGCGGGCGCAGGCCTACGGGCGCGAGTGCGGTGTGATGAGCTACGGGCTGATTTGCTGCCGCGATACCGAGGAAGAAGCCCGGGCGCTTTACCAGCGCATTGTGGACGGCGGCGACTGGGAGGCGGTGAAAAACATCATGGCCGTGCTCGGGATGGAAAGCAGTTCCTTCAACGAGCAGATCAAGAGCTTCGGTGAGCGCTTCATTGCCGGCTGGGGCGGCTATCCGCTGGTCGGTACGCCCGAGCAGGTGGTGGCGCAGATGGTGGAGTTGCGGGATCTGGGCATCGAGGGCTTCATCCTGTCCTGGCTCGACTACTACGAAGAACTTAAATATTTCGGCGAACGCGTGCTGCCGCTGATGAAGCAGGCAGGCCTGCGCGTATGACTACTTACAGCAATCCCAAGGGGAGAACTCCGTCATGAGCAGATTGAAAAACAAGGTTGCGATTATCACCGGCGCGCTCGGCGGCCAGGGCCAGGTCGCGGTGCGGCGGTTTGTGGAAGAGGGCGCGAAAGTGCTGGCCTCCGACATGGCCGCGCGCCCCAACGGCGAGGTGGCGGCGCTGATCAAGGCCAAGCCCGGCAAGGTCGCCTATGCCGGCGGCGATCTGCGGGACCCGAAAGTCATCCAGAAAATCCTGAAGGCCGCGCTGAAGCACTTCGGTCGGGTCGATGTGCTGTTCAACAACCACGGCATCATGGTCGGTAAGCCGTTTCTCGATACTACCGCCGAGGAACTGGACGAACTGCTGGCGGTGAACCTGCGTGCGCCCTTCCTGCTGAGTCAGGCGGTGGCCCGGGTGATGGCGAAGCAGGGCAAGGGCAGCATCATCCACAACTCGTCGGTCGGCGGCATCGTCGGCTTCCCGACCATGGCGGCTTACGGCGCGTCCAAGGGTGGGCTCGCGCAGCTGGCGCGGTCCATGGCGAGCGACCTGGCGGGCTTTAACATTCGCGTTAACGCGATTTGCCCTGGCGTGGTGGATACCGCCATGCCCCGGCGCTATCTCAAAGGCAACGGCGTTGAGGATCAGGCCGGCGCATTCGCCCAAATGGCCGCGATGCACCTGGTCAATCGGCTGGCCGAGCCGATTGAGATTGTGAACGTGGCGCTGTTTCTGGCCTCGGACGAGGCGTCTTACATGACCGGCGCGGTCATCCCGGTGGATGGCGGCCTGACCGCCATCTAGCGCGCACTTGCGGCTGCGGCGGGGCGGCTGAGCTGGAACAGCGGCAAGTGCTGTTCCAGCATCAGCCGTAGTTCAAGCTGGCTAAACGGTTTGGCCAGATGGCCATCCATGCCGGCGGCCAGACAGTTGGCCCGGTCCTGTTCAAAGGCGCTCGCGCTCACGGCAATGATGACCGTGCGCGGCAGATTAAGCCGCTCCTCCAGCGCCCTGATTTCACGCGTCGCGGCCAGGCCGTCCAGCAGCGGCATCTGCAAATCCATCAGCACCAGATCGGGCGGCAGCCGTTCATAGGCGGCGACCGCCTGGGCGCCATCGCCCACAGCCTCAACCTCCAGACCCAGCTGGATGAGCAGGGTGGTGGTAATGCCGCGGCTGATCTCGTTGTCTTCCACCAGCAGAATGCGCCGTGCGCGCGCCACGCCAAAAGTTGGGTCATCGGCGCTCAGGCGACGGCGCGCGGCGCGCGGCACGAGCTCGGCATCCGTTGGAACGCGGAGCGGCAGCACCAGCTCAAAGGTCGAGCCGTGCCCCGGCGCGCTTTCGCAGGACAGTTCGCCGCCCATGGCGCGGGCGAGCTGGCGGGAGATGCTCAAGCCAAGCCCCGTGCCGCCGTGCCGTCGGGTGTACGAGCCGTCCCCCTGCACAAAGGCGTCGAAAACGTGCGGCAACACCGCGGGCGGAATGCCACAGCCGGTGTCGATGACGGTGATTTTTATCGTCGATCCTTCCGGCTGGTAGATGACGGAGATCTGTCCCTGGTCGGTGAACTTGATCGCGTTCCCCAACAGGTTCACCACGATTTGTCGCAGGCGCGCCTCGTCGCCCATCACCAGACCAACTCTCCCCTTGCTGTTGAACAAGCTCAGTCGCAGGCCCTTGTGCAGGGCTAGCGTGCGCTGCAGGGCGACGATTTCTTCGACCGCGCGGTCCAGATCGAAGGGCTTTTGGTCCAGATGCAGGCCGTCTGCTTCGATACGCGACAGGTCGAGGACGTCGTTGATGATGCTCAGCAGATGGTGGCAGGAGCGGTGGAGCAACTCGAAATCGCGCCGGTCCTCGGCGGCCGATGGCCGATCCATCATGATTTCGATCATGCCGAGCAGCACGTGCAGGGGCGTGCGCATTTCGTGGCTGATGGTTGCCAGGAAACGCGTTTTTACCTCGTTACCGGCCTGCGCAAGGCGCAGCGCGTCCTCACGTGCAGCCACGGCGTTGCCCAGCGTGAAGCGCAGGCGGAGCATTTCCTGATAGGTCCTCGCCACCCGTCGCGCGTCGGGGATGCTCACGGTCAGGAAAACTATCAAGGCCAGTCCAGTAAACACATTCACTGTGCCACCCTGCAGCAGATGCATGACAGCGGTTGGCAGCAGGAGCGCGCCGTTGAAGAGCAGGCTGCCCACGAAGTGCATGGACAAGACCATCACGCCAATTGCGGTGACGCCCAGCATGCAGGCGATCACGATGGCCTTGGTTTCAAAATCGGTCGACGGCGTGACCAGCAGTCCCAAAGCACCCCAGGCCAGCCCATCCACGACGAGCGCGGTGAGGTAAAAGTGTTCCAGGCGACTATCGGAGGAGCGATTGGCACGGCGCCAAAAGAGCTCGCAGGTCAAACGCGTCCCTGCACTCATGAACTTGACGGCCAGCCAGATCAGCAAGATCTGCTGCGGTAGTCGGGACCACAGCAGCCAGACGATCATCGCAGCCAGCACCATCCCCATGATGGTGGGGCTGGAATTGCGCTCAAACAGCAGACGCCGGCGCTCGCGTAAAAAGTCCTCGCGCCAGCCGGCGTCGAAAAGTTCAGTCATGGGCAACCCTGATTCCTTGGAATTGCAGTACAACGGACGCCGCGCCGGGCAGACTTGCGCCGGGCTGCATGGCGGCACCGACGGTCATGCCGGGCCGCCCGGGCCGCCAACGCCCGGCTGGGCCGCGGGCGGGTGGCCAAGCGCGTCGCGGAGGCTGGCTTCCAGCGCCTCGCGGCTGAAGGGCTTCGCCAGATGCCCGTTCATGCCGACCGCCAGACACTTCTCGCGGTCGGCGGCGAAGGCGCTGGCGCTGACGGCCACGATGGGCACCGGCGGCAGGCCGCGGATTTTTTCTTCTGCGCGGATTCGACGGGTGGCCTCGAGCCCGTCCATGGTCGGGAGGGCAATGTCCATCAGCACCAAATCCGGCGCCAGCGCGAGGGTTTTCTCGACGGCCTCGGTGCCGTCGTGGGCCACCGAGACCCGCATGCCCAGCGTGCGCAGCAGGGCGGCGCCCACCGTCAAATTGGCTTCATAGTCGTCCACCAGCAGCACGTGCGCCACCAGCGGGCGTGGCGCCACCGGCGCTGGCGGCAGCGAAGGCGAGGGGATAACCGTCGGGCTCAGCGGCTGCCAGGGCAGTTGCAGCACAAAGGCCGCGCCCTTGCCATCCGTAGGCTCGATGCAGGCAAGCTCGCCGCCCATCGCGCGGGCCAGCTCGCGCGACACGCTAAGCCCCAGCCCGGCGCCGCCGAAGCGCCGGCTGTTTGCGCTATCGAGCTGGGCAAAGGGTTCAAAAATTTTCTCGCGGGCCTCTGGTGCGACCCCGATGCCGGTGTCTCGCACCATGATCTCCAGCGACTTGCCGACTACGCGCGTTAACGATCTCACCTCGCCGAAGCTGGAAAACTTGACCGCGTTGCCCAGCAGGTTGATGAGAATCTGCCGCACGCGGTCCTCATCGCCCAGCATCCAGACGGCCTCGCCAAGCTCGCTGAAGTGACGCAGCCGCAGGCGCGGATTGTCCGCAGGCTGCAACAGGGCGACGGTCTCGCGGACCAGATTTTCAACATCAAACGGGCGCTGGTTGAGCTTCAAGGCACCGCTTTCAATGCGCGACAGATCCAGCACGTCGTTGATGATGGTCAGCAGGTGCTTGCCGGAGTTTTCAATCAGCTTGACGTCTTCCTCGCCGACCGACACCTGCGGCTGCTGCCGGGCAATTTCCAGCACCCCCAGCATGGCGTGGAGCGGGGTGC
>JALRCR010000221.1 GCA_023257255.1 Gammaproteobacteria bacterium | reverse complement strand
GATGGCGCCGGTCAGCGGACTTTTCGTAATGACGGAATAGCGTCCGCCCGTAGAGGCCATGGTGCCGGTCAGCGGGCCGGTCGCCATAATGAGTTTATTGCCGGGCGAGAGCGCGTCGACCTTCGGGTCGATTTCTTCGGCCAGGTATTTGGTGGCGAGTCCACGCTGGCCGAGATAGAGCGCTGCCCACTCCATGTTGAGCGGTTCAGGGGTGCAGGTGCCGGCGGTCAGGTCGACGCGGAGAATTTTGCGGGTCCATGCCATGGTGACGCTCTCCCCTAGTTCTTCGGGATGGACTGACCGGCGTGCGCCTTCATGCGCGCAAGGCCAGTGTGGTCAGCATCAACGTAGGTGATCGCGCCGGTCGGGCAGGCCGTGGCGCAGGCCGGGTCGCCGCCACAGAGGTCGCACTTGATGACTTTGCCGGAATCGGAGTTGTAGTTCACGGTGCCGAAGGGGCAGGCAATGGTGCAAACCTTGCAGCCCACGCACACATCTTCAATGACTTCCTTCGCGCCCGTTTGCTGGTTGATCACAATCGCTTCGACCGGGCAAGCGTGCATGCACCAGGCTTCGCTGCACTGGGAGCAGGTGTAGGGCGCAAAGCGTCCTTCATCGTGGAAGTTAAACACCTTGATGCGCGACTTGCTGGGATTGAAAACAGCCTCATTCTCGTAAGAACAGGCCATTTCGCACTGGAGGCAGCCGGTGCATTTTTCGGGTTCGAGCTGTAGCGCTTTGAGCATTGAATGAACTCCCGGGTCGTCGATGAAAAAGTCAGCCTCACGCATCGGTCGTGCAGATCCGGGTGACCGAGGTCCCCGGGTGCCGTCCGATGTCGCGGCGAGTGCTGAGCGAACGCGCGCCCTACGGCACGGTTGCCTCCGAACACTAGCGATAATCCCCACAAAAGGCCAGACTCGGCCCCACCCTCCGGGGCGATTTTTGGAGGCCGACAGCCTGCCGAGTCGGCCCTGAGCCATTAGGGAACTCAAAGAGCGCACGCCGGTCTCGGGCTAAGCCGCCCCACGCGGCCGCCCAGGAGATGCACTGCCATGACACCGACCCACTTCGTCTGCCGCTGGCTGAAACTGCTGGTCACCTTGGCGACTCTGGGCACCGCCACCGCGCAGGCCGAACTTGTGGTGCCAATCGGCTATGCGGGAGACCCCGCAGCGTCCGGCTGGCTCGGCGCCCAGCAAGGACATCGCGAAGCGCAGATTCAGGGCGATTTTCTGGGGCAGCGCTACACCCTTACCCCTCGCCTCAGCGAGGTAAGTGCAATCGTTGCGGCCGTCCCGCCTGCCGCCCTGCAAGCGCTGGCCCGCGCCCACCCCGGGGTGGCGGTACTCAATATCACGGTGACCGACGACGCCATCCGCACGGCCTGCCAGCCCAATTTATTGCACGTCATCCCCAGCCAGAAGATGCTGGCCGATGCGCGAGCACAATGGCAGAAAGCCCACCCGGACAGCCCGGCCGAAGCGAAGGCCTGGCATCCCGCATTCGAAAAATACGCGGCGTCCCAGTTGAACAAGCGCTACACAGAAGCGACTGGCAAGCCCATGGACGAAGCCGCCTGGGCCGGCTGGGCCGCAGTCAAGATGGTGTCCGATTTGGTCGCCCGCGAGCAGACCGCCGACCCCGCCGCCCTGCTCCAGGCCTTGCGCCACAAGCTCGCCTTCGACGGCCAGAAAGGCAGCGATTTGAGCTTTCGCGACAACGGCCAACTGCGTCAGCCCCTATTGCTCGTCGACAAGGGCAAGCTGCTGGGCGAGGCACCGGTCCGCGGCGTTGCTGCCGTCGAAGACCTTGATTCGCTCGGTCTTGTGCCCTGCGCCGGTCAGCCCTGAGCCTATTCACAAGTTCCGGAGAAGCCCGTCATGAAATCGATTTTAGCCCTGCTCCTGCTCGCCGCCAGCGCGGCCCACGCTGCGCCCCGGGTCTTCGTAACGAACGAAGAAGGCAATGACGTGTCGGTCATCGACACCGAACAAAACAAGGTCATTGCGACCATTCCCGTCGGCAAACGGCCGCGTGGCATCGGCGTTGCGCCAGACGGCAAGGAAATCTACGTGGCCATTAGCGGCGATAACGCTATCGCGGTGATCGATCCGGGCACGCTAAAGCTCGTGCGCACCTTCAACAGCGGCGAAGACCCCGAGACTTTCGCGGTTCATCCGAACGGCAATCTCTACATCTCGAACGAGGAAAACGCCAAAGCATCGGTCTTCAATCCGAAAACGGGCGAACTGGTTGCCGAGCTCAAGGTCGGGCTGGAGCCGGAAGGCGTCGCCATTTCGCCGGACGGTAGCCATGCCATCGTGACCAGCGAATCCACCAATATGCTGCACCTCATCGCCATCCCGGCACATAAGACGGTCGCCAATATCCTCGTCGGCGCCCGGCCGCGCGCCGCGTCTTTCAGCCGGAATGGAAAGACCGCTTATGCCACTTCCGAGATCAGCGGCGAGGTCAAAAAAGTCGACGTCGCGACGGGCAAGATTATCGGCCGGGTGCCGCTGGCCGATGACAAGGCAAAGCCCAAGGACATTCTCCCCAGTCGCGACGGCAAGCGCCTGTTCGTGGCCGGCGGACGCGCCAACCGGGTGTTCGTACTCGACGAGGCAAGCCTCGCCATCCAGCACGAAATTCCGGTGGGCAATCGGGTGTGGGGGCTTGCGCTCAATGCTGCCGGCACGCGGCTCTACACCACGGATGGCGCCAGCGCGCAGGTCTCGGTCATCGATACCGTCGCCAACAAGGTGGTCGCAACGGTGCCGGTCGGCAAAATGCCCTGGGGCATCGCGATCGTCGAATAGCCTCCTCAGGCCCGGACCACCCCGTGGCGGATCGCCATGCGGGTGAGTTCGGCCAGCGAGTTGACCTTCAGACGGAGCTTGATCTGGGTGGTGTAGTTGGCCACCGTCTTGGGACTGAGCGACAGCTGGCGCGCAATCGCGCTGACCGTTGCGCCGGTGGCAAGCAGACTGAAAATTTCGAATTCCCGGGTCGACAACTGCCCAAGTTCGGGCGTGCCGGTCTGGGTGCCGTAGGCCGTCAGCCGCTCGGCCATCCCCGGCTCCAGAAAAATCTCACCCTGCCCAACCAGGCGCACCGCCTCCAGCAAGGTGGACGGCGGGCTGGTCTTGGTGACAAAACCGCGCGCGCCGGCCTGCAGGGCCTGCGCCACATAAACCACTTCCTGATGCTGACTGAACGCCAGCACGCGCGCGTCGGCCTGACGTTGCACGAGACGCCGAATAGCCTCGATCCCGCCGATATCAGGCAGGTTGAGGTCCATCACGACGGCGTCGGGCTGGTGCTCCAGGGCGAGCCGGACGGCCCGTTCGCCGCTGCCCGTCTCCGCGACCAGTTGCAGGTCGCAGGTGCCTTCGATGAAAGCCCGGTAACCGGCCCGGGTGACCGCGTGGTCATCCACCAGCAGGATCCGCAAAGGTCGTGCGTTCATCTTCCCTGTCTTGCTTATGCGTTTGCGCCACATCTTGGAGTGCAAGCGCCGCTGCCTGCAAGCTGCCAGCACCGTCGGGCTCAGCCCTCGGGTGTAAAGCGGCCGAAGCGGAGCATCACCGCCGGCATGACCAGCAAGTTAAGGATCGCCGATGAGCCCAGCCCCCCGATAATGATCGCCGCCATCGGCCCCATGATTTCGCGCCCCGCACTGTCGCTGTACATCGCGATTGGCAGCATGGCCAGCGCGGTAACCAGCGCGGTCATCGCAATCGAGGGCAGGCGTTCGGTCGCGCCGCGCACGGCGGTGTCCAGATTCCACGGACAGCCCTCTTGCTGCACCAGATGCCGATAGTGCGAGATCAGCATGATGCTGTTGCGCACGGTGATGCCAAACAGGGTCACAAATCCCACCACCGAACCCACCGACAGCGTTGCACCGGTCAGCAGCACCGCCAGCACGCCGCCCAGCAGCGCGAAGGGCAAATTGGCCAGCACCAGCAGCACATGACGAAACGAGCCCAGCGCCAGCGCCACCAGTCCCAGCACCGCGAGTCCGGCCAGACTTGAATCCACCAGCAGCTTGCGGCGTGACGCCGCCTGCTCCGCAGCCGCGCCGGTAAGCTCCAGATGCAGCTCCGGCGGGAAGCTCACCGCAGCCGCGATCCGCTCGGCCAAATCGCGGGAAAAGCTGCCGACATCCCGGCCTTGTACGCCGGCGGTGACCGACTGCAGGCGCTGCCCGTTACGATGGAGCACGTTATAGCGCCCGCTGATCTGCTCGACCCTCGCCACCTCCCGCAGGCTGACCAACTGGCCGGCGCGCGCGCGCAGCGGCAGCTCGCCCAGCGCGGCAACCGTGTCGCGAGCCGCGGGTTCTGCAATCAGGAGCGCCTCGACGAGGCGCGTCCCAACCGGCATCTCACCCAGTCGCAGCCCGCGCTGTGCGGCGGCCAGCGCCGTGTTGAGTTCGCTGGCCGCCACGCCCAGCGCCGCCATCCGCGCCGGGATGGGCGTCACTTGCACCAGCGGAATACTCGCGGCCGAACGCAACTGAACGCCGGTGGCGCCCGGGGTCTGCCGGATGACCGCCGCGACTTCCAGCGCCTTGCGGTCCAGGGTCGCCAGGTCGTCGCCGTAAAGGTTCACCACCACCGGCGCGGCATACCCGGAAATGGTTTCGTCCACGCGCTCGGTCAGAAATGTATTGGCCTCGAACAGTACGCCGGGAAAGCGGGCCAGTTCCGCGCGAATCTGCGCCAGCAGCGCCGCCTGGGCGGGCCCGTCCAGCGGTTCGAGCGCCACTTCGTACTCGCTGTAGTGGCTGCCATAGGTGTCGGCGCCGCGTTCCGCACGCCCCGCCCACTGCGAGACCGATCGCACGCCCGGCAGTTTGAGCAAGGCCTCCTGAATGCGCGTCCCCACCCGGATCGACTCGGCCAGCGCGGTGCCGGGCAGGCCGGCGGTGTGCACGATGTAATGGCCTTCGCGCAGCGGCGGCAGAAATTCGGTGCCGACCCGCGGCAGCGCCGTTAGCGTCAGGGCGCAGACCGCCAGACTGCCGCTGAAAGCGATACCCGGACGGCGGCAAACCCACCGGAGCGCGCCGGCATAGCGCGGCTTCAGCCGTCGGATCAGCGGCGGGTCATCGGCCGGCACCTGCCCCTCGCGCAGCAATAGCGCGCACAGCGCCGGCGTCACCACCAGCGCCACCAGCAAGGACGCCAGAATCGCCGTGATATAGGTGACCCCCAGCGGCGCAAACAGTCGTCCGGCGACGCCGGACAGCGTCAGCAAGGGCACAAAAACCAGCGCCACGATGAAGCTCGCGTAAACCACCGAGCCGCGGACTTCCATCGAGGCCGCCAGAATGACCATGACCAACGGGGGGCGCGCTGTTTGCCCCTGCTGTTCACGGAGCCGTCGATAGATGTTTTCGGTGTCGATGATCGCGTCATCCACCACCTCGCCCAGCGCGATGGCCAACCCGCCCAGCACCATGATGTTGAGGTTGTGCCCCGTCGCCAGCAGCACCAGCACCGCCAGCAGCAAAGACAGCGGGATGGCAATCGCGGCGATGAGCGCGGCGCGTAAATCAAACAGAAACAGCAGCAAGACGCCGGCGACAAAGGCCCCGCCCAGCAGCAGATGCTCACCGACATGCGCCAGCGAATTTTCGATATAGCGCGCCGGCACAAAGAGTGCCGGATACAGC
>JALRCR010000220.1 GCA_023257255.1 Gammaproteobacteria bacterium | reverse complement strand
AAATGTCGCCTAGACGAACGTTTCTATGGTTCATAAGCGCGCGATTGGGCTCGACGCAGTTTACGCAGCGATTCGCTATATTCCGCCACAGCAATACTGATGAATACCCGGTAATGGCAAAGGCGGCAGGCGAAACGCCGTGACCATGCCCAGCCCCGCTCAAATGCCACAGCCCCATCACCCCCAGCGTAAAAATCATCGGCTCCACGAACAGCCACAGGAATCCAATGTTGTGCCGCCCGTAGCGCGTGATGACTTCGCGCATCAGTAACGCGCCGATCACGCGGCGTTGTATCGCGAAGCTTTTCCGCAATGAGGTTTCCATTGCTGCTAATCCTGGTGCTCGCGAATGCCGGCAACCAGCATGCTCAACACACCCCATAGGACGAGCCCAACGGCGAGTGTCGCCACCACGCTCTCCAGCCGCTTCGGCTCCACCGCCACGTCCGGCGTACTGGCCTGCACGATCCTCTCCAGATACAGCTGCTTGCGCTGCGCCTCGTTTCTCGCCTGCTCCAGCGAAGCCAAGGCGGTGGCTAGCTGTTTGTCCGCAAACTCCTGCTCCAGCGCAAGCCGCTCGTAGTCCGCCGTTTTGTTGGAGAGCGAGCTGCCGCTGCCGGCCACCTTGTTCTTCGCGTCGGCAATTTCCCCTTCAAGCGTGCTTAGGCGGTCGCGCAGTGCGCGCACCCGCGGGCTGGATTTTGCCAAACGGGTTGACTCCGCCAGCTGCGCGCGGGTGTTCACCAGTTCTTCCTGCATCTTGGAGATCTGCGCCAGTTCCAGTGAAGACTGTTTCTCTGGGTCAAACACGCTGCGACGATTTCGGAACTCGCGTACCGCGCGGGCTGCGGCCTTGGCTTTCTCCTCCGCTATTGCCACTTCCTCGGCGGCAAACTTCATCAGGTCTTGCCGGCCACGTTCGTTCAGCTTGTTGATGAGCTGCTCGCCCATTTCCAGCAGCATTTCGTTGATGCGGAAGGCGTCTTCTGGCGTGAAGGCGCGCACCCGCAAAGTGCTGATGGACGCAGCAGTATCGATATCGATTTGAACCCGCTTCTGGTAGTAGCGGTGCAAGGCTTCGAAGCTGATATCGAAATCGATCCATGGAAAGCGCGTAAACAGATCGCCACGACCGTCGCCATAAAGCTTCCTGAAACGCAGGCGCTCATCCAGAAGCTTCAGGGCGTCGCGAGAAAGCATGTAGTCACGGACGGAAAACGTGTCGTCTTCGGAGCGGGCAAAACCTACGCGCTGCATGAACTCGCCAAGGCCGGTAGCTGTTTGTCGCTGCGGGCTACGCACCACAAAGCGGGCTTCAGAGATATAGATATCTGCGGCAAAGAAGCCGTAGTAGAGGCTGGCGAACAGCGTGGGAATGAAAACGGTCAGTAAAAAGATGGGGCTTGCGCGGCGCCACAAAGGCGCGCGCGGCGTGGCCGGGCTTGGTTCGGAATATGCGGTATTGAGCATTAGTGAGTTTCGTTAGGTCAGGGCGCGATGGCGTGGGCTATCGCCCGAATACTACCCACAACCTGCGCCTCCGTATGCTCGCTCGACAGAAAAAACCTTAGGCGCGCGGCGTGTTCCGGCACGGCGGGGTACAGAATGGGCTGCACGTTGATGCCGGCCTCGAACAGTGCGGCAGACAGTCGCACCGCCCGCACCGAGGAACCGGCAATCACGGGAATGACCGACAGGCCCGCGCTTGTGCCGGTATCGAGCCCGGCGGCGCGGGCCTCGGCCAGAAACAGGGCGCTGCGGGCCCGCAACCGTTCTACGCGTTGGGGTTCAGCCTGCATGCACTGCAGGGCGGCCAGCGCAGCGGCGGCCACCGGTGGCGGCATGCCCACGCTGTACAGAAAACCCGGGGCCAGGTGCTTCAGGTTATCGATCAGTGCGCGTTCGCCGGCGATATAGCCGCCGCAGCTGGCCAGCGCCTTGCTGAGCGTGCCCATCCAGATGTCGACCTCGCTGCCGGCCAGCCCGAAATGCTCGCGGATGCCGAGCCCCGTTGCGCCCATCACGCCGAAGGAGTGCGCCTCGTCGACCATCAGGAACGCCTTGTGACGGTGCTTGATCTCGACCAGTCGCGGCAGGTCGGGAAAGTCGCCGTCCATGCTGTACAGGCCTTCCACCACCACCAGCACGCGCTCATAGCGCCGCCGGTGTTCGCTTAGCAGCACGTCTAGCGCGTTCAGATCGTTATGCGGAAACGACAGCCGCTTGGCTCCAGACAGCACCATGCCCTGCAGGCTGCTGTTGTGGATGAATTCGTCGTGGATCACGAGATCCCGATGCCCCAGCAAATGCCCGATTACCGTGACGTTGGTGGCGTGGCCGCTGACCAGCGCCAGCGCGCCGTCCACGCCATAGGCATCCGCAATGGCCTGTTCCAGCGCGCGATGCACGGGTCGCTCGCCAGACACTACCCGGCTGGCGGACACGGAAGTTCCGAATTGGGCCACGGCGGCGCCGGCCGCGGCGTTTACCGCCGGATGCCCACACAGACCCAGATAGTTGTAGCTGGCGAAGTTCACATATTCGCGGCCGCCAATTTGCGTGGTGGCGCCGGCGGTGCCTTCATGCAGCTTGAAGTAGGGATCGGCCACGCCAAAGTGCGCAGCGCCGGCGCGCAGCATTTGCACCTGTTGATAGCCGGGATGCTGGTCAAAGCGCCAGAACGCCGCCGGCACCTCGCTGGCCGCCGGTACGGCGCCGGTGGGGTCAAGCTCGGGCAGTTCGCCCTGGCCCTCGCGCCGCTGGCGTGCCTCAAGAATCAGTTTTTCCTTGAGCGCGGCAGACAGTTTGGGCCCGCGGGACAGTGGCATCAGACCGCCCGCCTACTGCTTGAGAATGCGCGCGGCGGCGGGGCGCGCTTCGTGTTTGCTGAGGAAGGCGAGCTGGGCTTCTTCGGCGTCAGCGGTCGCGTCGGCCTGTTCCTCTGGCGCGAGCTCGCGTCGCAGCTGTTCGACGATCCGCGCGGCCAGTTGGACAAGGCTTTGTTCGCCTAGTCCCATCTCCGGCAGGTGCACGCCAAAACTGTTGTCGATACTCACCGCCAACTCCACCCCCATCAGCGAATCGAGACCCAGACTGTACACCGGGGCGGCGGGATCTATCTCCTGCGGGTCCACGTTCAACACGCCGCCTAGCGCCTGCTTGAGGGTTTGGATGACCTGCTCACGCAGCGCGCTGTCGCTTAAGCACAGCAGCGCGCGCCGCGCCTCTTCCTGGGTAGGTGCCGCAGCAGGCTGCGTGCCGTCCACCCGTGCCAGTTCCGCAAACCGCGCCTGCCCTGCTGGCCGCAGCAGGCGGGCCAGACTGGACCAGTGAAAATGCAGCAGCGCGCTGCCCGAGGCTTCCGCGCTCAACAGGCTGCCCAAGGCGGCCAGCGCTTCCTGCGGGGCCAGCGCACGTCCGCCCAGTCGGGCGGTCAACGCGCCCTGCACCGCGCCGTGGCGGGCCAGATAGCCGGTGTCTTCGATGGGTCCCAACAGCACGCAGGTCGCCGGCAGCCCGGCTGCGCGGCGCGCCTGCGCCAGGCTTTCCAGGGCGTGATTGGCCGCGACATAGGCGCTTTGTCCCGGATTGCCAAACAGGGTCGTGGCGGAAGACAGCAGCACGAAGAAGTCCATCGGGCGCGTGGCCGTCGCCGCGTGAAGATTAAGCGCCCCGGCCAGCTTGGGCGCCAGCACGGCGCGGATCTGCGCCGGCGTCTGGGTGCGGGCCAGGCCGTCGTCGTAGTGCGCGGCGGCATGCACCACCCCGCCGATGGGCAGACCGTCCGCTTCGGCAGCGGTGAACAGTGCTTCCACCGCGCCGCTCAGGCTGATGTCGCAGGCCAGGGTTTGCACCGTCACGCCGCTCGCCGTGAGGGCCGCAAGCCCGGCGGTGGCCGCCGCGTCTGCCTCACCGCGCCGGCTAAGCAGCACCAGGTGCCGCGCGCCCTGCGCGACCAACCAGGCCGCGCAGGCCAGACCAAAACCCGACAGCCCACCGGTTACCAGATAGCGCGCGTTGTGGCGCAAGCGCAGCGGCCGGGCGCGGCCGCGCGCTGCAGGCACGCCCTGCGGGTAGCTGATGACCAGCTTGCCAATATGCCGCGCGCCCTGCATGTGGCGGAACGCTTCCACCATCTGCGCGGGCGCAAATTCGCGGTACGGCAAGGGCAGAAAGCTGTCGTCCGCGAAGCGCGCCGCGACCTCGGCCAGCAGTTCACGCGCCAGCGCGGGCTGGTCGCGCATCAGCTGGTCGACGTCGACCCCAAAGTAGCTCAGGTTGTTGCGGAAGGGGCGCAGGCCCACGCGGGTGTTTTCAAAGAAATCCCGCTTGCCTAGCTCAATAAAGCGGCCGAAAGGTTTAAGCACGTCCAGACTTCGCGCGATGGCTTCGCCAGACAGGGAGTTGAGTACCACGTCCACGCCTGCGCCATCGGTGGCGTGGAGAATGTGGTCGGCAAAACGCAGCGTGCGGGAATCAAACACCTGCCGCACACCCATCAACCGCAGGAAATCGCGTTTGTCCTCGGCGCCGGCGGTCGCAAAGACCTCGGCGCCCAGCGCGTGCGCAATCTGGATTGCCGCCAGCCCCACACCGCCCGCCGCGCCGTGAATCAGCACTTTCTCGCCGCCCCGCAGCCGTGCGAGATGCACCAGCGAATACCACGCCGTCAGGAACGCGGTAGGAATAGTCGCCGCCGCGGCCAACGGCAGCTGGGGCGGCACCGGCACCAGCGCCCAGCGCTTGGTAATGACCCGGTCTGCAAAGCTGGACGGCCCATAGCCCATCACCCGATCGCCCGGGCGTAGCGTGATTTCGGCGCGCCCTACCCGGCTCACCGTGCCCGCAAACTCAAGCCCCAGGTTGGGTCCTGCAAATCCCTGATCAACCGCTTCTGGCGGCAGCAGCCCCACCGCCAACATGACGTCGCGAAAATTAAGCGCCGAGGCGGCCACCGTGATTTCCACCTCGTCATCGGCCAGCGTCACCGGCGGCTGCCGACGCCACACCAGATGCTCCAGCGAGCCTGGCTGCGTGCTCACCAGACTGGTCGGGCCACTGGTGGCGGCGACCGGCTGGGAGGGTTCATAAAGGCTCAGCCGCGGCGCTAGGCGCGTGCCCTCGGCCGTGAACCGCAGTTCGGTCTCGTCTGCGGGATTCAGCAACTCAGCGGCCAGCGCCACCGCAGCGCACGCCTCTGGCAGGTCGCCAAGCTCGACCAGTCGCACTTCGGTGCGCTCGCATTCGTTCATCAGGCTGCGGCCGAAGCCCCACAGCGCGGCGTCCGCAACACCAAGACCGTGGTCTCCGAATGCGTTGCGGGTTATCAGCCAGCACGTGGGCTGGGTTGCGCAATCTTCCATGCCCTGCACCAGCGCGGTGGCCAGCGCGCAGCGACGGGTCTGCGCGGCTAGTTCGTCGCTGGCGGCGCGCGGCCCGGTCGCAAGCGGCGCCAGGCCGGCCAGCAGCACCGCGCCGTCCAGTTCAGCAAGGCCGGCCATGCGGGCAAGCAGCGTCTCCGGGCTGGGCGCGGTGATCAGGCTGACCACCGCGCCCTGCGACTGCAGCGTCTCGCGCAGGGCATGCACCAGCGGCTCACGGTCGTCGTCCGCGACCAGCAAAAGGCGGCGCCCGGTCGGCGCGGGCTGCGCCGGGATTACGGGACGTTCCTGTGCGGTAGCCAACAGCACCCAACTACCCGCCACGGCTTCGCCATCCAGCCAAAACGCGTGCGGCGCGCCGAAGCCCTGCGCCTGCA
>JALRCR010000021.1 GCA_023257255.1 Gammaproteobacteria bacterium | reverse complement strand
CCTAGCGCTACCCACTGGGCACCCAGCGACCAGCCCGCGAACCGGGCGCCCTCAATCACCAGCACCGAGAGGACAATCCCGATCCCGACGCCAGGAAACGCGGCGGTGCTGAGTTCGGGTCTCCCGACTCGCCCCACGTAGTCAATGACCAGCGCCATGCCCAGCACCATGCCGATGGCACTCGCAGCGCCCGCGCTTGCGCGCAGCAAGAGCCAGCCTTCAAAGCCCCAGTCGAGCGCCCCGGCCAGGGTGGTCAACGTGCTGCCGAGCAGCGCCGCCAGCAACCAGTACGCGCGGGATGGGCGTCGCGCCAAGTTGCTGGACGCCAGCGCGCCCAGCAGGTAACCCAGAAAATTGGCGCTGGCGACGTCGCCGGCCTGCGCCACCTGCCAGCCCAGCGCTTGCTGCATCTGGGGCAGGAGCGGCGTGTAGGCGAAACGACCAATGCCCATCACACAGACCAGCACCAGCAAGCCGGCGACCACCACCGCCCGGGGCGAGGGCGTGGCGGGTTTCATCGCTGACAGCGGGGGCAGAAATAGCTGGCGCGTTGGCCAATCACCCGCTGTGCAATTGGCCCTTCGCCGCATTGCAGACACGGCTGGCCTGCCCGGTCGTACACCCTGAGTTCGTTGCGAAAGTAGCCTGGCTTGCCGTCATCCCGGGTGAAGTCGCGCAGCGTGGTTCCGCCGAAGCCAATCGCGGCCTCAAGCACCGTGCGCACCGAGTCGACCAGCAAGCCGTACCGCGCCGCTGAAACGCGCCGCGCCGGGCGCGACGGATGGATGCCCGCGCGGTGCAGCGACTCGCTGGCGTAGATGTTGCCCACCCCGACCACCACGCTGCCGTCCATCAGGAAGTTTTTGACGGCGCCGCTGCGCGCTTTGGCAAGACCCGCGAGGTAACTGGCGTTGAAGGCCTCATCCCAGGGTTCGGGGCCCAGCTTGGCTAACAGGGGGTGCACCTCCGGCGCCCCGGACAGCCAAAGCATTAGCCCGAAGCGCCGCGGGTCGCGCAAACGCAGGCAAATCTGATCGTCAAACTCCAGATCGATATGGTCATGCGGCTTTAGCGGTGCGCCCGGCGAGATAACCCGGAGCGAGCCCGACATGCCCAGATGCACCAACAGATGTCCGTGCGGAAACTCGAACAGCAGGTATTTTGCCCGCCGGCTCACCCTGCGCAGGCGCTGCCCTTCCAGCAGCATGGCTAAATCGGCCGGCACTGGCTGGCGGAAACGCCGCTCGCGTACCAGCACGCGGCTGACGGTGCGCCCTTCCACATGCGGCGCAACGCCGCGCCGGGTTGTTTCGACTTCAGGTAATTCAGGCACGGCGACGCCACCACAAGCAGAGGCTATTGAGTAGAAAGGCGCCGGGGAGGCCGAGCAGAAAGCCGCCACCAATCACGCCGATTTGCCAGGGCGCAAGCGCGAGTTCGCGGTCCGGGGCGGGCACAGCATCGACCTTGATAAGCGCGTCGTTCGCGCTCAGCCACTCGACCAGCCGGATGCCCAGTTCGCGATTACCGCCATTGCCCAGATAAGTATTGGAGAGGAAATCGCCGTCGCCGACCAGCACCACGCGCTGCTGGCCACGGGTCAGGGCAACGGCGAGCGGTAACGGCCCGGGTGCATCAAGGCCGTCGTCGAAGGCTACTTGCGACTCCACTTTACCGGACTCGCCCCAACTGCCCTGACCGCTGTTGAACAGGGTTGCCGCGGTCCAGCCAGCGGGCACCTTCACGATAACGGGCGCCGCCCGGGGCAGCAGCGCAGTGGCGGCGAACTGGCCCAGCGCCAGATGGGGTTCGTAGCGCAAGACCAGCGCAAGCGTCGGATCCTTCAGCCCCATGGCCTCAGCGGCCGGGTCGATCAGGGTTTGCGTCGACGCTTGCAGGCCCAGAGCCGTCCCCAGCGCCTGCAAAGACGGCGGCAGATCTGGCTCAAGCAACCACAGCAGGTGCCCGCCTCGGGCGATAAAGTTTTCGATGAGGCTAATTTCTGCGGGCAGGAAGTCGGTTTGCGGGCTGGCGATGACCAGCGCGCTGATGTTGTCGGGCACCGCCCGGAGTTCGATCAGACTGATTTCGCGCGCGCGAATGCCCCGCGGTGCAAGCCCATTGGCGAAATCGGCAAGGTCGAAATTGGCCGCGCGGGTGGGGCTCCGTTCGCCGTGTCCGGTGATGAAGCCCAGCCACGCTTGTTCACCGCGCGCCAGGCGGGCCAGCGCGTCGGTGACGGCGGCCTCGCTCAGCCCTCGCACCCGCTCCTGTCGCCCGCTTGCGCTCACTACCATCTCGCCTTCACGAATTTCTTCTTTGCGCATCAGGTCCGGCACATCGGCCGGATTGATGAACCGCAATTCGACCCGCGCTGCCAGTCGCTGGTATCGCGCAATCAAGGCCTTGGCGCGCTCGCGGCCGGCATGCTGCTCGGGCAGGTAGACGCTGACCGCTATCGGGCCGGCTACCGCCGCCACCGCCGCCACGCTGGCCGGGCTCAAGCTGTGCCGGTGGTTGCCGGTCCAATCGAAGATTCGGTGATGGTCGTTGGCGAGCTTGAGCAAACCGCAGGTCGCGCCCAACAAGGCCAACACCCGCAGGCCGTGGACCAGCCGGCGGCGGTGCCGGTCAAAGCCCACGGCGTTCACCATCCAGCCACCAGATGGCAAATCCCAGCGCGCTAGCCGTCAGCCAGAGGAAGTAAGCCACGTCGGCGGTATCAACAAGCCCGTGCGTGAGCGCGCGCAGGTGGTTCATCAGGGAGAGCCAGGTGAACACGGTGGGCTCGGCCACCCATTGGCCGGACCAGTCGCAGGCCCAGAGGAACGTCAGCACGAGAAAACCGCCCAGCGCAGCGGTCAGCGGTTGGGTGGCGATGGCCGAACACCCGATGCCAACCGCGCTGCTTGCCATCAGAAACAGCGCCAGACCCAGCAGTGCGCTTCCTAAATTGCCCCAGTCGGCGTTGGAGCCCAGCGTCAGGCTCAGGCACATGAGCGCGACGGCAGACCACAGCACCGCCAGCACGCCGAGCACGCCCAGCCACTTGCCCAGCACAAAAGTCGAGAGACGCACTGGCGCGCTTTGCCACAACACCAGCGTGCCGTTGCGGCGCTCCCCGGCGATGGACTGCATGGCAAGTACCGGCACCACGAAGATCATCAACAAGGCCACCATCATCACCAGCGGTTGGGTGACGAGTTCCGAAATCCCGGGCGCCTGGGCAAGGTGCTTCAGCTTTGGCGCCGCAGCCTGATACTGCTCGAGCAAGGCAAGCCACTGGAATGCGACGAGGAACTGGATTGCGGCGAGCAGTCCCCAGACCGATGGGTTGCGGAGGAAGGCGCGCAACTCCCGCCCGAAAACTACCCTAAGCACGCGACATCCCCCTTTACCGTAAGCGCCAGAAACGTCGCCTCCAGTGGGCTGGTGAGTGCTTCGAGGCGGCGCAGGCCCCACTGCTCGTCCAGCGCGGCGCGCGCGATGGCTTCCGCCACCTGGTCATCCCGCACGTCCAACACCCAACGACCCGTGCCGCCAGCGCTCACTGCCAGCACGCCGTCGATCGCCGCCAGCCGGGTCGCGCGCGGCGCGGTGTCTCTTAACACCAGCACTAACTGCAGTTGCCCCGCGGCAACCGGCGCCTCGTGTACCAGTTGCCCGTGGTGGAGGATCGCAACCCGGGTGCAAGTGGATTCGATCTCGGCGAGCAAATGGCTGGACAGCACCACGGCCCGGTCCACGGCGAGCGCTTTCACCAGTGCGCGAATCTCGTGCAGTTGTCGGGGGTCGAGGCCCACCGAGGGCTCGTCGAGAATCACCACCTCGGGCTCATGCACGATGGCCTGGGCTATGCCAATGCGTTGCTGGTAGCCCTTCGACAAGCTGCGAATCTGGCGGGTGCCGACGTCTTGCAGGCCGCAGCGGGCGCTGGCGCGTGCGACAGCGTCGGCGCGCTGCGGAACGGCCCGCAGGTCGGCGCAGAAGCCCAGGTACTCCTCAACCCGCATCTCGGCAAACAGCGGGGGCACATCTGGCAGATAGCCCAGGCGGCGCCGGGCGGCCAGCGGCTCGGTTTGGAGATCCAGTCCGCCAATCAGGATGCGCCCTTCAGAGGGCGCTCGCACGCCGGCCAGCATGCTCAGCGTGCTGGATTTACCCGCGCCATTCAGGCCCAGCAAGCCCAGACACTCTCCGCGCGCCACCCGCAAGCTGAGTGCCGAGACCGCACGATGGCGTCCGTAACTGCAGGACACCTCCCGAGCCTCAAGCAAAATTTCCGCGCTCATGACCGGGGATTATTCGCGTCCGGGTAGCGCCTGCCAAGGCGCGCTGTGGCGATTGCGCCTGCGCCGTCGGGTGGGCGAAGATTCGCCACAACCCTCTTTCGAAGCGGATGTCCCTGATGCTGGATTTTCTAAAAAACGGCGCGCTCGACCTGCCCTGGTGGGGCGTGCTGCTCGCCGCTCTCGCCATGACGCACTTCACTATCATCGCGGTCACGGTCTATCTGCACCGCCATCAAGCGCACCGCGCGCTCGACCTGCACCCTGCGGTGGCGCACGTTTTCCGTTTCTGGCTGTGGATGACAACCGGCATGTCGACCAAAGGCTGGGCAGCCTCGCACCGTAAGCATCACGCCTTCGTCGAAGAGGCGGGTGATCCGCATAGCCCGCGGCTGTTCGGCATTCGCAAGGTCCTGCTTGAAGGCACCGAGTTGTACCGGATTGCTGCGACCGACCTCGAGGTCAGGGCCAAATATGGCCACGGCACGCCGGACGATTGGATGGAAAACCGGGTCTACGAGCGTTACACCTTTTTTGGCATCTACAGCATGCTGACTCTCAACGTGCTGATGTTCGGCGTATTGGGCCTGTCGGTGTGGGCGCTGCAGATGATGTGGATCCCCATTTTTGCCGCCGGCATCATCAACGGCCTTGGCCACTGGCGCGGCTATCGTAACTTTGAAACCCAGGACGGCTCGACCAATCTGGTGCCCTGGGGCCTGCTGATCGGCGGTGAGGAGTTGCACAACAACCATCACGCCTTCGCCACCTCGGCCCGCTTTTCGGTGCAGCCCTGGGAGTTTGATCTGGGCTGGGCCTATATCCGCGGTCTGGAGTCCCTGGGCTTGGCCAAGGTGAAGCGGGTGGTGCGGCCGCCGCTGGTCGATGAGCAGAAATCCCACGTCGACCTCGAAACCTTGAAAGCGGTGGCGGGCAATCACATTCACGTCCTGTCGGACTACGTCAAACGGGTCGTGCATCGTGTGCATCGCGACGAGGTGGCGCGTAGCCCCTCGCCGCTCCGGGGCGACCTCAAACCGCTGAAACGTCTGCTGTCGAGAGCCGAAAAACTGCTCGGCGAGCAGGAGCGCGATTCCCTGCACAAGGGGCTGGCCCATAGCCGCACGCTGGCGACGGTGTATGAGTTTCAGCAGGCTTTGCTGGCCTTGTTCAACGAGCGCCAGGCCAGCCAGGAGCGTCTGCTACAGGCGCTACAGGACTGGTGTCGGGCCGCGGAAGCGACCGGCATTGCCGCGCTCGAAGATTTCGCCCGCCGTTTGCCGGGCTATCGTTACGCCGCCTGAGCATGAAAAAGCCCGCTAAAAGCGGGCTTCTTCTTCCAGCTTCCGGAAAACCGGAGGCTTATTTGATCTTGGCTTCGTTGTAGTCGACGTAGCGACGAACCACCGGATCAAACTTTTTGCGCTTCAATTTTTCAGGATTGTTACGCTTGTTTTTGGTCGTGGTGTAGAAGTGGCCGGTGCCGGCGCTGGAGACCAGTTTGATTTTTTCCTGCATGGCAGTTCCCTCAGAATTTCTCGCCGCGGGCGCGGAGGTCTTTCAGGACGGCATCAATGCCGCGTTTGTCGATGATCCGCAGACCATGACTGCTGACGCGCAAGGTGACAAAACGCTGTTCGCTGTCGACCCAGATGCGCCGCGAATGGAGATTCGGTAAGTACCGTCGACGCGTCTTGTTGTTCGCGTGCGAGACGTTGTTACCGGACATCGGACCCTTACCGGTGACCTGACAAACTCGGGACATGACACTCGTGCCTATAGTTATGTGCTTAGCGGGCGACGGAGTCTAGCCGCTTTGCCGGCGTCAGCCAAGCCTTTCTGACGCCGGCCCGGCCATAAATTAAAGCCAACCCCGGTCGGCGAAAGACACGGCCGTGCCGTCGGCCGCCACGATATGGTCGAGTACCCGCACATCGACCAGCGCCAGTGCGTCACGCAGCCGTTGGGTCAGGGCCTGATCGGCGGTGCTGGGTTCGGCGACGCCCGAGGGATGGTTATGGGCCAGAATGACCGCAGCGGCATTGATTTCCAGCACCCGCCGCACCACTTCCCGCGGGTGAACCGTGGTCGCATCCAGCGTGCCGAAGAACAGTGTCTCAAAGGCGATCAACTGGTGCCGGGTGTCCAGAAACAGGCAGGCGAAGACTTCTCGCCGCAAGCTCTTGAACTGGGCAATGACAAAATCTTTCGCGCCCTGCGGTCCGCTGATGGCCTCGCGCTGCTCCAGCGAAGTCCGGAAATACCGTCTGGTCATTTCCAGTGCGGCCTGCAGCTCCGCATACCGCGCCAGCCCGAGCCCGGGCAGCGCCAGAAAGGCCGGCAGCGGGAGTTCCAGCAGTTGCCTTAACCCGCCGCTTCTCGTCAGTAATTCGCGCGCCAGCGCGAGCGAATCAAGCCCGGCGCTCCCGGTGCGCAGAAAAATCGACAGGAGTTCGGCGTCCGTCAGCGGCAAGGGGCCGCAATTGATCAATCGTTCCCGGGGCCGCTCGGCGGCCGGCGCGTTTTTGAGCGTCATCTAAACATCCTTGTTCAAGTGACTGAGAGGGTTTGTTTCAAGCCGCAGAATCGCGCGCAGTCCATGCGCTACAATCCAGACGCGAGGTCTGACAGGAAGCATATGAGCACGCTGGCCCACAAACAAATCTGCGCGATAGTGACCGGCGGAATCGCGGCCTACAAAGCACCCGAACTGGTCCGGCAAATAAAAGCCGCCGGCGCCCGTGTGCAGGTGGTCATGACGGCCGCCGCGCAGGAGTTTGTGCGCCCGCTGACCTTTCAGGCCGTATCCGGCGAGCCGGTGCATACCGAACTGCTAAACCCGCTGGCTGAGGCCGCGATGGGCCACATCGAGCTGGCCCGTTGGGCCGATCTGGTGCTGGTGGCACCGGCCAGCGCTGATTTCCTTGCCCGGCTTGCGCATGGACTGGCCGACGATCTGGCGAGCACGCTATGTCTGGCGACTCCCGCACCGGTGCTGGTGGCGCCGGCGATGAACCAGCAGATGTGGCGCAATGCCGCCACCGCCGCCAATGTCGAATTGCTCAGGTCGCGCGGCATTCGTTTTTGCGGGCCGGCGGTTGGCGTTCAGGCCTGCGGTGACACGGGGCCCGGACGCATGATGGAACCGTCAGCGCTGCGCGCCGCCGCCGAGTCGGTGTTTGCCAACGAGGCGCCGCTCGCCCCGGCGCCTGAACTGCTGGCAGGCGTCACGGTGTTACTGACCGCCGGGCCGACGCAGGAACCCATCGACCCGGTGCGTTTCATCACCAACCGCAGTTCCGGCAAGATGGGTTTTGCGCTTGCCGAGGCGGCGCGTGACGCCGGCGCCCGGGTGATCGTCGTGGCGGGCCCAGCCGCTGTGCCGGCACCCGCGGGCTGTGAGGTCCTCAGGGTGACCAGCGCCGCCGAGATGCATCAGGCCGTCATGAGCCGGGTCTCCGGCTGCGATATTTTCATCGGCGCGGCGGCTGTCGCCGATTACACGGTCGCGACACCTGCCGCCCATAAGGTTAAAAAGCGCAGCGAGGACCTCTCGCTGACGCTTGTGCCGACGGTCGATATACTCGCGGCCGTTGCCCGTCTGGCGCAGCGACCCTTTACGGTCGGCTTCGCGGCAGAAACCGAAAACCTTGAGTCTTATGCGCGACAGAAGCTTGAGACCAAGCGCCTTGACCTGATTGCTGCCAATCTGGTCGGCGTGCCGGGTAGCGGTTTCGAGAGCGACGATAACGAGCTCAGCGTGTACTGGAGCTCAGGAGGAACCGCGCTTGGAAAGGCTTCCAAACAGATGTTGGCGCACAGGCTAATAGCCGTTATCGCAGAACGCTTCCGTGGCTCAACTGCCTAACCTGTCGCGCTTCAAGCCCGCGCTTTCGCGCCGTTCGGTTGGCATCGTCCTGTCCGTCCTGCTGCTCGGCGGCGGCCTCTACCGGGCCGTTTCCACGGTGACCACCGAACGCGGGGAACTCGCAGCGGACGCCGCAATGGCGAACCGGCAGGAGGCCAGCAAGCTCGCGATAAAGTTGAGTGGCCTGTTCAGGCCGCAGACCGAGGCGATGCAGTCCATTGCGCAGGACCCGCAGGTCGTCGCCGCCCTCGGCAAGGCGGATCGCGCCGCTTTGCGCCGCCTGGGTGACGAACTGCAGGCCCGGGTACCCGGTGCATTACGCCTGCGCCTGGTGCTGCCAAATACCGTCGAGCCGGACACAAGCAATGCGCCGCCGCTGGTGTACGCGGGGCTCAATATGCTGCGAAAGGCCGGGCTTGGCGAAGCGCTTGTTCCCATCGAGTTCCACTTGCCCGCAACCGTAGACGCGCACATCGCCCTGGTCGGCCGGGTGCCGCCCGTCGGCTTGCCAGTCGGGTTCGTGCATCTCGCGCTGGATCCGAAGCTGGTAAAGGACCATTTGGCCAGCCTCAATCTCCAGGGCTATGCGGTAGATCTGCGCCAACCGCTGCCGGACCAGACCTCCGCGCTAATCGGGAGCAGCCCGGGGGCAAATCCGCGTTGGGCAGAGCTTGCCCGCGCACCGGTGCCTGGCACCGCATGGCAACTCGTACTGCGAGGGGAAGGGAGTTCAGGCGTGGACAACTTGGTTTCGTTGCCGGCGTTATCAGGGCTGGTGCTGGTGGTTTTGATGACGGCGGTGCTGCTCCGGCGGCGTCGGCGGGTTCCGGTCGGCGATGCGTCAGGCCCGCACTATCAGGGCGCAATTCTGGCGATTTACAACGGCGAATACCCGGGGCTTGAAGGATTGGTTCGCGGCACCACGGCCATTCCCGATGCGCCGCCACGCGCCGATGAGGCCGACCTGTCACCGACTGTGCAAACGGTGGACTTGAGCCTGTTCGACGCCGTTTCCGATGCGGACTTCGTGGACCTCGTGCCCGATGAGCCAGCAACGACGGCGCCATCCTCCGGTGCGGAGCCAGCGCGCCCGCCGGTCGCGCCGGTGGTCTTCCGGGCCTATGACATCCGGGGTATCGCGGAGGAGACCCTGACCACCGATGCGGTCTACCAGATCGCACGTGCGATCGGTGCCGAAGCCATCGCCCACGGCCACCAGACGGTGGTGATTGCGCGCGATGGCCGCCGGTCCAGTCCCGCGCTCCATCAGGCGCTGTTGTCCGGGTTGCGGGAGTCCGGGCGTGATGTCCTCGATATTGGGATGGTGCCGACGCCACTCCTCTATTTCGCGACCAACTATCTCGATATCCCAACCGGGGTGATGCTGACCGGCAGCCACAATCCGGCGCAGTACAACGGCTTGAAGGTGGTGATTAATGGCACGACCCTGTCCGGTGAAGCCATTCAGGCCATCCGCCGCCGGGTCAACGAACAGGACTTCTCCACCGGCAATGGCTCGGTGCAGGTCATGGATATCGTGTCCGACTACATCCGTCAGGTCAGCGAAGACATCCCCGTCGCGCTGAGTCGCCCGATGAAGGTGGTGGTGGACTGCGCGAATGCGGTGCCCGGTCTGGTGGTGCCGCAGCTGCTACGCGCGCTGGGTCACGACGTGGTGGAGCTTAACTGCGAGTTGGACGGCGAGTTTCCCAACCATCCGCCAGACCCGAGCCAGCCGTCGAATCTGGAAGACCTCATGCTGGCGGTAAAACTGCAGTCGGCCGATTTGGGGCTGGCGTTTGATGGCGACGGTGACCGGCTGGGGGTTGTCGACAGCACGGGCAAGGTGATTTGGCCCGACCGCCAGCTCATGCTCTTCGCGCGGGACCTGCTGAGCCGCAACCCGGGTGCGCGGGTGGTCTTCGACGTGAAGTGCTCCAGCAAGCTGGCGCGTGAAATCCGCGCCGGCGGCGGCGAACCCATCATCTGGAAAAGCGGCCACTCACTGATCAAGTCCAAAATGCAGGAAACAGGCGCCCTGCTGGGCGGCGAGATGACCGGGCATCTCTTCTTTCGCGAGGGCTGGTTCGGCTTTGACGACGGCATTTACGCCAGTGCTCGCCTGCTCGAAATTCTCGTCAACGAAAAGCGCTCGCCGGCCGCGGTGTTCGCGAGCCTGCCGGATACAATCGCCACCCCGGAAATCCTGTTGCCGATGGACGAGAGCCACCATCAGCGCTTCATGGAGTCGCTGCTTGCGGCCGCCAGTTTTGACGGCGCCGAGCGCACGCTCATTGACGGGCTGCGCGTTGACTACCCCGATCGGTGGGGCCTCGTGCGGCCGTCGAATACCTCGGCCAGTATCGTGCTCCGGTTTGAAGGCGATACCGCGGCCGCGCTTCACCACATCCAGCAGGAGTTCCGGGAACTGCTGCACAAGATAGACCCTTCGCTCAAGATTCCTTTCTGACAGAACCAGCCTATGCAACACGTCGCCTCTCCCCTGCCGGCCGAACAAGCGCTCGCCGCAGCCCAGATTCTCACCCAGGCCCTGCCCTACATTCAGCGCTATCAGGGCAAATGTATGGTGGTGAAATACGGCGGCAACGCCATGATCGACGAGGCCCTGAAGCGCGGCTTCGCCCGCGATCTGGTGCTGATGAAGCTGGTCGGTATCCACCCCATTGTCGTGCACGGTGGCGGTCCGCAGATTGCCTCCCTGCTGGAGCGCCTCGGCAAGGAAAGCCGGTTTGTGGAAGGGATGCGGGTGACCGATGCCGAAACCATGGACGTTGTCGAGATGGTGCTGGGCGGGCTGGTCAACAAGGAAATTGTCACGCTGATTAATTCGCACGGCGGACGTGCCATCGGCCTGACCGGCAAAGACGGGCCGTTGATCTACGCGCGCAAGATGGAATTCACCCGCAGCCGTGACGGTCAGGCGCCGGAGCCGGTCGATCTGGGTCACGTGGGTGAGGTCACCGGCGTCAACAAGCGCTTGCTCGATTACCTCGCGCGCGGGGACTTCATTCCCGTCATCGCGCCCATCGGGGTCGGGACCGACGGCGCGTCCTACAACATCAACGCCGATTTGGTGGCAGGCAAGATCGCCGAGGTCATGCAGGCTGAAAAACTCATCATGCTGACCAATATTCGCGGCCTGCTGAATCGCGAAGGCGAGTTGCTGACGGGGCTGGGCGCGGCCGAAGTCGATGCATTGATTGCCGACGGCACGATCAGCGGCGGCATGTTGCCGAAAATGGATTCGGTGCTCGATGCGGTGAAAGCAGGCGTACCGCGCGCCCACATCATCGACGGCCGAATTGAACACGCGGTATTGCTGGAACTCTTCACCGATAGCGGTATCGGGACGCTGATCGAGCGCAAGTGAGCGGCGAGCGACGACAGCAAATCCTCGAGGTGCTGGCCGGCGAACTCGAGGCCCGGCCGGGCGTACGGATCACCACCGCCGCCCTCGCTGCGCGGGTGGGGGTGTCGGAGGCGGCGCTCTATCGGCACTTTCCCAGCAAGGCCAAAATGTTTGACGCGCTGATCGATTTTGCCGAGCAGAGCGTGTTTGGACTGATCTCGCGCATCCTTGATGACGAGACCGATGCCAGCTTGCGTTGCCGAAGGATTTGCGAGCTCGTGCTGGTGTTTGCTGCGCGTAATCCTGGCATCACGCGAATTTTGACGGGCGACATCCTGACCGGCGAACACGAGCGCCTGCGCTTGCGGGTGAACCAGTTTTTTGATCGTCTCGAAACGCAGTTCAGGTCAATTCTGCGCGATGCGCTGCTCGCCAACGGCGCCCGACCGGATCGGGCCGAGGTGCATGCCGCGGCCAGTGTGCTCACGGCAACCCTCAGTGGCAGGCTCGCCCAGTTTGTGCGCAGCGCCTGGCGGGTCGCTCCGCATCAGGACTGGGACCAGCTTTGGCCGGTCCTGGCGAGAGGGATTTTCAGCCAGCCGCCCGGCTAAACAGCGGGCTATCTGGCTGCGCGGAGTTCGCGGAAGCGGGCCAGATCTGCCTCGAACTTCGCTTTGATTTTTTCCCCTTCTTCCAGCCGGTTCTTGATGAACGTGCTTTCGTCTTCGATCTGACGACGGGTTTCCTCGATACCTTTACGCAAATCCGCGCTGACTTCGTGGCCGCGCTTTTCCTGCTCCGCTGCGGTCGCGATCATGCCGTCGAGGGATTCGTCGAGCTTCTTGATGTGTTCGCGGGTGATCTTGATCTGGGAGTCGACGTTGGCGAGTTGCCCTTCGCGCGCCATGTTGATGTCGTCCTCAGAGGCGAAGGTCGCCAGCAGCACGTGGTCGATTTCCGCCTGTTTTTTCGCTTCCGCCGCCTGCTTGGCGGCGGAAGCTTCGGCCGCCTCCCGCGCCCGCCGCTCGGTCTCGACTTCTTCTACCGTTTTGGCCTTGTTGGTGACGTCCGTCGTAAACCCGCGCTTGGAGCGCTCCTCGTGGCCCTGCTGGGCGTACTCGGGTGGCACGACGTTGCCACATTCGCGCACCCCTTCGGCGTTGGTCCAGCATTTGATGCCGGCGAGAGCGCTCAGCGGAAGCATCGCAAGGACCAGCATAAGCATGACCGCTGTCGGCCGCTGCCCCGTACCGCTATCTGAATGGACGCTCATCATGTGCTGATCTCCAATCGGAACGCCTGGTGTCGACTAGGCCCCATAGTGCTGACGATAGGCAGCAACCGCCGACAAGAGTTCAGCCTGATCGCCCTGCAGGTCGAGATATTCAACGATCTGCGTCAGCGCGATGATGCTGAACACCGGAATGCCATGCCGCTCGCGCACTTCCTGCGCGGCGGAGCGCTCGCCCTGACCCCGTTCCTGACGATCCAGCGAGATCAGAACGCCGGCCGGCGTGGCGCCTGCGCCGAGGATAATCGCGACTGACTCATTAACCGAGGTCCCTGCCGAAATGACGTCGTCTACAATCACCACGCGGCCCGCCAGCGGCGCGCCCAGGGTGGTTCCGCCTTCGCCGTGGTCTTTGGCTTCCTTGCGGTTGAAACAAAAAGGCACGTCCCGTCCGTGGTCCCGGTCGAGCGCAATGGCAATCGCGGCGCCCAGCGGGATGCCTTTGTAGGCGGGACCAAACAGCATGTCAAACTCAAGGCCGGACGCGACCAGCGCAGCCGCATAGGCCTCACCCAGCCGGCGCAGTGCGCTGCCTGAATCAAATACGCCAGTGTTGAAGAAATAGGGGCTCTGGCGGCCCGATTTGAGCGTGAAACTGCCAAAGCGCAGCGCTTTGCGCGCCAGCGCAAATTCGATGAAAGACTGTTGATACGGCAGCATGTGATGCTCGGAGAAAGGATCCTCCCGCTATCATAGTCAGCCCGGGCCACGCTTCCTACGGTCAGCCAGACTCACGAGCAAAGAGATGCGAATAATTACCCTTAACTGCAACGGCATCCGTGCCGCTCATCGCAAAGGCTTCTACCACTGGCTCGAGGCGCAAGATGCCGACCTCGTCTGCTTGCAGGAAACAAAAGCCCAGATCGCCCAACTCGATCCCGAACTGGCCGCACCGCCGGGCTGGCATGTGTTTTTTGAAGACGCCCAAAAGCCGGGCTACAGCGGGGTGGCGGTTTTCAGCCGCACCGCGCCGGACCGCGTGGTACGCGGGCTCGAGTGGCCGGACTTTGACCGTGAAGGGCGCTACCTGCAGCTGGACTTCGGGCGCCTCAGTGTCGCGTCGCTGTATTTGCCCTCGGGCTCTTCCAGCCCCGAGCGTCAGGCGGCGAAGTTCGATTTTCTGGCGCGCTTCATGCCCGTACTGCGCGAGTGGCGCACGCAGACCCGCGAGTACGTGCTCTGCGGTGACTGGAACATCGCGCATCGCCCCATCGACCTCAAGAACTGGCGCTCCAACCAGAAAAACTCGGGTTTTCTGCCCGAAGAGCGGGCCTGGCTGGACACCCTGTTCGAGGAAGTCGGCTTCGTGGATGCCTTTCGCGTCGTCAATCAGGCGGCCGACCAGTACACCTGGTGGTCAAACCGCGGCGCTGCACGGGCCAAGAACGTCGGCTGGCGAATTGACTATCACGTGGTGAGTCCCGGCCTGCGCGAGCGGATTGCCGCGGCCGCGGTGTACACCGGGGAGCAGTTCTCGGACCATGCCCCGCTGACTATCGACTACACCGGTGCCTTGGTGGACTACCGCGACTGAGCCCCGGGGCTTTTCCGGAAGCGGTAAAGCGCGATTTCGGCCAGCCAGTTCGGCAGCAGCGTCATCAAGGGCGTCGTGCGGTGCTCGGTATCCAGCGCCGCCCGTTCGAGGATCTCGAAGCCCTCGTCAGCGCACAGGGCTTCAAAGTCCCGCAGGGTGCACATATGGATATTGGCGGTGTCGTACCAGGTGCTGGGCAGGTGACGGGTAACCGGCATGCGCCCGCCCAGCACCTGCAAGCGACACCGCCAATGCCCGAAATTGGGGAAGGTGACGATGGCCTCGCGCCCCACCCGAAGCATCTCGCGCAACACGAGGTTTGGAAAGCGCATGGCCTGCAGCGTTTGCGTCATGACGACGTAGTCGAAGGAGTCGTCGTCGAAATCGGACAGGCCGCGATTTAGGTCGGACTGAATGACATTCACGCCGCGTTCGAGGCAGCGCAGGATGTTTTCGGGGTCGATTTCGATGCCATAGCCTGTCACCCCGCCGCCGGTCTGCAGATGCGCCAGCAAAGTGCCGTCGCCGCAGCCAAGGTCGAGCACCCGGCTGCCGTCACGAATCCAGCCGGCAATCAGCGCCTGTTCTTCGCGCAAACTCACTGCGGGCTGCCCGCCAGCGGGATGTTGGCGAAATAGGTGCGCAGCACCTGATGGTAGAGCGGGACTTCCAGCAGGAAGGAGTCGTGACCCTGCTCGGACTCAACCTCGACATAGCTGACGTCGCGGTCGGCATCGAGCAGCGCCCGCACGATTTCGCGCGAGCGGGCCGGCGAGAAACGCCAGTCGCTGCTGAACGAGACGACCAGAAATTCGGCCGAGGTCTGCGCAAGCGCCTTGCTCAGCGAGTGCTCCGGGGCATGGGCGGCAGGGTCGAAGTAGTCCAGCGATTTGGTCATCAGCAGGTAGGTGTTCGCATCAAAGCGTTTAACGAAGGACTCGCCCTGATGCCGCAGGTAGCTTTCGATTTCAAACTCCACGTCGTAGCCGAAGTTCAGCTTGCCGTCGCGCAATTCGCGTCCGAAACGCGCCATCAGCACATCGTCTGACAGATAGGTGATGTGGCCCAGCATGCGGGCCAGCCGCAGGCCGGTGGCCGGCACCGCATCGTGCTCGTAATAGCGCCCACCGTGAAAGTCCGGGTCGGAGCGAATGGCGTGTCGGGCGACCTCATTGAACGCGATGTTCTGCGTGGTGAGGCTGGGCGCTGCGGCGATGACCAGCGCATGCCGCACGCGCTCGGGAAAATCGACCGTCCATTGCAGGGCCTGCATACCGCCCAGACTGCCGCCGAGCACGGCCGCCCAGCGTTCGATGCCCAGCCGATCGGCAAGCCGTGCCTGACTAAGCACCCAGTCGCCAACGGTCACAATGGGGAAATCCGGGCCGTAGCGCTGGCCGCTCGCGGGATCGACCGACAAGGGACCCGTAGACCCGGCGCAGCCGCCCAGATTGTTGGGGCAGACCACAAAGAACCGCCGCGTATCGAGCGGTCGCCCCGGCCCGATCAGGTTATCCCACCAGCCGGGCCGTCGGTCGTCGTCGCTGTGGTAGCCCGCAGCATGGTGATGCCCCGACAGCGCGTGGCACACCAGTATGGCATTGCGCCGATCCGGTCGCAGGGTGCCGTAGGTTTCGTAGACCAGTTCGTAATGCGGCAGGCAGGCGCCGGAGGCAAGTTCCAGTGGCTCCTCGAAGCGCATGCGTTGCGGGACGACCAGGCCAACGCTGTCAGGGGGGAAGGGGCTGGACATTCAGGCGATATTTGCGGGTTTTTGCCGGAAAACGGGGCGGGCCGGCGAGTCTAAAGACTGCTTGCCGGGGCTGCA
Source organism: Gammaproteobacteria bacterium (assembly GCA_023257255.1). Taxonomy (GTDB): domain Bacteria; phylum Pseudomonadota; class Gammaproteobacteria. Next base: position 13,834 of record JALRCR010000021.1, on the reverse strand, counting down.
ACCGCGCCGGCGAGCGACACAAACCAGTCAGGTAATACCTGACCCGGCTCGATGCGCACGGTTTTCTCCCGGCGCTTGTCGCCCTGAAGCAGGCTGACCGCGTGGCGTGGTACGCCGAAAGCCTTGCTCAGCAAAAGGACCAGCGCCTCATTGGCCCGGTCGTCGACGGGCGGGGCCTGCACGCGCACCCGCAGCCGTTGCCCGTGCAGGCCGTCGATCAGGTCCCGTTTCGCTCTGGGTTGCACCCGTAGCTGCAGGATCAGAGCCTGCTCGCGCCACTCGTACCAGTTGCCTGGACCCACCGTCGCGCGGACGGCAGCTAGAGCAGCGAAACGCCGAGGTCGCGTAAGGGCGCGACCACCAGCATCAGCGCCACTTGCAGCAGGATCAGGGCCAGCATGGGCGACAGATCAAGGCCGCCCAGCGGCGGTAGGCGTCGTTGCAGGGGGCGGAGCAGCGGCTCGGTCAGGGAGTCCACCAGATCAAGCGCCGCGGAACGGCCGCCCGGCGACACCCAGCTTGCGATGACCTGCACGAAAATGGCGAAGGTGTAGAGATAAAGCAGTTTGCTCAGCAAGGCAGCGAACGACATGACCAGCAGGCCACCGATGGCCCCGCCGCCGCCGCTGATTGCAATCGCCAACCAGAGATTGACCACCTGTAACACCAGTATCAACACCACACTGGCGGTGTCGATTCGGCCCAGGGCCGGGATATAGCGGCGAAGCGGCCGTAAGAGCGGGTTGGTCAGTTTGACGATGGCCTGCGAAAGCGGGTTGTAGAAGTCGGCGCGGACCCACTGCAGGAGCAGCCGCAGCATCACCGCCCCGATGAACAGCCCGAAGGCCGTGTCCAGCACGAACACGGCGGCTGGCGCAAAGTAGCCCCCGTTCATGGCTGTCCGAACTCTTCAGCCAGACTGCGGGAGCGGTCGCGCGCGGCCACCAGCGCCTGCGCAAAGAGTTCCGCCAGCCCGCCTTCGTTCAACACGGCGAGGGCGCGTTCGGTGGTGCCACCGCGTGAAGTCACCTGCGCGCGCAGCTCGCCGGGCGCAAACGTCGAGCCCGCCGCCAGTGCGCCGGCGCCGGCGGTGGTTTCAAGCGCCAGCGCCCGGGCCAATGCCGGTGGCAGACCGAGCGCAGTCCCGGCCTCCTCCAGCGCCTCGATGACGCGAAAAATATAGGCCGGCCCGCTGCCCGAAAGCGCGGTTACGGCGTCCATCAGGGATTCATCTTCGAGCCAATGCACCCTGCCGACCGCGCCCATGACGGTGCCCGCCAAGCGTCGTTGGGCAGACGACACTGCCGGATTGGCAAAGAGCGCCGAGGTCCCCTGCCGGATCAGGGCGGGCGTGTTGGGCATGCTACGCACGATCGCTGCCTCCCCGCCCAGCCACTGGGCCAGCGCCTGCGTGGTGATCCCGGCCGCAATCGACAGCACCAGCGGGCGGCTGGCCGCCAGCGCGGGCGCGAGTTCAGTCACCACACTGCGCATCTGCTGGGGTTTGACGGCGAGTACCACGACGGAGGCACCGGAGACCGCCTCCAGATTGTTGGCGCAACTCACCGTACCCTGCGTTTCAGCGAGGCGGCTGACAGCAGCGGGATCGGCGTCCGCTACGCGAATTTGCGTGGCCGGCAATCCACCCTGCACCAGCCCGCCGATGATGGCGCGCCCCATGTTGCCTGCGCCAATGAAGGCTAGCGTGTCGCTCATCTCCGCACTTTCCTGCCGTTCGAATACGTTTTGGAGTGTAACACCCTGAACTTTAGCCGCTTCGGGCTCACGCGCACCGAACAGGGCAGTCCCGATTCGGACCAGGGTGGCGCCTTCGGCGATGGCCGCCGCGAAGTCCGCCGAGGTGCCCATCGACAGCACATCAAGCCCGGGCAGATTGAGCCCATCGCGCAGTTGTCGCAGCTGACGGAAGGCCACCCGCTGCGCGGCAAAGTCCTCCGCCGGGGCGGGTAAACACATCAGGCCCCGCAGCTGAAGGCCGTCCAGCGTCGCGACCAGCTGGGCCAGCGCCGGCAGATCTGCGGGTGACACGCCGCCCTTGCTGGCTTCGCCGCTGACATTGACTTCAATCAGGCACTGCAAAGGTCCCAACTCGGGTGGCCGCTGCGCGCTCAGGCGCTGCGCGATTTCCGGACGGTCGATGGTGTGCACCCAGTCGAACGACTTTGCGAGATCACGGGTCTTGTTTCGCTGAATTCGGCCGATGAAGTGCCAGGTGAGGGGCAAATCAGCGAGCGCCGCCTGCTTGCTCAAAGCCTCCTGCAGGTAGTTCTCGCCAAAGGCCTGCTGCCCGCACGCGGCCAGCGCGCGAATCGCGGCGGGCGACTGCCGCTTGCTAACGGCTAGCAGGGCGACCTGCGCGGGCGCCCGGTGGCCCGCGTCGGCGGCGGCCGCGATCGCAGCCCTCACCTGCGCAAGCGCGGCGCCAGCCTCAGGCATTGGGGTCACCGGCGTGAGGGCTATACTGCGTCGGCGAGTGGGTGTTCATGACGGTTTTGCGCGTGGCTTGCCAGATTTGCCGCCCGCAAGGCGGGCAGCGGGGATAGCGGGGTCTATCTGCCGCAGCTAAAGATTGCACAAAGGAGTTGGTGATGGACATAGGTGAGCTGCTGGCATTCAGCGTCAAGAACGGCGCCTCCGACCTGCATCTTTCGGCCGGCCTGCCGCCCATGATTCGGGTAGACGGTGACGTGCGTCGCATCAACCTGCCGGCCATGGAACACAAGGATGTTCATGACCTCGTCTACGACATCATGAACGACAAGCAGCGCAAGGACTATGAGGAATTTCTGGAGTGCGATTTCTCCTTCGAAATTCCCGGCCTCGCCCGTTTTCGCGTTAATGCGTTTAACCAGAACCGCGGCGCCGGCGCGGTGTTCCGGACCATTCCGTCCAAGATTCTATCGCTGGAAGACCTGAAGGCGCCGGCTATTTTCAAGGACATTGCCGACTATCCGCGCGGCGTGGTGCTGGTGACGGGGCCGACCGGTTCGGGCAAATCGACCACGCTGGCGGCCATGGTCAATCATAAGAACGAAACCGAGTACGGCCACATCCTGACCATCGAGGACCCCATCGAGTTCGTCCACCAGAGCAAGAAGTGCCTGATCAACCAGCGCGAAGTGCACCGGGACACGCTGGGCTTCAATCAGGCGTTGCGCTCAGCGCTTCGCGAGGACCCCGACACCATTCTGGTCGGCGAAATGCGCGACCTGGAAACCATCCGCCTCGCGCTCAGCGCGGCCGAAACGGGTCACCTCGTGTTCGGCACCCTGCACACCAGTTCGGCGGCCAAAACGATCGACCGCATCGTCGACGTATTTCCGGCCGACGAAAAGGAAATGGTGCGGGCGATGCTTTCCGAATCGCTCCGTGCGGTGATTTCACAGTCGCTGTTGAAAAAGAACGGCGGCGGCCGCGTCGCCGCGCATGAAATCATGATTGGTACCCCGGCCATCCGAAACCTGATCCGGGAAAACAAGATTGCGCAGATGTACTCGGCCATTCAGACCGGCCATCAGTTTGGCATGCAGACGCTGGACCAGTGCCTGCAAAGTCTGGTGCAGCGTGGCGTCGTCTCGCGCGCCGATGCCAAGACCAAGGCGCAGAACAAGGACCTGTTCTAGCGCCATCCGCAGGCAGCTAAACCCCGAGGCAGGAGACGAGCAATGGAAAGAGAACAGGCCATCAAATACATGCGGGACCTGCTCCGCCTGATGGTAGAACGACGCGGATCGGACCTGTTCATCACGGTCGATTTTCCGCCTGCCATCAAAATGGATGGCAAGGTCACACCGGTCTCAAAAACCAAGCTGAGCCCGGAGAACACCAAGGCGCTGACCTACGCCATCATGAATGACCGTCAGTTGAAGGAATACGAAGCGACCAGGGAGTGCAACTTCGCCATCGCGCCTGCTGGCATCGGCAGATTTCGGGTGAACGCATTCATTCAGCAGGGCCATACCGGCATGGTGCTCAGGACGATCGAGACCACGGTGCCGACGCTCGACAACCTCGGCTTGCCCGACGTGATGAAAGAAATTTCGATGACCAAACGCGGTCTCGTCATCATGGTGGGCGGCACGGGCTCGGGAAAATCGACCTCGCTGGCGGCCATGATCAATCACCGCAACGAGAACAGCTACGGCCATATCATCACGATTGAAGACCCCATTGAGTACGTCCATCCGCACAAGAACTGCGTGGTGATGCAGCGTGAAGTCGGGGTCGATACCGAAGACTGGGGCGTGGCACTGAAGAACACCCTGCGGCAGGCGCCCGATGTGATCTTGCTGGGCGAAATCCGCGACCGTGCGACCATGGAATTTGGTCTCGCGTTTGCGGAAACCGGCCATCTGGCGATGGCCACCCTGCACGCCAATAGCGCCAATCAGGCGCTGGACCGGGTAATCAACTTTTTCCCGGAAGAACGCCATCAGCAGCTCTTTATGGACATGTCGCTGAACATGAAAGCGATCATCTCGCAGCGACTGCTGAAAAAAGTGGACGGTCGCGGGCGGGTCGCCGCCATCGAAGTCATGCTCAACTCGCCGCTTATTTCCGACCTGATCCTGAAGGGCGAAATTCACCAAATCAAGGAAGTCATGTCGAAGTCGAACGAACTCGGCATGAAGACCTTCGACCAGGCCCTGTTTGATCTCTACGAGGCCGATGCCATCACTTACGAAGACGCGCTACGCAACGCAGATTCGATGAATGAACTGCGGCTCAGGATCAAACTGCAGGGTAAAGAAGCGAAGGCCGGCGACCGATTGGCCGGGCTTGAGCATCTAAGCCTTGAGGAAGACGAAGAGCGCAAAGCGTTGATGATGCGCTGAGGCCAGCGACCTCACTGACGCAGGAGATACTTTTTGGATATCACGCCTTATTTGAAGCTGCTGCGCGACAAGACGGGATCCGACCTGTTCTTCTCGGCAGGTAGCGCCGTCAAGATCAAGATTGAAGGACAGCTGAGTTCAGTGGGAAAAACCGTGCTGACCGGTGATGTGGTCAAAGCGGCCGCCTATGGCGTGATGACGCCGGACCAGATCGCGCGCTTTGAGCAGCACATGGAAAGCGATTTCGCCATTTCGCTGGACGACAACTCTGCGCGCTTCCGGGTGAATGTGTTTCGCCAGCGCGGCGAAGTGTCGATGGTCTTGCGCCGCATTCCGTCCAAGATCCCGACCATCGACGAGATGGGGCTGCCGGAAATCCTGAAGTCGCTGGTGATGCACAAGCGTGGGCTCATCCTGATGGTCGGCGCGACGGGCTCGGGCAAGTCGACGACGCTGGCCGCCATGATTAACGAGCGCAATCAGAAGATGGCCGGCCACATCCTGACCATCGAAGACCCCATCGAGTTCTCACATCCCAACGGCCGCTCGATCGTCAACCAGCGCGAGCTGGGCGTGGACACGCTGTCTTACCGCGCCGCGCTGAGGGCCTCGCTGCGCGAAGCGCCGGACGTCATCCTGATTGGTGAAATCCGCGACCGCGAGACCATGGAAGCCGCGCTTGAGCTTTGCAATACCGGGCACCTGTGCATGTCCACGCTACATGCCAACAACGCCAATCAGGCCATGGAGCGCGTGATTAATCTCTTCCCGCAGGATCTGCATAAGCAGCTGTATCTCGATTTGTCGATGAACTTGCGGGCGGTGATTTCGCAGCGCCTGGTGCAGGGCATCGACAGCTTCCGGGTCGCCGCGATCGAGATCATGCTGGCCACGCCGCACATTTCCGACCTGATCCTGAAGGGCCAGATCTGGAGCATCAAGGAGGCGATGGAAACCAGCGGCGCGAAGGGTATGCAGACCTTCGATATGGCGCTCTACAACCTCTATAAGGAAGAGCGGATCGATCTGGAGGAAGCGCTTAACAACGCTGATTCACGCACCAATCTTGAGGCCAGGGTCAACTTCGGCTGAGGGCGGTATTTCGAGCCAGAAGGTCACCGGACCGTCGTTGACCAGCGAGACCTGCATGTCGGCGCCGAAGACGCCGCTGGCCACCGGGCGATGCTCAGCCTGCGCTGCCGTGACCAGACCCTGAAAAAGCTCGCGCGCCACCGCCGGGCTGGCGGCGCTGGTAAAGCTCGGTCGCAGGCCTCGACGAGTATCGGCAGCGAGTGTGAACTGCGGTACCAGCAACAAGCCGCCACCGATTTGTCTCAGGGAGAGATTCATCTTGCCGCCGGTATCGGCGAATACGCGATAGTCGAGCAGGCGCTGGAGAAGTTGCGCGGCCTGCGTCGGACTATCCCCGGGCTGCACGCCAACGAGCACCAACAAACCGCCCTCGATGGCGCCGACCGTTTCCCCCGCCACCGATACCGCAGCGCTGCTGACCCGTTGCAGCAGCCCGATCACGCCTAGTCGTCCTTACGCTGGTCCCGCTTGCGCTCGTGCTCTTTCAGCAGTCGCTTGCGCAGGCGAATCGCGGTGGGCGTGACTTCTACGAGTTCGTCGTCACCGATAAATTCCAGTGCCTGTTCCAGATCGAAGCGAATCGGCGGCGTAAGCAGCAGATTCTCATCGCTGCCGGCGGCGCGGATATTGGTCAACTGCTTGGCCTTCAGCGGATTGACGACCAGATCGTTGTCGCGGGAGTGAATGCCGACCAGCATGCCTTCGTAGACTTCATCGCCATGGCCCACGAACAGACGTCCGCGTTCCTGCAGGTTGAAGAGCGCATAGGCCAGTGCCTTGCCCATGCCGTTGGCAATCAGCACGCCGTTGATGCGACCGCCAATCGAGCCGGGTTTGACCGCCGCGTATTTGTCGAAGCTGTGATAGAGCAGGCCCGTGCCGGCAGTTGCCGTCAGAAACTCGGTGCGGAAGCCGATGAGCCCGCGCGCCGGGATGGTGTAATCGAGCCGCACGCGCCCGCGTCCGTCCGGCACCATATCGTTCAAGCTGCCGCGACGGTTGCCCAGCCGTTCCATCACCGCGCCCTGATAGTCCTGCGGCACGTCAACCGTGAGCTGCTCGTAGGGCTCACAGGTTTCGCCGTCAATTTCTTTCAGGATGACCTGCGGCCGGCCGACTGACAGTTCGTAGCCCTCGCGGCGCATGGTTTCGATCAGCACCGACAAATGCAGCTCGCCGCGTCCCGAAACCGAAAACACTTTCGGGTCGTTGGTCGGCTCCACGCGCAGCGCCACGTTGTGAATCAACTCGCGATCCAGACGCTCGGCGATTTGGCGGCTGGTCACGAACTTGCCGTCACGGCCCACGAACGGTGAATCGGAGACCTCGAAGGTCATGCTGACGGTGGGTTCATCCACCGACAGTGGGGGAAGCGCTTCGACCGCGGTGGGCGCGCACAGCGTGTCGGAAATTCGGGGGGAGTCGATACCGCTGATGGCGACGATGTCGCCCGCACTGGCCACCGTGCGCGGTTCGCGGGCGAGCCCGTGAAAGCCCAGCACTTCCATGATCTTTCCGTTGCGGGTGGCGCCTTCGCGGTCAATCACGGTGACGTTCATGCCGGGCGTCACGCTACCGCGGGTGATGCGGCCGACGCAGATCGCGCCCACGTAGCTGGAGTAATCCAGCGAGCTGACCTGCATCTGGAACGGGCCGTCGCTATCCACCGCGGGCGGACTGACGTGCGAGAGGATGGTGTTGAACAACACATCCATATTGTCTTCCTCGCCGTCCGGGCGCGTGCGCGCGTAGCCCTGAATGGCAGAGGTATAGACCACCGGAAAATCGAGTTGCTCTTCGGTCGCGCCCAGCCGGTCGAAGAGGTCAAAGGTCTGGTCCAGCACCCAGTCCGGGCGGGCACCGGGGCGGTCAATCTTGTTGATCACCACCACCGGCCGCAGGCCCTGGGCGAAGGCTTTCTGGGTCACAAAGCGCGTCTGGGGCATCGGGCCCTCGACCGCGTCGACCAGCAAGAGCACGGAATCGACCATCGACAGGATGCGTTCCACTTCACCGCCGAAGTCGGCGTGGCCCGGGGTGTCGACGATGTTGATGCGGTAATCACCCCAGGTAATGGCGGTGTTCTTGGCGAGAATCGTGATGCCGCGCTCACGTTCCAGGTCGTTGCTGTCCATGACCCGCTCGCCCATTTCCTTGCGGCTGTTGAGCGTGCCGGATTGTTTAAGGAGGCAGTCGACGAGAGTGGTCTTGCCATGATCGACGTGAGCGATGATGGCGATGTTGCGCAGATTGGCGATCACGATGGGGTGGCCGGTTCGGAAGGGGCGCCATTATAGGCATTTAATCCTGACGTGGTGCAGTGCATTAGGCGGCCGCCCGGGTGGCGCCTGTCCCGCGTGACGCATCGTGCGGGGCAGACCGTTATTTTGCAGTGCGAGAAAAAAAATCCCTTGGGTATACTCGGCCCCGTAGGCCCGCCCACCGGCGGGCCCGTCAACCCGGTATCCCAGAGGCGCGCCCGTTCCCTATGCCCCACCGTCAGGACCCGTCCACCATCGCTGCCCTCGATCTGGGCTCGAACAGCTTTCATATGGTGGTCGCGCAGCCGCAGGACGGACGGTTTCGGGTCATCGACCGGATGCGGGAGGTGGTGCGTCTGGCCGCTGGCTTCGATGCCCAGAACCGGCTGACCGCCGAAGCCAGCGAGCGCGCACTGCGCTGCCTGTCGCGTTTCGGGCAGCGGATCCGTCATCTGCCGCGCGATGCCGTGCGTGCGGTGGGGACCAACGCGCTGCGCATGGCGCGTAATTCCAGTGCCTTCCTGCATGCTGCCGAAGAGGCGCTGGGCCACCCGATCGACGTGGTTTCCGGTTACGAGGAGGCGCGTCTGATCTATCTGGGCGTGTCGCACGGCCTGGACGACAACGCCGACCTCCGCTTGGTTATTGATATCGGGGGAGGCAGTACGGAGCTCATCGTCGGCCGTCGCTTCGAGCCGCAGGTGATGGAAAGCCTGCACATGGGCTGCGTCAGCATGAGTCAGGCGTTTTTTCGCGACGGTGTGATCGATGCCCGCCGGATGCGCGCGGCAGAAATTGCGGCCCGACAGGAGTTCGAGCCGGTGGAGGAGGCCATTGGCCGCAGCGGCTGGCAGGTCGCCATTGGCGCCTCTGGCACCTTGCTGGCCATCCACCGTGTTCTGGTCGCCCAGGGCTGGGCGCACGATGGCTTCACGCGCGAGGGGCTGCTGCGTTTGCGCAGCGCCCTGCTGGAAGCCGGTCACGTCGAACGGATTGGCGCGCTGGGCATTTCGACCGAGCGCGCGCCGGTACTGCCGGGCGGTCTGGCCATTGCGCTGGGGGCTTTCGAGGAGCTCGGGATCAGCCGCATGCGGGTATCAGATACCGCCATGCGGGAAGGCCTGCTCTACGACCTGATGGGCCGTATTCACGATGAAGACGTGCGCGAACAAACGGTGTCGAACTTGATGCAGCGCTTTGGCGTGGACCGTGCCCAGGTGGCGCGGGTCGCCGCAACCGGCGCGCAACTATTGGCGCAGGCCGGGCCCGATTTCGTGCCGCATGATGGAGAAGCCGGGCGCATGCTGCAGTGGGCAGCGTCGCTGCATGAAATCGGTCAGACCATTTCCCACTCGCAATACCAGAAGCACGGCGCCTACCTGCTGAATCATCTCGATATGCCCGGCTTCTCGCGTGGCGAGCAGACGCGACTCGCTAATCTTGTGCGCGCCCACCGCCGAAAAATTCCCTCGCCCGAAGCAGGCACCGAGCCCGAGCCCGAAACCCAGCTGCGCCTCGCCCTGTTACTGCGGCTCGCCGTGGTGTTGCACCGGGCGCGGGGTGCAGCAGCCCCGCCCGAAGTGACCTTGAAGACTGAAGACCGCACGCTGAAGCTGCAGTTTACGCGGGGCTGGCTCGAGGCCCACGCGCTGACCTCTGCGGACCTGGCGCAGGAGGCGGATTTCCTCCGCGCGGTGGGCTATAAGCTGAAGTTCAAGTAAGCGGCTGATGCTCGCCTAGCTGCTCAAGCAGCAGCTGTTGAGCGTCGCGCTGTCGCCCAGCGGTTTTGACCCGCACGTAGCGGCCGTCGCTGAGCAGTTCCCAGGCGCGGGTGTTGTCGACCAGATAGTTCTCCAGCCCCTCCTTGACGATCCGTTCGCGCAGACGCCGGTCCTCGATCGGCAGACAGGACTCGATGCGATTGAAAAAATTGCGGCCCATCCAGTCGGCGCTGGACAAATAGGCCTCCGGGTTGTCGTCGTTCTGGAAGAAAAAGATCCGTGAATGCTCGAGAAAGCGGCCCACAATCGAACGCACGCGGATGTGCTCCGAGACGCCGGGAATGCCCGGCCTGAGCGCGCAGATCCCGCGCACGATGAGATCAATCTGCACCCCGGCGCGGGACGCCTCATACAGCGCGATGATGGTGTTGACCTCCACCAGCGCGTTCATTTTCGCGATGATCCGGGCCGGACGACCCTGCGCGGCGTGCGTCGCTTCGCGCTGAATCAGCTCCAGCATCCTGGGGTGCAAGGTAAAAGGCGACTGCAGGATTTTCTTCAGCTTGCTGGCCCGGCCTGGGGCGGTGAGCTGGTGGAAGATGCGTTGCACATCGCTCGCAATGGCGTTGTCGCAGGTGAATAGCCCGAAGTCGGTATAGCTGCGCGACGTGCGCGGGTGATAGTTGCCGGTGGAAAGATGCACGTAGCGCCGCAGCTGTTTGCCTTCGCGGCGGACTACCAGCAGCATTTTCGCGTGGGTCTTGTAGCCCACCACCCCGTAGACCACGTGGGCCCCCGCTTCCTGCAGCCGGGTGGCAAGTTCGATATTGGCCTCTTCGTCAAAGCGCGCCTTCAGCTCGACCACGACGGTGACTTCCTTGCCGGCCCGCGCCGCTTCAACCAGCGTTTTCACAATGGGCGAATCGGGTCCGGTGCGGTAGAGCGTCTGCTTGATGACCAGCACAGCGGGGTCCAGCGCGGCCTGCCGGATGAACTCCACCACTGGCGAGAACGATTGAAACGGGTGATGCAGCAGCAGGTCGCCGCGCCGGATCACGTCGAACATGTCGGCGCCCGGGGGCAGGCGCCGCGGCCGGCTGGGACTGAAGGGCGGAAATTTAAGGTCCGGCCGGTCGATCATTTCCGGCACCGCCATCATGCGCTGCAGGTTGACCGGCCCCTTGCAGCGGTAGATGTCTTCATCCGCCAGCCCAAATTCGTGTTGCAGCAGGCGAGTCATCTGGGCCGGGCATTCGTCCGCGACTTCCAGCCGTACCGCATCGCCAAAACGCCGCTGGTGCAACTCGCCTTCCAGCGCGCGCAAGAGGTCCTCTACTTCTTCGTCTTCGACAAACAGGTCGCTGTTGCGGGTGACCCGGAACTGATAGCAGCCCGTGACCCGCATACCGGGGAAAAGGTCGTCGACGTGGGCGTGGATGATGGAGGAGAGGAACACGAACTCGAGCCGGTCGCCCGTCAGCTCGGTCGGGATCTGGATGATGCGCGGCAGGGCGCGGGGTGCCTGCACGATGGCAATGGCGCTGTCGCGACCGAACGCGTCCCGGCCCTCCAGCGACACCATGAAATTGAGGCTCTTGTTGAGAATTCGCGGGAACGGGTGGGACGGGTCCAGCCCAATTGGCGAAAGCACCGGCATGAGCTCCCGGTAAAAATGGCGTTTCACCCAGCGCGCCTGGCGCGCGTTCCACTCGGTACGCCTGGGGAAGCCAATGCCTTCGGTGTTGAGCGCGGGGATCAGGATTTCGTTCAGCACCTGATACTGGTCCGCCACCAGCAGATGAGCGGTCTCCGCGATCCGCCGCAACTGCTCGGCGGCGCTCAGCTGATCCGGCCCCAGTTGCGCGGCCTTGTAGGCCACCTGCTGCTTCAGGCCGGCCACGCGAATTTCAAAAAACTCGTCCAGATTGCTGCTCGCGATGCAGAGAAAACGCAGACGCTCAAGCAAGGGATTGGATTCGTCCTTGGCCTGCTCCAGCACGCGCCGGTTGAATTCCAGCAGCGAAAGCTCGCGGTTAATAAAGTACCGCGGGTCAGACAGGTCGATGGTTTTGGCGTCCATGGCGCGATGCATACTCCGGTAGCGGTAGGTGCGGGGGGCGTCCCGATGCACTCTGCTAAGATGCCCCGCGCTTGTCAGTCAGTAAAGCAAACGTCCGATTATCACCATGAGCCGATCAGCAAAAACGGAATCCGCCCCGCCGCCGCGGGCGCGCAAACCTCGCCCCAGTCTGGCCGACCGCGCTGATCCGCATCGGCTGTATGAACAGTCGGTACAGGACGAAGCGGCCGAAGTCGACTTCGTTGACCGCAGCTTCAAGGCCTTGCGCGGACGCCAGGCGCGGAGTCTGCGGGAGGATTTTTGCGGAACGGCGAATGTTTGCTACGAATGGGTCAGCCGGCGTCGGGATAATCAGGCGGTAGGGGTAGACCTCGAGCCGTCGGTGCTGGCCTGGTCGCGTACCCACAAGTTGGCTGCCTTGAAACCCGCCGCCGCCCGTCGGGTGCGCCTGCTAGAAGGCAATGTGCTGAGCGCCCGCTGCCGCGCGGTGGATGTGCTGCTTGCCATGAACTTCAGCTACTGGTTGTTCAAGACCCGGGCCGAGCTCCGCGACTACTTCATCGCCGCGCGGCGCAATCTGAAGGCGGACGGCGTGTTTTTCCTCGATTGTTACGGCGGCTACGACGCCTTCCGCGTGCTGCGCGAACGGCGCACCTACCGCACGCACACCTATGTCTGGGACCAGGCGAGCTATAACCCCGTGACCGGACACATCACCTGCCATATTCATTTCGACTTCCGGGACGGCTCCCGCCTGCCGCAGGCCTTCACCTACGACTGGCGGCTGTGGACCCTGCCGGAACTGCGGGAAGTCCTCGAAGAAGCGGGATTTGCCCGCTCGGTGGTGTACTGGCAGGGCTGGGACCCCAAGACCGGCGAGCCCGACGGTGACTTTCAGCCCACCGAGGTCGCCGACGCCGATGCCGGCTGGCTGGCCTATATCGCGGCGGTCAAATAAAACTTGTCATGTACTTGTAATATTTTCTTGCCCTAATGCCGGCACCACCGTCTACAAGGAGACCTCCGTTGAAACAGCATCTTGGTTTAGCCGCGGCCCTGCTGGGCTTTGCGTTGGCGACGCCCGTGACCGCCGCTCCGGCGGATGCGGTCGATAGCGGCATGCCCGAGTACACCAAGGCCAGCGGTATTTCGGGCAGCCTTTCCAGCATCGGCTCCGATACCCTCGCCAATCTGATGACCCTGTGGGGCGAAGAGTTCAAGCGCCTGTATCCCAACGTCACGATCCAGATTCAGGCTGCGGGCTCCAGCACCGCGCCGCCGGCGCTGTCTGAAGGCACGGCGACCCTCGGGCCGATGAGCCGGCAGATGAAAAGCGAGGAAATCGAGGCCTTCGAGGCGCGCCACGGCTACAAGCCGACGGGCATTCCGGTGGCCGTTGATGCGCTGGCAATGTACGTGCACAAGGACAACCCGATCGCCGGCCTGTCGGTGCCGCAGATCGACGCCATTTTCTCGGCGACCCGCGCCTGCGGTCACGACCAGGACATCAAGACCTGGGGCGACCTTGGCGTGACCGGTGAACTCGCCACCCAGTCGATCCAGCTGTTCGGCCGCAATTCGGTGTCCGGCACCTACGGCTATTTCAAGGAATACGCGCTGTGTAAGGGTGACTTCAAAAACTCGGTCAACGAGCAACCCGGCTCCGCTTCGGTGGTGCAGGGCGTGACCAAGTCCATCAACGGCATCGGTTATTCCGGTGAAGGCTACCGGACCTCGGGCGTGCGGATGCTGCCCCTGTCCCGCAAAACGGGCGGCGACCTGGTGGAAGTGAACGCGGAGAACGCGCTCAGCGGCAAATACCCG
>JALRCR010000219.1 GCA_023257255.1 Gammaproteobacteria bacterium | reverse complement strand
CTTAATCGCGCACCGCAACGGCGGCGCCCGCTACCGCCGGGCGCGCAATCTCCTATCATGCGGGGCGCGCCTCTTCACTCCGAAGCGCCGGACCCATCACCAGCGATATGAAGCTTGCTTTCACCCTTCGGGCACTTGCCGCTGAATGTTGCCGGTGTGGGCGCAACGCAGGCCCGAACTAGCCATGCCACGGCCGCTGCGAATTCTGTTTCTAAGCAAGCGTTTTCCGCAGGGGCGCGACCTCATTACGCGACCTTACGGGCGCTTCTACCATCTGGCGCAAGGACTAGCGGCGGCCGGCCATGAGGTTCACATCGCCACGCTGAGTTATCGCGGCCTGCCGTCCACCGAATGCGCCTTTGATGGAATTTGCTGGCGCAGCGATGACCTTTGGCCGAGCGGCCCGCTGAACTACCTGCAAGGACTGCGGCGCACCGCCGCACAACTGCAGCCAGACTGGGTCATTGGCGTGTCCGACCTCTGGTTCGGCATCCTGGCAACTCGTCTGGCGGTCCGAGCGGGCGCGCGTAGCGCGATCGACGCCTACGACAACTTTGAGGCTTATATGCCCTGGGCGCGCCCGGTTCACCAGCTCTGGCGGCGAGCGCTGGGCAAGGCCGATTTGGTGACGGCTGCCGGTCCTACGCTGGCCGCCCGGCTGATTGAGACCGGCGCCAGCGGCTGCGAAGTCCTGCCAATGACCGCCGACCCCGCGTTTCACCCTCGCGATCGAGGCGACGCGCGGCGCAGTCTGGGTTTGCCGGTGGACCGCCAGTTGATCGGACACCTGGGCGCCTTCAACCGCTCGCGCGGCCATGCGGTATTGCTCCGCGCCGTGCAGCAATTGCAGGCGCGCAATCCGCAGGTATCGCTGGTGCTGTCGGGCCGGGATTCACCGGCGTTTCACGCGCCGCCGGCCGTCTATGGGCTCGGTTACCTGCGCGATGAGCACATGCCCCTGCTGGTCAATGCGCTGGACGTGGCCTGTATCTCGCTCGCCGACACAGCATTTGGCCGCTACAGCTACCCGGCCAAGCTGTGCGAAGCGATGGCCTGCGAAGTACCCGTCGTCGCGACTGACACCCCGCCTACGCGCTGGATGCTGGGCGAGGCAGCGCGTTTTTTGAGCCCGGTTGGCGATGCCGATGCCTTGAGCGCGCGGCTCGAGGCCAATCTTGGCCTCGACCGGGTCAGCTATCCCGGACGCGAATCCTGGACCTCGATCGCCGCGCGCTATGCGGCACTGCTGGTCGCTCGCGCCCCGAGCGACTAGCGCGTCTGGCCGTTCAGGCCGGCGAAAGCAAGGGAAGGTCAGGGGCAGCGACGGCCTCGGCGCTGCAGGCATCCGCCAATACCGCCGCAATCGCCGCCGGCTCCCGCAGCACCTTGACGCGATCGAACAGCGCCTGGGCGGCGGGGAAGCGACGCCGGAGCAGATTTAACCACTGCTTCAGCCGCCCGGGCGCATGGCGCGGCAGCGCTTCTGCTTGCACCACATGCCAGTACGCGAGCACTTCGGGGCTCAACCGGGCCCAGTCGTCGTGGCCGTCGAGGGCGTTGCCGTCGGTGAGATGCGTCCTGATTCGTGCCGCCAGAAAAGGGTCGGCCAAGGCGCCGCGCCCCAGCATCACGGCGGTTGCACCGCTTTCGTCTCGGCACTTCAAATAATCCGCCAGCGTCCAGATTTCGCCGTTCGCCACCACCGGCACGGGCACCGCCGCCGCAATGCGCCCGACCCAGGCCCAGTGCGCCGGCGGCCGATAGGCCTCGTCGCGGGTCCGGGCGTGAACAACCAACAGCTCGGCGCCGCCGGCCGCGAGCGCCTGCGCCGCTTCGATGGCGCGCGACGTGTCGTGCACCCCGAGCCGCATCTTGGCGGTGAACGGCACGCGGCCGCCGATGGCCAGCTTCACCGCGCTGGCGATGCGAAAAAGCAGTTCCGGTTCTTCCAGCAACACGGCCCCGCCGCGATGCCGATTTACGGTAGGCGCCGGACAGCCAAAATTGAGATCGATCCCGGCCGGTGCCAGCGCCACCAGGCGGCTGGCGTTGCGGGCCAGCATCTCGGGATCAGAGCCGAGCAACTGCACGCGCACCGGCGTGCCCGCCGGCGTCCGCGCCGCCCGCGCCAACTCGGGCGCCGCGCGGCGGAAGCTGCGATTGGGCAAGACCGCGTTGGTGACGCGCACGAACTCGCTAACGCACCAATCGTAGTGACCCAGCCGCGTGATCACCTCGCGCAAGCGGGCGTCGAGCATGCCTTCCATCGGCGCGAGCAGGAGTCGGGGCACAGCGCTAGACACAAAAGACACCGGGTTGAGGCGTGGGGCGCGCATTATCCGGGCCGAGCGCACAGGAGGCGAGTGTAATTACACGCCCTTGAGGCATTATGTCGGGGCTAGCCTATGGACTTATGAGGCTGCTTTCGCACAATCAGCGCGGGAAACCGAACCCGCCCATCTCCCGGAGGCTCTATGAACGCAGTGGAATATGCGAAGCCGCAAAGCATTGACGATGCGATTCGCGCCCTTACCAACGCCCCCGCCGGCGCCCGTGTGCTGGCCGGTGGCACGGACCTGCTGGTGCAATTGCGCGCCGGCCATGTCCGCCCGCCCGTGATCGTGGACTTGAAAGGCATTGCCGAACTGCGGCGCATCGAAGTGACCGCAACGGGCTTTCGCATTGGTGCCGCCGTGGCGGGTGCCGAACTGGGCGAGCACGCGCAGTTCGCCGCCGAGTGGCCGGGTGTTACCGAAGCCTTCCATCTGATCGGCTCCACCCAGATTCAGGGCCGCGCGACGATGGGCGGCAATCTCTGTAACGCCTCCCCCGCGGCTGACAGCGTGCCCGCCCTGATCGCCGCCGGCGCACGTTGCGTGATTGTGGGCGCCTCGGGCACGCGCGAAGTTGCCGTAGAAGACGTCGTGACGGGGCCCGGCAAAACCACGCTCGCCAAAGGCGAGTTCATCAGCCAGTTCCTCATCGCCCGGCGCCCGGCCCACAGCGGCGACGCCTATCTGCGCTTCATTCCGCGAACCGAGATGGACATTGCGGTGGCCAGCGCCGGCGTCTGCCTGACGCTGGACGATACAGGCCTCTGCACCGCCGCCCGGGTGTCGCTGGGCGCGGTCGCACCGACCGCCTTGCTGGTGGCAGATTGCGCGAAAGCGCTGATCGGTACCTCGCTCGACGACGCGGCCCTGGCCAAACTGGCCGCTGCCGCCAGCGCCGCCTGCGCCCCCATCAACGACAAACGGGGCACGATTGAATTCCGAACCAAGGTCGCCGGCGTACTTGCCCGGCGTGCCGCCACGATTGCCGCGCAGCGCGCGAGGGGGAACTGATGGCCAAGCATCACGTCACAACCACCGTCAACCGGCAGCCGGTTGAACTGCTGTGCGATACCAGCGAAACCCTGCTCGACGTGCTCCGCGACGAGTTGGGCCTGACCGGCAGCAAGGAAGGCTGCGGCTCCGGCGACTGCGGCGCCTGCAGCGTGCTGATGGACGGCCGCTTGGTCTGCGCCTGCCTGGTGCTGGCGGTCGAAGCCACCGGGCATGAGATCACCACCATCGAGGGCATCGCTGAGGGCAACACCCTGCACCCCATCCAGCAGCAGTTTCTGGAAGACGCCGCGCTCCAGTGCGGCATTTGCACCCCGGGTTTCGTCGTGGCGGCCAAAGCGCTGCTCGACCGCAACCCCGACCCCACCGAGACCGAAGTGCGATTCTGGCTGGCGGGCAACCTTTGCCGCTGCACCGGTTACGACAAAATCGTCCGCGCGGTGCTGACCGCTGCGGCCAAAATGCGTGAGGAGGCCGTCCATGGGTAATGAAAAGGAAGCCCTGAAAGCGGGCATCGAACAGGGCACGTACAAATGGGTGGGCACGCGTCCGATTCGTCCGGACGGCGCCGACAAGGTCACCGGCCGGGCCGCCTTTGGCGCGGATCGCGACCTGCCGGGCATGGTGACCGGCACGGTGCTGCGCAGCCCGCACGCCCATGCGCGCATCCGCAGCATCGACACCAGCGCGGCGCGCGCCCTGCCGGGCGTGCTGGCGGTAGTGACCGGCGCTGACTTCCCGGAACTGCCGAACGAAGTTGCCGCCGGCGGTGAAGCGCCGATCAATTTCCGTCATATCTCCGAAAACGTCATCGCGCGCGCGAAAGTGCTGTACGACGGTCACGCGGTGGCCGCGGTCGCCGCCACCTCGGCGGAAATCGCCGCCGAGGCGCTGTCGCTGATCAAGGTCGATTACGAAGTGCTGCCGCACGTCATCGACGTGCTGGACGCCATGCGCGAAGACGCACCGGTGCTCCATGAAGGCCTGATCACCAGCGGCGTCGAGCCGGCGCCGACCAAGGCGTCCAACATCGCCGGGCGGGTTGAGTTCGCGATGGGCGACGTCGCTCAGGGCTTCGCCGACGCCGAGATCATCATCGAGCGCAGCTACACCACCGCAGCCGTCCATCAGGGCTATATCGAGCCCCATGCCTGTGTCGCCAGCGTCACGGCCGATGGCGCAGCCACCATCTGGTGCAGCAGCCAGGGCCAGTTCATGGTCCGCGAGTTCTGCTCGAAGGTGCTGGGCATGGACATCGGCAATATCCGCGTGACCCCGGCTGAAATTGGCGGCGGCTTCGGCGGCAAGACCACGGTCTATCTGGAGCCGCTAGCGGTTGCCCTGGCCCAGCGTTCCGGTCGTCCGGTGCACATGGTTATGACGCGCAGCGAAGTCTTCCGCGCCAGCGGCCCGACCTCCGGCACCCACGTCCACATCAAGCTGGGCGCGAAGCGTGACGGTACCTTCGTGGCCGGCGAAATGGAGCTGAAGTATCAGGCCGGCGCCTTCCCGGGCTCGCCCGCCTTCCTCGGCGGCATGACCGGCTTCTCCTGCTATGAAATCCCGCACGCGAAAGCCGTGTGCTGGGACGTCGTGTCCAATCGCCCCAAGTGTGCGGCCTATCGCGCGCCGGGCGCGCCGATGGCGTCCTTCGGCGTGGAGTCGGCAATTGACGAATTGGCGCAACAGCTGAACATGGACCCGCTGGAACTGCGTCTGAAAAATGCCGCCAAGACCGGCACCCGCACCATCTACGGCCCGAAGTTTCTGGAAATCGGCTATGCCGAAACGCTGCAAGCGGCCAAGGCGCATCCGCACTGGTCGGCGCCGCTCGGCCCCAACCAGGGACGCGGCATCGCTTCCGGCTTCTGGTTCAACATTGGCGGCCAGTCGAGCGCCGCGGTGCACGTGAACGAGAACGGCTCGGTGTCGGTTGTCACCGGTAATCCGGATATCGGCGGCTCGCGTGCGTCGATGGCGATCATGGCCGCCGAAGTGCTGGGCATGGATTTGGATCAGGTCAAACCCATCATCGGCGACACCGGGCAGATCGCCTACAGCTTCCTCACCGGCGGCAGTCGCGTGACCTTCGCCACCGGTATGGCGGTGGTGCAGGCGGCGCAAAACGTGGTCGAGCAACTGCGCCAGCGTGCCGCCAAGCTGTGGAAGATCGACGTGGAACACGTCATCTGGCGCGACGGTGCCGCCCACTGCACCAAGGCTGATGAAGCCGCCCGCGCACCGCTTGGTCTGGCGGAGATTGCGCATCAGGCGGGCCGCACCGGTGGGCCGATCAGCGGCAGCGTCTCGATCAACGCCGCGGGCGCGGGTCCGGGCTTTGGCACTCACATTTGCGACGTCGAAGTCGACCCCGAAACCGGCGCGGTGAAAGTCCTGCGCTACACGGCCATTCAGGACGTGGGCCGGGCAATCCACCCGAGCTATGTCGAAGGCCAGTTGCAGGG
>JALRCR010000218.1 GCA_023257255.1 Gammaproteobacteria bacterium | reverse complement strand
GCTCGGTGAAGCCGGCGCCGTAGTAGCCGTGCTGGTCCATGTAGCCCACCTGCTCGCCGATTTCTTTCAGCATCCCCTGATAGAGATCGGTCCGCTTGCCGGCCATGCCCTGCAGGATTTCTTCTTTGGTGCCGACGGACGGCAAATAAAACGCGCCTACTTCCATTGCTCTCTCCTCTACGATTCTTGTGGGGTCCGGGCGGCCTTTTTTCGGGCAGGGCTCCGGACTCTATTTAGGGTTTGACGCTCGCATCTTGACCGCCGGGGCGCGCCTTACGCGAGACCTGTCACCCTCTACAGACTCTCCTCGCCGTAAAAATTCCCCGCGGCGGCCAAGTGTCGCAATTTGCGACAGCCGCGGCTTGTCTCCGGCCGCAGACCCGTCTGACAATCGACGCATGGACATTCACAGCTTCGGGCGCACCCCCAAAGAGGCCGATCGGCTCTACCGCAAGCAGGTCGAGCGGGCGTGGCTGAGCCTGGTCGAGCGCGGCGGCGAGGTCGACCCCAAGCTGCGCGACGTGGTGCGTGACTCCTGGCTACGCTGCCTCGCCATGGGCGTCGAGCCGGTGGCGCAGCGGCCCACGCTGCGCGGCACCGCCGACGCCTTGGAACAGCTGCGCGACCGGAACGTCGAGCTGCTGCGGGCGTTTCAGCACACCTGGCGGGTGCTGGGCGACATTCTCGCCGACACCCAAAGCTGTCTTGTGATCGCTGACGCCAGCGGCACCCTGCTGGATGTCTGCGGCAACCCGGCGGTGGTCGACCGGGGCGCCCGCGGCTGCGTGTCCCCGGGCTATGAGTGGAGCGAGCAGAGCGGCGGCACCAATGCCATCGGCACCGCGATTGCCCGCAACGCGCCGGCCGAGGTCCACAGCGCCGAGCATCTGCTGGCGGTGGCCAAGATCTGGAGCTGCTCGGCGGCCCCCGTGCGCGACGTGGTGGACGGCAATCTGGTCGGGGTGGTGGATGTGACCTCGGTCGGCGAGAGCCATCAGCAGCACTGTCTGGCGCTGGCCGTGACGGCCGCGCATCAAATTGAAGAAACGCTCAATTCCCGCGAACTCGCCCGCTCCGTCCAGCTGCTGCACTGGTATCAGGTGCAGGTGACCCGGCGCAGCGCGCAGGCGCTGGTGCTGTTGGACCGGAAGGGGCGCGTCTTGGCGGCCAACGATCTGGCGCGTGCCCTGTTTGCGGAATGCCAGAGCGCGACGCCGCTGGACCGCGGCCGGCAGTTTCTGCGCAGGCAGTCGCCCGAACCCACGCTGAGCGATCTGGTGGCTGCGCTGCCACCCCGCACGCGAGCGCTGGCGTTGGAACCCTACGGCCCGCGCTCACGCACCTGGGAGGGCGGGCTGCTGGTGCTCGAACCGCGGCGCGGCGCCCACAGTGCCCGTCCGGTTGCCCTGATTGAAGCCTCGCCCGACGCCTTCGCCGGGATCATCGGCACCCACCCGGCGCTGGCCGACGCCCGCCGCCGCGCCGCGCGCATGGCGCAGGCCAGCGCGCCGCTGCTGTTGATCGGCGACGCCGGGGTGGGCAAACAGCGCTTCGCGCGCGCCATCCACGAGACCTCGAACGCCGCGGCCGGCCCGCTGGTGGTCGTGCGTTGCGGCAGCCTTGAGCCCGCGCAGGCGCTGGTGGAGCTTTTTGGCGAAGACGCGAGCGCCCGCAGCGGTCGCCTGCAGGACGCCGATGGCGGCACGGTCTTGCTGGACGACATCGACGCCCTGCCCGCCGTCGCGCAGCTCGGGATTGTTCGTCTGCTGCAGGAAAATCTGCTGGTACGCGCCGGTGGCACACGCGAGTTTCCGCTCCGCTTGCGCCTGATCGCCGCCACCCGGCGCCACCTGGGCGAGGAAGTGGCCGCCGGTCGCTTTCGTGCGGACCTCTACGCCCGCCTTAAAGTGTTCAGCCTGCGCCTGCCGGCGTTACGGGATCGATTGGACGATTTGCCGCTGCTGGCGCACCGCCGTTTGCTGGAACTGGAGGCGCGCTACGGCCTCGGGCCGCGCCAGATCGGGCCCGCGCTGCAGGCCGCGTTGGCCAAGCTCCGCTGGCCGGGCAACGTGCAGGAGCTGCACGATTTGCTGGAAGCGCTGTATCTGCAAAGCGAGCACGAGCTGCTCTCGCCGGCGGATTTGCCGGAAGACTATGCCGCGCAACTGGCCGACGGCGACGCGCCGACCAGCGCGGCGAGCAGCGAGAACCAGAGCATCAGCGGGCTGGAGCGCGGCGCGATTGAAGCCGCGCTGCGGCGTGACGCGCACAATCTCTCGGCGGTGGCGCGGCGCCTGGGCATTTCGCGCAGCACGCTCTATCGCAAGCTGAAGCGCTACGGGCTGGTCGTCGACTAGCCCGCCAGCACCCGCGCCCGCAGGCGCGAAGACAGATAGTCCGCCGTCATCACCATCGCCAGAATTACCAGCACGCAGGTCGCGGTGTCCTGATACTGGAACAGCTTCATGGAGCTGTAGAGCTCGAAGCCAATGCCGCCGGCGCCAATCATGCCGAGGATGGTGGCCGCGCGCAGGTTCACTTCAAACCGATAAAGCGTGGCGGCGATCCACGCCGGAATGACCTGCGGCAGCACCGCGAACACAAACACCTGCAGCGGTCGCGCGCCGGTCGCGCGCAGGGCTTCCAGCGGGCCGGCGTCGATTTCTTCAATCGCATCCGCATAGAACTTGCCGAGCAGCCCTGCGCCGTGGATGGCCAGCGACAGCACGCCGGCAAACGGTCCGAGGCCCACGGCGGCGACGAAAATCAGCGCAAAGACAAACTCGTTGATTCCGCGCAGCGCGTTCAGCGCCTGCCGCGTCAGGTGATACAGCGCCGGGTGCGGGCTCAGGTTGCGTGCGGCGAGCAGGCAGAGTGGCAAGGCCATCAGCATCGACAGCAAGGTGCCCCACAGCGCGATTTGCACCGTTTCCAGCACCGGCTTGGCCAGGCGCGGCAGGAATGCCGGGTTGGGCGGCAGCATGCGCGAGAGCAGATCCGCCACCCAGGGCAGGCCGCGCAGGAGTTCGCGCAGGCTGAGATTCACACCGCGCGCGCTCCAGACCAGCACCGCCAGTCCCAGCAGCAGCGCGAGCGTCCATTTCACCCAGCGGGCCGCCGGCCAACTGCCATCCCACAGCAGCCGCCAGCCGCTCATGCGGCAAGTCCGTGCAGGCCCGGTTCGAGGCCGGGATAAATCAGCCGCAGCGCGGACTCATCCAGCGCCGAGGGCGTGCCGTCGAAGACCACCCGCCCGGCCGCGATCCCCACCACGCGGTCGGCGAACTCGCGCGCCAGTTCCACCTGATGCAGGTTGCACAGCACGGCGATCTGCAGGTCATGCGCGGCGCTGCGCAGGTCCTCCAGCACCACCCGGGCAGTCTGCGGGTCGAGGCTCGCCACCGGCTCGTCGGCCAACAGCACCTGCGGCTGCTGCGCCAGCGCGCGCGCGATGCCGACCCGCTGCTGCTGGCCGCCGGAAAGATGATCCGCCCGGTCCTCCGCGCGCTCGGCAAGCCCCACCCGGTTCAGGGCCTCCATCGCAATGGCGATGTCTTCGCGCGGGAAAATCTGCAGCAGCGAAGACCACAGCGGCAGGCGCGCGAGGCGTCCGCTCAGCACGTTTTTCAGCACCGACAGGCGCGGCACCAGGTTGTGCTGCTGGAAAATCATGCCGACGCGCGCGCGGAGTTCACGCAAGGCCGCGGGGCTTGCGGGCGGCGGTTCGCCGTTGATGCGGATCTCGCCGGCATCAGGCTCGACCAGCCGGTTGATGCAGCGGAGGAGCGTCGACTTGCCGGCGCCCGACGGGCCCAGCACCACGCAGAGTTCGCCCGCCGCGAGGTCAAGGTCGATGCCCTGCAGCGCGGGCTGCTCGCCGTAGCGTTTGGCCAGCCCGCGAATACTGATCACTTCATCTTGCCCAAATCGAGATTCAGCAGCCGCGCGGTATCGCGGACGACCTGAAAATCAGCGTCGGTCGCCGGCACCCAGCCGGTAATGACGGCGCCTTTGCTCCACGGCACGTCGTGCATGCCGGCAAAAGCGGCGATGAGCTTCGCTTTCACCTCCGCCGGCAGGTCGCTGCGCATTACCACCGGCGCGCCCGGAATGGGGTCGGACTGCCAGACCACGGTCAGGTCTTCCCGCTTCGCCAGTCCGCGCGCGACCACCGTGTCGAGCAGGCTGTCCGCCACCGCAGCGGCGTCGACCTTGCCGTTCAGCAGCGCCAGCACGCTGGCGTCGTGGCTGCCGGCGAAGATTGCGCGGAGATCGCTGTCCGGATTGAGGCCTGCCTTCAGCATGCCGGTTTTGGGAAACAGGTGGCCGGAGGCGGAACTCGGGTCAACGAAGGAAAAGCTGTGCCCTTTCAAATCCGCCAGCGTGGCAATCCCGCTGTCCCTACGCGCGATGATGAGCGCGTGATAGCTCGCGCCCTGCGTTTGGGTCGCGGCAATCGCGATCGGGTCGACCTGCGTCACGCTGGCCGCCAGCACGTAGGAAAACGGGCCGAGAATCGCCAGATCCAGCCGCTTCGCGCGCAGGGCTTCGATTACGCCGTTGTAGTCGGTGGCGACGAACGGTTTGACCGTCATGCCGGTGCCCGCTTCCAGCGCCTTGATGATGGCCTGATTGTCGTTGACCACGATGCTCGGGTCTTCGGCCGGCACCAGGCCCATCAGCAGTTCGCCCTCGGCGCGGGCCGGCGTTTGCGGCGCGAGCAGGCCGGCGAGCAGGCAGAGGGTGGCGAGGCCGCGCAGGCGGGCAGCAAGGTCGAGCTTCAAGGCGGTTCTCCTTCCGAGGGGCTGGGCGGGAAGGTAGCAGACTCAGGCGGCGGGTTTCATGCACGGCGCCGGCCGGCCTCGTTTACGCGTCGCGGCTGTTGACCATCCACGCGGAAAAGCCGCGCAGGAAGGCGCGAAATGCCTCCAGATGTTCGGCCGGAAACTGATAGCGCGCCGGGGCGTCGGCCAGCACCTGCTCGAAGCAGGCCAGCCATTCGTCGCGACGGCTGTCGTTGATTTCGAACGGCAGGTGCCGCGCCCGCATCATCGGGTTGCCGTAGCGTTCGTGATAGCGCGGCGGCCCCCCCAGTAGCCCGATGAAAAACGCTGCCGACCGACGGGAGGCGGCGACCATATCGTCCGGAAACAGCGCGCGCAGCGCCGGCGAGCCGCGGCCCAGTTCGAGATAGAAGTCTTCGAGCATGCGTTCAATGTTGGCCTCGCCCATCACCGCGAAGACTTCGCGCGGCGGCGGCGGCACCGCGCCCGGGTTCATCGGCGGGACGTAGATTTCGCGGTCCATGCGCGCTACCAGCTGCCGCCCAGCGCGCGGACCAGCGCGACGCTGGCCTGCAGGCGCGCGCCCGCGATCTGGCGGGCCTGACGGCGGGCGGCCAGCAGCTGTCGTTCGGCATCGACCACGCCAAGGTAGCCGGTAGCGCCCGCGTCGAAGCGCTGGCGAGCGATGCGCGCCGCCCGCGCGGCGGCCGCTTCGGTGGCGGCGACGCTCGCCTGCTGTTCGGCCAGCGTGCGCAAACCGACCAGCGCGTCCTCGGTTTCGCCAAAGGCGCGCAGCACCGTCTGGCGATAGCGCGCGGTGTCTTCGCGCAGCGCCGCTTCGGCCCGGCTGAGGTTGGCCTGATTGCGCCCGCCGTCGAACAGCGGCAGCGCGACGAGCGCGCCCGCCAGCGGGCCCAGCGACCAGGTGCGCGCTGACCAGGAAAACAGATCCCCCAGATCGCCCGAGGCAAAGCCCGCCTCGGCGGTCAGGTTGAGCAGCGGATAGAACGCGGCCTTCGCCACGCCGATGC
>JALRCR010000217.1 GCA_023257255.1 Gammaproteobacteria bacterium | reverse complement strand
GATGACCAGATCGAAGCCGGCGAGCTTGCAGGCAGCGATGACTTCCGGCAGCGCGGCGGAGATTTCCGAACCGGTGTCGCGGGTGGCCAGCGAGCGCATGAAGATGTTCGGATGCTCGATGGCGTTCATGCGGATGCGGTCGCCGAGCAGCGCGCCGCCGGTGCGCCGGCGCGTCGGGTCGACCGCCAGCACCGCCACCCGCATGGTCGGGAAGTACTGCATGAAGCGAGACAGGAGCTCATCCGTCACCGAGCTCTTGCCGGCGCCGCCGGTGCCGGTGATGCCGATGACCGGCACCTTGCCGCCGGCGAGCTTCCACTCGCGGCGCAGCTTTTCCAGCTGATTTTCGCTCAGCACACCGTCCTCGATCGCCGACAGCATCTGCGCCACCGACAGCGGGTTGCTGGCCTCCAGCGTGGCGGGCACGGCGGAGAACTTACGGTGCCGCACGGCGCGCTCGACGAGGTCGTCGATCATCCCCTGCAGGCCCATCTTCATGCCGTCGGTCGGGTGGTAGATCCGCTCCACGCCATAGGCCTGCAGGTCGGCAATTTCTTCCGGCGTTATCGTGCCGCCACCGCCGCCAAACACGCGCACATGTCCGGCGCCGGCTTCGCGCAACAGGTCGACCATGTACTTGAAGGACTCGTTGTGACCGCCCTGATAGGAGCTGATCGCAATGCCTTGCACGTCTTCCTGCAAAGCGGCAGTGACCACTTCATCCACCGAGCGGTTGTGGCCCAGGTGGATGACCTCGGCGCCCATGCTCTGCAGGATGCGGCGCATGATGCCGATGGCAGCGTCGTGGCCATCGAACAGGGAGGCCGCCGTCACGAAGCGCAGAGGCGCGGTTTGCGGGCTGCTTTCGGGGGCGCTCAGAATGTCTTCGGCTCGCGTGCTCATGGCGTATCTCTCCTCAAGGCCCGGGCGTCGATCGCGCGGGTCATTTGTTGTTTCAATCCTTCATGCAGGTCGTGGAGGTGCGCGGTGGCCTCGGGCCGCACCAGCCACTGGTAAACGATGCCGATAATCGCCGCGCAAAATTGCTGGGCGATGGCGGTCACCGGAATCTCGCCCGGCACGCTGCCTTCAGCGATGCCGCGGCGTAGCCAGTCCTCGATATCGCGCTGGCGACGCTCGTGGACGTTGGCAATGGTTTGTTTCAGATCGGCATCCGGCCCGATCGAATCGAACCAGAGGCTGTAGAAGGCGCGGATGCGGTCCGCGCCGTCGCGCACAAAGCAGTAGTGCGCATCGGTGGCGGCAAGGATCGCGGTCAGGCCGACCCGCTCGCGCACGGCTTCGTTCAAGGCGGCCAGCCACTCCTCGCCCACCGAGCGCACGATGAACGCGAACAGGGCCGCCTTGTGCCCGAACCGCGCGCTGGCGAGCCCGCGGCTGTAGCCGGCCAGTTCGCCGACCTCTTTCAGCGTGGTACCGGCCGCGCCACGGGTCACGATGAGCTGCACCGCGGCGTCCAGCATGCGGGCGTCGGACAACGCCGTGCGTTCGGCGTGACTGCGCCGCGCGGGCAGGGTTTTGAGGGCCAGATTCATGGCCCGATTATGGCGAGCGGATTTATTTGTTTGCAACAAGCAAAAAAACCGAAACCCCGGGTTCAGGCTGGCCGGTGGCTAAGTCGCCAGTCCTCCAGCGCCCGACAGACTTCGGCCACCACGCTCGCCCAGTCACGCGGCGCCGGCTGACGAAAAATCCGCGCGCTGGGGTACCACGGACTGTCGTCCCGCCCCAGCAGCCAGCGGAAATCCGGGGTAGCGGTCACCAGTACCCATACCGGCCGCCCCAGCGCGCCGGCCAGATGCGCAAGCGAGGTATCGACGCTAATCGTCAGATCCAGCGACTCAAGTAGCGCCGCGGTATCGGCAAAATCTCCCAGCGCATCGCCGTGCTGACGCAGGCCGGGAAAGGCGGCCAGCGTGGGCACATCGCGCGCCTGCAGGTCTTTCTGCACGATGTGAAACTCACAATCGAGCCGCAGCAAGGGCGCGAGCGCCGCAAGCGGCAGACTGCGACGATGGTCAAGGTCGTGCGCCGGGTTTCCCGACCAGGCAAGCCCGACGCGCGGTCGCCCTGTCCTCGGTCCGAGCAAGGCTTGCATCCGTTGCTGGCGCGCGGCCGGGACTTGCACATAGGGCACCTGCGCCGGGATGGTCTCGACGCTCAAGCTGAGCGCGAGCGGCAGGCTTAGCAGCGGACACCAACAGTCGAACGGCGGGTACGGGCCGCCTTCACTGATGAGTTCGATGCCCGGAGGCGCCGGCGCGAACAGGGGCAGCAGGCCGGGTTTGGTCTCGACCAGCACCCGTGCGCCGGCGGCGGTCAGCATGGGCAGCAGGCGCCAGAACTGCAGGCTGTCGCCATAGCCCTGCTCGTCCAGCACCAGCAGGGTTCGCCCGGCGAGCGAGGATTCGCCACACCACATACCGGCCTCACCCAGCCCGCGCGAGCGCATGCGCTCGATTTCCTTTGGATAGCGCCGACGCGACTCGTACAGCGGCCAGCCGCGCTTGAAGTCACCGCGGGTCATGCGCAGCAGCCCGAGAAAAACCTCAACGACCGGTCGGGTGCGCTCGTCTGCGCTTGCGACCAGCGCCGCATAGTGTTCGTCGGCCGCGTCGAACTGCCCGGCTTCGGTCAGCGCGAGGCCAATGCGCGCCGGCAGTTCGGTGACTTCACAGCCCAGGGCCAGTGCCTTTTGCAAATCCACCATCGCAAGCGCCGGCCGCCCCATGCCGAGCAGCGCCGAGCCGCGCACGCACAGCGCATCCGCGTGATCGGGCAGGCGTGCCAGCAGCGGCGCGATAGTGCTCAGGGCGGCTTCGTACTGATGCTGATTTTCCTGCGCGCCGGCCAGTCCCAGGCGCGCACCGTCTGCCTGCGGATTGAGCTGCAAGGCGGTCTGGAAATGCGCCAGCGCCTCTTCGTGCCGACGCAGTATCACCAGCAGATTGCCGCGGTTGCAGTAGGCGTCGACGTGCGTCGGATCCAGTTCGATGGCGCGCGCATAGCTGTCCAGCGCCTCCTCCATCCGGCCCAGCTTGCGCAAGGCGACGCCGCGATTGAAGTGGACGACCGCCAGTTCGGGCGCAATCGCCAAGGCCCGGTCGTAGTTCGCAAGGGCATCCTGAAAATCGCCCTGCGCCGCGCTGTCATTGCCCAGCCGATACCAGGCATGGGCAAAATCGGGCCGGTAGCGCACCGCCAGCAGAAAAGAGTCGCGAGCAGCGGCTGTCTGGCCGACCCCTCGCTGTGCGCGTCCGAGCTGGTAGTGGGCTTCGGCCAACTGTGGACGCTGCCTGAGCACGCGAACCAGACGCGGGATCGCGTCGGCAAAAGCGCCCTGCTCAAGCAGCGCGACGGCCTCTGCCAGTTCGCGCTGCACCGGACTGTGCGCCCGCCGGCCGCCGCCGGATTTCACCGCTCCGTCTCGCCGTCCATCGTCACCCCCGTGGCCACCAGCAAGCGCGACACCATGTTGTAGGCGGCGATAACCCCGACCAGTTCAACAAGTTCGCGCTCGCCGGGCAGCGCCGCGCGGGCGACCCCCAGCACGGGCGGCGGCACCGCCACCTCGCGCGTCATCGCGCGGGTTAGTTCGAGCACCGCCCGCTCGGCCGCGGACCAGTCAGACGACTCGAGCCGTTCGGCGTCGGCCTGCAGGCGCGACAGCGCGGCCGCCTCACCACCGACTGCCAGAAACTCCGGCGCGTGTTGCGCATATTCGTATTCCGCAGCGTTCAGCAGGGCGATATGGCAGATCGCCAACTCACGCAGCACCGGGTCGAGGGCCAGATGCTGGCGGACTTCGCGCAGAAACGTATTCCAGCCCGACGCAAACGGCGGGCTGTGCAACAGCATCAGGTCGAGATTCAGCAGTCGTCCGCCGCGCCGCTCACGGATTGCATCGACCAGTGCGGACTCGCCGGGCGGTGGCGGCACCATGTAGGGAATGTGGGGCATCGAGGATCTCCGCGCGAGGGCGCCATTCAGGGAGGGGGAAGTCTAGCCGTCGACAATGACAGGCAACACGTCTGCACAAGCGCCGAGGCCTGCGGTAACCTGCGGCCAACGCTTTCATAACAATCAATCCGGGGAGATTTCATGTCACGTCTTGCACTGTCCGTTCTGCTTGCCTGCCTCGGCGGTACCGCCGCGGCGGCCGATTCCGCGCCGGCCTCCAAGCCGGTGACCCCCGACAAACTGCTCGGCGGCACCAGCGATACCGCGCAGTGGCTGATGTACGGCGGCGACTACAACAACTGGCGGTTCAGCCCGCTGAAAGACATCGACCGCAGCAATGCCGGCAAAATGCAGGCGGTGTGGATGTTCCAGACCGGCATCCCGGGCCAGCTTGAAGCCTCGCCCGTGGTGGCCGACGGCGTGATGTTCCTCTCCGCCGCATACAACAATTTGTGGGCGCTGGACGCCGCGACTGGCAAGGCGCTGTGGAAATACAGCCACCAACTGCCCGGCGACATCATGATTTGCTGCGGACCCGCCAACCGTGGCGTGGCCATCGCGGGCAACGCCGTGTTCATGGGCACGCTGGACGCCCATCTGGTGGCGCTGGACCGCAAGACCGGTGCGGTCCTGTGGAACATCGAAATGGCCAAGCATTCGGACGGTTATAGCGCAACCTCGGCACCGCTCATCATCGATAACCTGGTGATCATGGGCATTGCGGGCGGCGAGTACGGCGCGCGCGGCTTCATCGACGCCTACGACGTCGCCACCGGCAAACTGGTCTGGCGCCGTTACACGGTGCCGGTCGCGGGTGAAAAAGGCGTAGAAACCTGGGAAGGCGACTCCTGGAAGACCGGCGGCGGCCCGGCCTGGGGCACCGGCGTGTACGACCCGGCCAGCAAGACCCTGTTCTGGGCCACCGGCAACCCGTCGCCGGACTGGAACGGCGACACCCGCGAAGGGGATAACCTCTACACCAACTCGGCGCTGGCGCTCGACGCCGCCACCGGCGAGATGAAGTGGCACTTCCAGTACACCCCGCACGACGTCTGGGACTACGACGCCACCACCGGCCTGTTCCTGCTGGACGTCGAAAAAGACGGCAAGAAAATCAAAAGTCTGGTGCAGCCGAACCGCAACGGCTTTCTCTACGCGCTGGATGCGGCGACCGGCAAGTTCCTTCATGGGTACAAGTACGTTGACCAGCTGAACTGGGCCAAGGGCCTGGACGCCAACGGACGTCCCGAGGTCGACCCGCGCTACGAGCCCAAAGCCGGCGGCAACCCGGAATACATCTGCCCGGGCAACGTGGGCGGCCAGAACGGTTCTTACACCGCGGCCTACAGCCCGCAGACGCATCTGGTCTACGTGCCGGTGGTGGAATCCTGCGGAAAAATGGAGAAACAGGCTGCGGTGTTCGTCAACGGTCAGCCTTTCTGGGGCGGCGGTCCGGGCATGATGCAGGCCGAGGAAGGTCTGGCCTACGGCCACTTCTCCGCCTACGACCCGAGCACCGGCGAGCGCAAGTGGACCTGGAAAGACCCCTACCCCATGGCCGGCGGCACGCTGAGCACGGCGGGCGGCGTGGTGTTCACGGGCAGCCAGACCGGACATGTGATGGCCTTTGACGACAGCAACGGCAAACTGCTGTGGAAGTTCCAGACCGGTTCCGCCGTCCGCGGCCAGCCGATCACCTGGAAGGCCGGTGGTCGCCAGTTCGTCGCCTTCGGCAGTGGCGGTGGCGGCATCGCGGTGCAGATCGTGGGGCAGCCGCCGCTCGACACCCCGGGCAGCACCCTCGTGGTGTTTGCCCTGCCGGAATGAAGTCGGCCGGGACTGCATGTCTGGCGCTGGCGCTAGCCGCCGGCGCTCAGGCGGCCGAACCGCTC
>JALRCR010000216.1 GCA_023257255.1 Gammaproteobacteria bacterium | reverse complement strand
GGCAACGCCGCGACACCAACCGCAAGTCATCGACAGCCAAAGTCAGGGCGATGCCCCTCCCATAAATCCAGTGGGAGCGGCAACGCCGCGACAGCCCACTTGACGACGGAAAGCCCCGCGCGTGAACGCGGTTCGCGCCTCACCCGCGCTTCAGGAGGCGGCGGGCGCCGCCGTTCCGCCCTGCCGTCGCCCGCCGCCTTCCAGTATGCTCGACGTCGGTTCCGGCAGCGGTTGAATGTTTATGTCCTCACACGATTTTGATTTCTTCGTCATCGGCGGCGGCTCCGGCGGCGTGCGCGCGGCGCGCATGGCGGCGGGCTTTGGCGCTCGCGTGGCGGTGGCCGAAGAACGCTATTTCGGCGGCACCTGCGTGAACGTCGGCTGCATTCCCAAAAAACTCTTCGTCTACGCCTCGCGCTTCAGCGAAGACCGCGAGGTCGCGGCCGGCTACGGCTGGACGAGCGGCGAGGCGAGCTTCGACTGGCCAACTCTGGTCCGGAACAAGGACACCGAAATCCAGCGCCTGAACGGCATTTACGAGCGGCTGCTGAAGAGCGCCGGCTGCGAAGTCTTCGCGGCCCGCGCGACGCTTATCGACCCGCACACCGTGGAAGTCGCGGGCCGACGCATCACCGCCACGCACATCCTGGTCGCGACCGGCGGCTGGCCGCTGGTGCCGCAGATCCCGGGCCATGAGCACATCCTGACCTCCAACGAGATGTTCCATCTCGAGCAGCTGCCAAAGCGCATGGTGGTGGTGGGCGGTGGTTACATCGCGGTCGAGTTCGCCGGCATCCTGCAGGGCCTTGGTTGCGCGGTAACGCAGCTGTACCGGGGCGATCTCTTCCTTCGTGGCTTCGATACCGAAACCCGCAGCTTTCTGGCCGATCAGATGCGCCACAAGGGCATCGACCTGCGCTTCAACAGCGACGTCACGCGCATTGACCGGACCGCCAGCGGGCTCAGCCTGCAGCTGAAGGACGGCAGCACGCTGGAAGCCGACGGCGTGCTCTACGCCACCGGCCGCACGCCGATGACGGCGAACCTGGGTCTTGAAGCCTGCGGCGTGGCGCTGGACGCCGCCGGGGCGATCAAGGTCGATGCGCACTACCGCACCAACGTGCCGTCGATTTACGCGGTGGGCGATGTGACCAACCGGGTCAATCTCACGCCGGTGGCGCTGGCCGAAGGCATGGCGCTGGCGCGGCGGCTGTTTGCCGCGCGCGACACCCAGGTCGACTACGACTACATTCCCACCGCCATTTTCAGCCAGCCGCCGATCGGCACCGTGGGCTACAGCGAGGAAGACGCCCGCGCGCGCTTCGGCGAGATTGAGGTCTACACCTCAAGCTTCACGCCGCTGCGCTACACCATTTCGCCGGTGAAGGAAAAAGCCTTCATGAAGCTCATCGTCGAACAGGGCACGCGCCGGGTAGTCGGCCTGCACATGTGCGGGGAAGATGCGGGGGAAATCGCCCAGGGCTTCGCGGTCGCGATGCGCGCCGGCGCCACCAAGGAGATTTTCGACACCACCATCGGCATTCATCCGTCGGCGGCCGAAGAGTTCGTGACCATGCGCGAACCGACGCGTCGCTAAAGCTTAACCACAATAAAACAGGCGCCCGCAGCGCCACGCAGCAAGGGGATATTTATGGACTGGTACCGCAAACGCACGCTGGGCGGCATTCTCGAAGAAGCCGCCGCGCGCTGGGGCGCCCGTGAAGCGTTTTCTTTCAACGGCGAGCGCTGGACCTATGCGCAGCTAAATCACGAAACCAACCGGGTGGCGAAAGGCCTCATCGCACTCGGCGTGCAGCCGCGCGAGCACGTGGCACTGTGGATGACCAACCGCCCCGAGTGGCTGTTTCTGATGTTCGCCATTGCGCGGGTCGGCGGCTGCATCGTGCCGCTCAATACCCGCTATCGCACCGACGACGTCGCCTACACCGTCACCCAGTCGAAAAGCGGCACGCTCATCAGCCTCGATCGCTCGGGTCCGGTCGACTATCAGGGCATGCTGATGGAGTCGATGCCGAGCATCGAGCGCATCGCCGATGGCCTCAAGGTCGCCAACTATCCCGATCTGAAGCGCCTCGTGGTGCTCGGCGAACTGCGCCTGCCCAACGCCACCGGCTGGGACGCGCTGCTCGCGGCGGGTGAAGCCGTCAGCGACGAGACGCTCGCCGCCCGCGCAGCGGCGGTGGATCCGGACAGCCTGATGATGCTCGCCTACACCTCGGGCACCACCGGCAATCCCAAAGGCGTGATGCACAGCCACGTGCCCATTCGCTGCACCCACGAACGCGCGCAGGTCATGGGCTACACCAGTCAGGAAGTTCACATGAACTACCTGCCGCTGTTTCACATCTACGCCTTCAGCGAGATCGTGATGATGAGCGTGCTGTGCGGCTCGCGGCACGTGATGATGGACGTCTTCGACGCCGAGAAAGCGCTGGATTTGGCAGAAGCCGAAGGCGCGACCGTGCTGCACGGCTTTGAAGCGCACTGGCTGGATTTGCTGACCGCGCAGGAGCGCAAGCCGCGGACGCTCAAGGTGCGTATCGGCACCCTGCCCTCCGGCGTTGAAAGCACCATCCCGATCGCCGAACGCGTACAGGACACCTTCTGCCCCACCATCTCCGGCTTTGGCATGAGCGAAACCTGGGCCTATGTGTCGGTCAACAACCCGCTGCACACCCGCGAGCAGCGCGTGCACGGCTCGGGCTATCCGATGAACGACTACGAGTTCCGGGTGGTCAACGTGGAGACCGGCGAGGAGCAACCGGTGGACGAGCCGGGCGAACTGTGGGCGCGCGGCTACGCGGTGATGAAAGGCTACTGGGACAAGCCCGAGGCGACCCGCGAGACCATAGACGCCGAGGGCTGGCTACACACCGGCGACATGGCCAAGCTGCGTGCGGACGGTCACCTGGTCTTTCTGGGCCGCTACAAGGACATGCTGAAAGTGGGCGGCGAGAACGTCTCGCCGGCAGAAGTCGAAGCCTACCTGCGCAAGATGCCGGAAGTGATGGACGCCGCGGTCGTCGCCTATCCCGACCCGCGGCTGGCCGAAGTGCCGGTAGCGTTCGTCATTCTGAAGCCGGGCCAGCAGGCCTCGGCCGATGAGCTGCTCGGGCGGATGAAAGGCAAGATCGCGAGCTACAAGATCCCGCGTCATGTGATCTTCACCGAGGCCTATCCCATGACCTCGTCGGGCAAGATCAGGAAGATCGAGCTGCGGGCGCAGGCCAAGACCATCCTCGGCGGCTAAGGCTCACCGCACCCGAATTTGGGGTCAGAGTAAAAACTGCTCGCGCTTGCGCCGGCTTTAAGCGTTTCGGGGAGTTTTTACTCTGACCCCAAATTGGGACCCCAAATTCTCCTGTCGCGTTAGTAAGGCGTTTCCCCCGCCTTTTTCCCCAGCGCGTAAGCCTTCTCCATGTTGCCCATGAAGAGCCCGTAGAAATCCTGCAGCAGGCCGTCCATCTGCGCCGCCGGCAGCGCGCCCTCGGTGTAGTGGCCTTCCCAGCGGATCTGCGTCTTGCCGGCACCGGCATCGCTGAAATGCACCACCGCCACGTAGTCCAGCATCGGCAGCGGGTAGTTCTCGACGATGGAATACACGATCACCCGCTGCGGTACGGCTACGTCCAGCCGCTCCACGATCTGCCCTTCCACACCCAGTTCCGGCTTGAATCGGGCGAAGCGCCGGGCGCCGATATGGCTGCCTTCGCAGCTGAATTCCGTGAGATTGCCCGGCGGGTGCAGCTTGTCCAGCGCGCCAAAATCGGCAAGCCAGGCCCAGCAGTAGTCGAGCGGCGCGTTGAGGGTACGTTCGAGTGTGGCGACAGGCATGTGAGGACCTCGGCTAGATGCTTGAAAGGAATGTGATGCGCTGCCCGGCGGGGCGTCGCCCGCGGAGGCTAGCACGCGACCGGGGGGCGGCCAGCCCCCATTTGCGGGAAGTCCCGTGCGACCGGACGTAAGCGCTATGGGCAGCCTCTGGCCTCGGTGCTACATTCCAGCCCAAAGCACCACTCACAAGCCCGCGCCGCGCGGGTCATTCCAGGGGAGAGCCTCATGGCTGAATTCGATCTCGTCATCCGCAACGGCATGCTCATCGACGGCACGCGCGTCGCCCGCTATCGCGCGGACATCGGCATCAAGAACGGGCTTGTCGCCGACATCGGCCGCCTGCCGGCGCACTCGGGCAAGCGTGAAATCGACGCCGGCGGCTGCATCGTCGCGCCGGGCTTTGTTGACCTGCACACCCACTATGACGCGCAGCTGTTCTGGGACCCCTACTGCACGCTCTCCGGCTGGCACGGCATTACCTCGGCTGCCATCGGCAACTGCGGCTTCGGCTTTGCGCCGGTGCGCCCGGCCGAGCGCGAGCGCGCCATGCTCTCCATGACCCGCGTCGAGGCCGTGCCCTATGTCTCCATGAAAGAAGGCATGCCCTGGGACTGGACCACCTTCCCCGAGTTTCTCGACAGCGTTGACCGCGCGCCGAAAGCCATCAACATCCTGCCCTATGTGCCGGTCGGGCCGCTGCTGGTGTGGGTGATGGGGCTCGAAGACGCCAAGGCCGGCCGCCTGCCGACCGAGAAAGAACACGCCGAAATCTGTCGCCTGTTTGAAGAATCCCTCGATGCCGGCGGCTGCGGCTGGTCGGCGCAGCGCCTGATGCCCAACGGCCCGGCGGCGGTGCAGCTGGACTACGACGGCACGCCGATGGTCACCGACGTCATGCACGACGAAACCTGCGAGCGCCTCGCCGCGGTGCTCGGCAAGCGCAACGAAGGCTTCATGCAGATGACCATCGCCTCCGGCTCGGTGGAGCGGGATCAGGCGCACATCGAACGCCTGACCGACATCAGCGGCCGACCCATGGTGTGGAACGTGCTGCAGGTCTACGACCACAAGCCCG
Organism: Gammaproteobacteria bacterium; assembly: GCA_023257255.1. GTDB lineage: Bacteria > Pseudomonadota > Gammaproteobacteria. The sequence goes on along the minus strand of JALRCR010000216.1, from coordinate 979 downwards.
AAGTACATCGCGGCAGCCTGAAATGGCTGAACAGCTGCCACCAGCGCGGCCTGCGCGTCTACGGTCAGGGCCTGACCACCGACGCCGGCTACGGCTTCACGCTGGAAGACTGGAACCTGTGGGACGAGCGTCCGGCGTGGCGCGAAGCCTGCCTCGGCACGGTGGAAGAAAAGCTCGCCAAGTTTGCCGACCCGGCGCGCCGCGCGGTGCTGAAAACCCAGATGCCGATCCTCGTCACTTCCGGCATTCCGCAGCTGGTCGTTACCGGCCCGGCCTCGCCGGAAACCGAGCAGTACCGCGACATGATGATCGGCGCAATCGCCGAGAGGCTCGGCAAGCACCCGGTGGATGCCCTGCTCGACATCGCCGTGCATGACGGGCTCAAGACCGAATTCTTCGCCGCAGGCACCAACACCTGGCCGGGCTATATGGGCGAAGTCGTCGACAACCCGTATGTGATTTTTGGCGTCTCCGACGGCGGCGCGCACACCAAGTTCCTGACCGCCGGCCGCTACCCGACCGAGACCATCTGCAAGGCGGTGCGCGAGCACGGCATGATGAGTCTGGAAGAAGCGCACTGGCGCTTGAGCACCCTGCCGGCGATGGTCGCCGGCTTCGAGAATCGCGGCGTCATTCGCCGCGGCGCGCCGGCCGACATCATCGTCTACGACTACGAGCAGCTAAACGTGCTGCCGGGCGAAATCGTCCACGACCTGCCCGGCGGCGAATGGCGCCGCATCCAGCGCGCGCAGGGCTATCGCTACATTCTGGTCAACGGCCAGGTGACGATCGAGAACGACAAGGAAACCAACACCTTCTCCGGGCAGCTGCTGCGCTGTGGCAAGGGGCGGTTGGCAAGGGCGGCATAGGACGAAGTCAGGGCGCGGCGCCGACGACAAGGGTTTCCGGGCGGCCGCGATGCGTCTGGCAAAAGCGTCCGGGGTTATCGCGGCGCACGCGCCGCTCCTACAGGGGTGGT
>JALRCR010000215.1 GCA_023257255.1 Gammaproteobacteria bacterium | reverse complement strand
ACCGCAGTCCACCGCGCAGATGATTTTGTCCACATGGAAACCCGTGTCGTCCTGATGCACTTCGGCCACCATCGCGACGTAGGTGCCGTAGTACTCGTGAACCGAAACCCCGCGCGCGCGGCCTGCGGCGGCGGGGGTCGCCCAGGCGGCCTTGTCCGCCACCACATCGAGCACCGCACTGAGGCGCGGATCGGTCAACTGCGCGCGGCGAAACGCCACCGGGTCGGCCTTGCTGGCGTGCGCCAGTTCATCCATGAAGCTTTCAAAAAAGAACACGTTGTGCGAATGCCCGACCGAGCGCATCCACTGCACCGGCACGGCCAACTTGGTCTGATGCACTTCCACGCCGAAATCGGCAATGCCGTATTTCATGGTGGTCACGCCGTCGACGGTGGTCAGGTCAACGCCGTTCTGAACGAGGAAGGACAGGGCCGAGTCGTCGCAGGCCGATTGTCCGACGATGCGCTGCTGCCAGGCCGTGATTTTCCCACCGGCGTCCCGCGTGGCGGCGACCCGCGAAAGCACCATTGGCCGGTAGTAGCCGGCGGCTAGTTCGTCTTCGCGCGTCCACAGCAGCTTGACCGGGACGTCGAGCGCGGGCGAGGCCTTGAGGATCTCCGCGGCGTCGGCAATCCAGTCCGATTTAGGATTGGCGCGGCGCCCGAAGCCGCCCCCCATGCCGACGACCGTGAGGTCTACATCGTCCTTGCTTACGCCGAGGATGCTGGCCACGACCTGCTGGTCCTGCGACTGGAACTGGGTGCCGACTTCCACCAGCACCCGTTTGCCTTGCCGCGCGATGAGGCAGTTGAGGGGCTCCATGGGCAGGTGCGCGAGATAAGGGACGACGTATTCGGCGGACAGCACGTCGTTCTCAGCCGCCGCGAATAAATCCTTGCCGGTGCGCTTCTTCATCGCCACGCCGGGTTTGGCCGCGAGCGACTGGTACTGTCCAAGCAGCGCTTCGGTAGAGAGCGACGCGCCGGCCGATTCATCCCACTCGAGCTTCAAGGCGGCACGGGCGCGCAGCGCCGACCAGGTGTCTTGCGCCAGCACCGCCACGCCGGATGGAATCCTGAGGCAGGCGTGGCAACCAGGCACGGCACGGGCGGCCGCGTCATCAACGTGCGTGAGCACTGCGCCAAACGATGGCGCGTGGGCAATAACCGCCACCAGCGGCTTGCCCTCGGTCCGGTCGAGCCCGTAGCGGAAGCTGCCGGTCGCTTTGGGCAGCACGTCGGCTCTGACCGGGGAGGTGCCGATGAGGGTGAAATCGACGCTCGGCTTGAGCGTTACCGCTTTGGGAATTGGCAGCGCCGCAGCCTCTGCGACCAGCTCGCCATACGCAAGCTGACGGCCGTCGGGCGCAATGACCTGCCCGCCGCGGGTTTTCAGGTCGGCCGCGGCTACCCCCAGCCGGGCGGCGGCCGCCGCGATCAGCATGGCCCGCGCTTGCGCGCCGGCTTTCCGGTAGGGCTCGAAAAACACAATCATGCTGGTGCTGGCCGCCGTGATCTGCAGGCCGTTGAAAAACGGGTTGCCGAATTGCTGTTCCGGCCGGCTCGATTCAACCGAGACGCTTTTCCAGTCCGCGTCGAGCTCGTCGGCCAGCGCCGTTGCCAGCGCGGTGAAGACGCCTTGCCCCATCTCCGCCTGCCCAACCACCACGGCCACCGCGCCGTCTGTGGTAATGCGCACGAAGCTGTTTGGACTGAGCGGCGAGCGCGCGCCCTTCGTCGCTGACTGGGCTTGCGCCTCTGGTGTGAGCAGGACAGGGATGAGCAGCGCACTGGCGGAAACAGCGGCTGATTTCAGGAACGCCCGACGATTCAGCATGGATACCCCCTGCCTCGATGTTCCGATGGAGGCGTCCAGTCTGTCCGGTCCACTCGCGATCGGGCCTTGCAGCCCGGACGCAGTAACCGGGCCCCAGACCCGTACACCGTCTTTGGCCGAAGACTAGGAGGGCTTCAATCAAAAATCAATCAAACATTGATGGAAGATTCATGTTTTTTTGAGAAACGATCCAATTTCACGTTCAGGCTTCGCCGTCGGCCTCCGACATCGGGGTAAACGTCGCGCTGTCGCGAGAGGATTCTTCATACACGCCGGTCAGGATCGACAACAGCTGCGCCAGATCTTCCAGCCGGCCTTCGATGTTCTGAATCTGCTTCAGCCGTTCAATCAGGATTTCGCCTTTGATTTCGTGGTACTCGTCGGTGACGCGGGTCCCCAGTTCGGTCACGGCGTAGTTGAACTGCTTGCTCTTTTCGTCCCTCGACTTGGTGACCAGCCCGGCGGATTCCAGCTTGCGCAGGCTGTACTGGATGTTCGGGATGTCGTCCCGGTTGATCAGGCGCGCGATGGTGGCGCTGTTCTTGGGCCGGTCCTGCATCCGGATCACGTGCAGGATTAGCTGCTCGGCGTATTTGATGTCGCCGCCCATGGTGACCGTGCCGGTGGTGGTCACGAAGCGTGCGAAGGCCTCATGAAACCGGATCATCGCCCACTCGAATTCGGTGGTCTTGAACTCGAATTCATTTCTGGCCAGGTGCCAGCTTCGGTAATACCTCGATTTCATGCCTCATCTCCCATTGGTGTCGGGCTCATTGTCGCGCCCGGCTTGGGCTGTCGCCAAACTCAAAACTTTTTAGATTGAAGATCGATTAAAAATCTATTGATTTTTGATTTTTTATAAACCACCCTCGCCGCCAGCCCTGAACGCGCCCGGGCAGGCCTGCACCAAGCCCCGCCCGTCTCGCGAGACGCATCACGTTTCAGCCGAGGAGCAGACGACGATGAACGAACCCAAGATCATTCGCCGGCGGAGCGCGGGCGCCCCGTCGCAGACAGCACCAGCGCGCACCAACGATTCGCGCACCCAGTCGCAGTACGCCCCTTACAAGGAAGCGGCATGGGGCTTTATCAATCACTGGTATCCGGCGCTCTTCAGCGAAGAACTGCCGGAGGATGGCACCGAGGGCATCCAGATTTGTGGCATCCCCATCCTGCTGCGGCGGGTGGGCGAGCGCCTGTTCGCGCTGAAGGATCAGTGCCTGCATCGCGGTGTGCGTCTATCGGCCAAGCCAACCTGTTTTACGCGCTCGACCATCAGCTGCTGGTACCACGGCTTCACGTTCGATCTGGAAACCGGGCGGCTGGTGACCATCGCGGCGAATCCCGACGACAAGCTCATTGGCACGACCGGCATCACGACCTATCCGGTGCAGGAAGTGAACGGGCTCATTTTTGTGTTTGTCCGCGAAGACGACTTCCCGGATGAAGACGTGCCGCCGCTGGCGCACGACCTGCCGGTCCGCTTTCCCGAAAACGACGCGCGCTTTCCGCATCCCCTGTGGCCCGCTTCACCGAGCGTGCTGGACGAGAACGCGGTGCTCAAAGGCATCCACCGCACCGGCTTCTCGAACTGGCGGATCGCCTGCGAAAACGGTTTCGACAACGCGCACATTCTTGTCCACAAGGACAACACCATCGTGCATGCGATGGACTGGGTGCTGCCGCTCGGCATCGTGCCGACGGCGGATGACTGCATCGCACCGGTCGAAGACGAGAACGGTCCGAAAGGCATGGTGCAGTGGCTGTTCACCGACAAGTGGAAGCCAATCCTCGAGAACCCGGAACTCAATCTGAAAGTAGAGAACGCGCGCGGCCGCTGCTACCGCACCTCGGTGTTCCTGCCCGGCGTGCTGATGGTCGAGAACTGGCCCGAAGAGCACGTCGTGCAGTACGAGTGGTACGTGCCGATCACAGACGACACCTACGAGTACTGGGAAGTGCTGGTCAAAATCTGCAACACCGCCGAAGAGCGCTCGGCCTACGAGTACCGCTACAAGCATCTCTACAAGCCGCTGGCGCTGCACGGCTTCAACGATTGCGACCTGAGCGCGCGCGAAGCGATGCAGGATTTCTACGCCGATGGCAGCGGCTGGGACGAGGAGCAGCTGGTGTCGACCGACGTCTCGCCGATCACCTGGCGCAAGATTGCATCCCGCTGGAACCGGGGCATTGCCAAGCCCGGGCGCGGGGTTGAAGGCGCGATCCCGACCTCGAGCATCCGCCTCAGGCGCCTCGCGGAAGGCATTGCACCCGGCTATCGGGTGCGGAAGATTGAAGACTGAGTCAGCGCGTACCGGGCCCACGGCCAGCGTATGAACAGCGATACCACCGTGCGCCTGCACTACGCGGATGAGGTGACGCGGGAACTCAGCGTGCGCGCCGGCCAGACGGTGCTCGAGGCCGCCTTGCAGGCCGGCCTGCCGGTGCTTCATCAGTGCCAGTCCGGCAGCTGTGGCGCCTGCGCCGCCACCTTGCTGCAAGGCGACGTCGCCATCCGCACTGGCGCTGGCTCAACCCTGTTGCCGGGCGAGTGGGCCCGGGGCCTGCGCCTGCTCTGTCAAACCGAGGCCGCGACGGCCTGTGCTTTTCAACTCTCTTATGCCAGTGAAGTCGGGCAAGTGGCGCCGCAGCGCTGCCACGCTTTCGTAAACGCCGTCGAGGCGCTGGCCCAGGACGTGGTCCGCCTGCGGCTGGAACTGGCCGAAGACGACTGGCTCGATTTCAGACCCGGCCAGTACCTGCGGCTCAAGGTGCCGGGCACGGCGGTCTGGCGCAGTTATTCGCCGTCGAGCAGCGCGCAGCGCCTGCCACAGCTCGAGTTTCTGGTGCGACTCATCGACGGCGGCGTGATGTCGCGTTGGCTTGGCGAGCGCTGTCAGGTCGACGACGTGCTGGAACTGGAGGGTCCGTTCGGCCAGTTCTTCTGGCGCGAAAAGAAGCGCGCGCCGCATGTTTTTGTGGCTGGCGGCACGGGGCTCGCGCCGGTGCTGGCAATGCTGGAATCAATCCGCCGGCAGGGCGGCATCAAGCCACCGCTGCTGCTGGTTTTCGGTTGTCGCTCGCCGACGAGTCTGTTTGGCACCGAGGAACTCGCGCTGCTCCAGCAATGGCTGCCGACGCTCGAGGTCAGGATGGCGGTAGAACAGGGCGCGCCGCAGGGATGTTTCGCCGGCACGCCGTTAAGCGCGCTTACCGCTCACGATTTCGCGCATCCCGACACGGTCACCTACGTCTGTGGACCGCCGGCAATGGTAGCTGCCGCGCAGATCTTGATGAGCAGTTGGGGCGTCAACCCGTCACAGATTCACAGCGAGCAATTTGCGCCCAGCGCGGCGCCTGAATGAGGTAAGCCGATGCAGCCGACGCAACAGGTTCCGTTATCTCCCGAGCAACGCCGCTGGATTGAGGCGGCGCAGGCGCGGCTCGATCCGGCGCGCCTCACGCAATTGCTGGTGGCCCTGACCGGCATCCACAGCCCGACCGGCGCGGCCGGCGCAGCCAGCGAATATCTCGCCGGGCAACTGCAGGCGCGCGGCTTCGATGCCCGCTATCTGCCGATGAATGAACGCTCCGGCAACGTGCTTGCCGAGCGCCGCGGCGCGGGCGGCGGCGCGAGCCTGTTGCTGTACGCGCCGGTCGACACGCATCTGGAAGGCAGCGCGGACGACTACCCCTGGGTTGGGCCGGCCGGGTTTCCCGATCTGGTGCCGGAAGCCCGGGTGGTCGGTGACTGGGTATACGGGCTCGGGTCGTCAAATCCGAAAGCCATGGTGGCGACGCTGGTGGAAGCGGCAAGCGCGGTGGTGGATGCCGGCGTGCCGCTGACGGGCGACCTGATGCTGGGCTTTGCCGATGGCGGGATGCCGGTCGACATTGCGGCCCGCGACCATGCGGGACTGTCCAACGGCGTGCAGCATCTGCTGTACCGGGGTGCGGCGGCGGATTTCGCGCTGATCATGAAGCCCTGGAATTTCGTCTACAGCGAAGAGCCGGGGATGGGCTGGTTCAAGGTCCGGCTGCACGGCACCTATGGGTACGCCGGGGTGCCGCGCGGC
>JALRCR010000214.1 GCA_023257255.1 Gammaproteobacteria bacterium | reverse complement strand
GCCAGGGCGCAATGACCCGGATATCCGGCTGCAGAGCGTAGGCGCCCAGTTCGAAGCGCACCTGATCGTTGCCCTTGCCGGTGGCGCCGTGGGAAATAGCGTCTGCGCCGGTCATGCGCGCAATCTCGACCAGACGCTTGGCGATCAGCGGCCGCGCAATCGAGGTGCCGAGCAGGTATTCGCCTTCGTAAATGGTATTGGCGCGGAACATGGGAAAGACGAAATCGCGCACGAATTCTTCGCGCAGGTCGTCGATGAAAATTTCCTTCACGCCCATCAGCGTTGCCTTGCTGCGCGCCGGTTCGAGTTCTTCGCCCTGCCCGATGTCGGCGGTGAAGGTCACGATTTCGCAGTCATAGGTCTCCTGCAGCCACTTGAGGATGACGGAGGTATCGAGGCCGCCCGAATAGGCGAGGACGACTTTCTTGATTGAGGCTTTGGACATGATGGGACCGCGCGGCTAGAGAAGGGGCTGGCATTTTGCCCAAGCCCCCGGAGGCCGTCCACACGAGGCTCAGCTCGGCAGCTACAGAATTTGGGGTCAGAGTAAAAACTCTCGAATTTGGGGTCAGAGTAAAAACGCTCGGCACCGAGTTTTTACTCTGACCCCAAATTCACAGTAGCAGGCAGTCGTTTAGCGCGCGTATGAAATCTGCCGGGGCTTCGGCGTGGGGCCAGTGGCCGGCATTGGCCACGGTATGCAGGCTGGCGGCCGGGAAATGATGCTGGATCAGCGCCAGCGCTTCGGCATTCACCCGCGACGAGTTTTCACCCCGGATCACCCGGAAAGGCCCCACAAAGCGGGCTGCCGACGGCACCGGCAGCGGGCCGATGAGGTCCGGCATACCGCTTTTGAGCGCCGCGAGATTAAAGCGCCAGCTGCCGCCGTGTTCGGCGGGCAGCAGGCTTTGCAGCAGAAACAGCCGGACGTCGTCTTCCGGCACGGTGGCGCGGAGCAGGGTGTCAACTTCGCTGCGTCGGCGCAGGCTTGCGGGCGGCAGCGCCAGCATGGCGTCGATCATGGGCGTGTGCTGGTCCTCGGACGGCACGGGCGAGATATCCACCACAACCACCCGCGCAAGGCGCGCGGGATCGCTCAGGGCGAGCGTCATGGCGGTCTTACCACCCATGCTGTGGCCGAGCAGGGTGATATCGCGCAGTTCGAGTCGTGCAAGCAGCGCCGCCAGATCGGCGCTCATCCGCGTGTAATCCATGGCCTCGGTGTGCGGCGAGCGGCCGTGGTTGCGGGCGTCGACCGTAATGACCTGATAGCGCGAGGCCAGCTGTCGCGCCACGTTCTGCCAGTTGCGCGCCCAGCCGAAAAGCCCGTGCAGGATCACCAGCGGCGGCCCTTCACCAAAGCTGTCGTAAACCAGTTCCACGGCGTCTGACATCGGGCGGGATCCTTTGGCTTAGTCGAGCCGCGGCGGCGGCACGGCCAGACCGCCCAGCGCTAGCGGCACCAGTTCGAGATGCAAGTTTTCCAGCGGCCATACCTCGAGCAGCCGGATGTCTTCATCTACGCCACGCATCACCGCCAGCCCCCGATAGTCGGCGGCGGCAATCCAGCGGTGCGCGGTGTGTTCGTGGTTGATCTCTACCTCGCCGCTCAGCCAGCGGTAGTGGAAGAGATGCACTTCGTAAATCCCGCCAAACAGGCTGTCGCGACGGGGCCCGAGGCGGGCGAGTTCCTGCAGTTCATGCCGCAGACCGATTTCCTCGCGCAGCTCGCGGCGCGCGCAGTCTTCGGGCGTTTCGCCGTCTTCGATGTGGCCCGCAGGAAAGCCCCAGAGGTCGGGGCCGATGACGCGATCCGGCGCGCGCTTGAGGAACAGGAGCCGGCCGGCCGCGTCTTCCAGCAGACAAATCGAGAAGCGCGCCCGCGGCGGGGACTCCGTCATCGGGCGCCCGGCCTAGAGCAGAATCTGGCGAATATCGCCCAGAATATCGCCCAGACAGCGGGTGAATTCCGCCGCCGCCACGCCGTCGATCACCCGGTGGTCGTAGGACAGCGACAGCGGCAGCATCAGCCGTGGCACGAAAGCGCCGTTCTGCCACACCGGCTTCATCGCCGCCGGCGAGACGCCGAGGATCGCCACTTCCGGCACGTTGATGATGGGCGTGAACGCGGTGCCGCTGACGCCGCCGAGGCTCGAAATCGTGAAGCAGCCGCCTTGCATCTCCGCCGGCGTCAGCTTGCCGTCGCGGGCCTTGGTCCCCAGCTCCCGCACTTCTTTGGCCAGCGCCAGCAAGCCTTTGGTATTGGCATCGCGCAGCACCGGCACCACCAGCCCGCGCGGCGTGTTGGCCGCCATGCCGATGTGGAAGTACTGCTTGTAAATCAGCGATTCGCCATCGCCGGAAAGCGAGGCGTTGAAGTCCGGATAGCGCGCCAGCGCGACCGTCACCGCCTTGATCAGGAAGGCGAGCAGCGTGAGCTTGGTGCCGGCTGCTTCGGCCGCCGCGCCCTGCGTCTTGCGGAAGGCTTCGAGTTCGGTGATGTCGGCTTCATCAAACTGCGTCACATGTGGCGCGGTGATCCACGCGCGGTGCAGATTCTGGCCCGTCATCCGGCGAATCTTGCTGAGTGGCTGGGTATCGATGGCGCCGAAGCGCGCGAAGTCGACCACCGGCTGCTCGGGTAGCGCGAATTTGCCACCGGCGGCCGGCGCGGGCGGTGTGGTCATCACTTTCTTCACGTGGGCGACGACGTCGTCGCGCACGATGCGGCCCTTGCGCCCGCTGCCGCTGACCTGCACGAGGTCGACGCCCAGTTCGCGCGCCAGGCGGCGCATCGCGGGACCGGCGTGGATGCGTCCGCTGCCCGGCGGGGCCTCCAGCGTGCCGGGACCTGCAGCGGCCGGAATGCGGCCGTTCTGGCCGCTGGCCGCAGGTATGGCGGCCTGAGTCGGCGGCGGCGCGGCGGGCGCCGGCGTTGCCGCGACCGGGGCAGGGTCGGCGCTTGGCGGCACCGCGGCCGTTGTCTGGCCACCGCTGACTTCGACCAGCGCGGCGCCGGTTGCGACCTTGTCGCCCAGTTTCACCAGGATGCGGCTGATTCGACCGGTGACGCCGGCCGGGATTTCCATGGTCGCCTTGTCGCTTTCCAGCGTGACCAGCGGGGTGTCGGCGTCGATGAGATCGCCTTCCTTGACCAGCACTTCAATGACGTCGACTTCGGGAAAATCGCCCAGATCGGGCACGCGGATAGCCTGCGACGCGCCGGGGCTGCTGGCCGCTGTGACCGGTGCAGCGGCAGGGGCCGGTGCGGGCGGCGCGGCGGGCGTGGCTTTTGGCGCGGGCGCTGCTGCAGCGGCGGGTGCCGCGACCGGCTGCGGGGCGGCGGCCGGCGCGGCCTCGGTCAGTTCCAGCAGCAGGATGCGTCCGCCTTCGGCAATTTTGTCACCGACCTTTACGCTGATCTGGCCGATGCGCCCGGCGCGCGGCGCCGGGATGTCCATCGTCGCCTTGTCGCTCTCCAGCGTGATTAGCGGGTCTTCGGCCTTGACCTCATCCCCCGGTTTGACCAGCACGTCGATCACATCGACGCTGTCGAAATCGCCGATATCCGGCACCAGGACTTCGATTTCCATGGGCGTCTCCTGCGCTCAGACCGTAGTGGGGTTTGGTTTGTCGACGTTGATGCCGTACTTCTGCAGCGCGGCGGTGACCGTACTGGCCGGGATACTGCCTTCATCCGCCAGCGCCTTCAGCGCCGCCACCACCACGTAGTAGCGGTTGACCTCGAAGAACTCGCGCAGCTTCACCCGCGAATCCGAACGCCCGAATCCGTCGGTACCCAGCACGCGATAGCGGCCCGGCACGAACTCGCGGACCTGATCGGCGTAGGTCTTCATGTAGTCGGTGGCTGCCACCACCGGGCCCGGCTGACCCTGCAGCGCGGCGGTGACGTAGGGCACGCGCGGGGTGGCCTCCGGATGGAGCGTGTTCCAGCGCGTGCAGTCCAGACCATCGCGGCGCAGTTCGTTGAAGCTGGTCACGCTCCACAGGTTGGCGCCAATGCCAAAGTCGGCTTCCAGCAATTCGGCGGCGGCGATCACTTCGCGCAGAATCGCCCCGGAACCCAGCAGTTGAACCTGCGGTTTGGCGTGCGCTTTCAGCGGATAAATCCCGCGGATGATGCCTTCCTCCGCACCTGCCGGCATCGCCGGATGGCCGTAGTTCTCGTTCATCACGGTGATGTAGTAGAAGACGTTGTCCTGCCGCTCGTACATGCGCTTCAGGCCGTCGTGGATGATCACCGCCAGTTCGTAGGCGAAGGTCGGGTCGTAGGCGATGCAGTTGGGAATGGTCGCCGCCTGCAAGAGGCTGTGTCCGTCCTGATGCTGCAGGCCTTCGCCGGCCAGCGTCGTGCGCCCGGCCGTGCCGCCGAGCAGGAAGCCGCGGGCCCGCATATCGCCTGCCGCCCAGGCCAGATCGCCTACCCGCTGGAAGCCAAACATCGAGTAGAAAATGAAAAACGGGATCATCTGCAGGGCGTGGTTGGAATAGGCCGTGCCGGCCGCAATCCACGAGCACATGGCGCCCGCCTCGTTGATGCCTTCTTCCAGAATCTGCCCGCGGATGTCTTCGCGGTAGTACATGACTTCGTCGTGGTCGACCGGTTCGTACAGCTGCCCGACCGAGGAGTAGATCCCGAGTTGGCGGAACATGCCTTCCATGCCGAAGGTGCGCGCTTCGTCCGGCACGATCGGCACCACGCGCTGGCCGATGGCCTTGTCGCGGGTCATCGCCGAGAGCATGCGCACGAAGGCCATGGTGGTCGACATCTCGCGCTCGCCGGAGCCTTTCAGCATGGCGTCGAAGATCTCGATCGGCGGGATTTGCAAAGGCTCGGCGGCGCGCCGGCGATGCGGCAGGAAGCCGCCCAGCGCCTCGGTGCGTTCGCGCAGGTAGCGCATTTCCGGGCTGTCTTCCGGCGGGCGATAGAACGGCGCATCGGCAATCGCATCGTCAGAAATCGGGATGTTGAAGCGGTCGCGGAACTGGCGCAGCGATTCTTCGCCCATCTTCTTCTGCGAGTGGGTGATCATCTTGCCTTCGCCGGCTTCACCCATACCGTAGCCTTTGACGGTCTTCACCAGAATCACCGTGGGCTGACCCTTATGTTTTGTCGCCGCAGAAAATGCGGTGTAGATCTTGTGCGGGTCGTGGCCGCCGCGGTTGAGCCGCCAGATGTCGTCGTCGCTCATGCTGGCGACGAGGGCTTTAAGTTCGGGGTATTTACCGAAGAAGTGTTCGCGCACATAGGCGCCGTTGACGGCCTTCATGGCCTGATATTCGCCGTCGACGGCTTCTTCCATCCGCTGGAGCAGCATGCCTTTGCTGTCGCGCGCGATCAGCGGATCCCAGGCCGCGCCCCAGATCACCTTGATCACGTTCCAGCCGGCGCCGCGGAAGTCCGATTCCAGCTCCTGGATGATCTTGCCGTTGCCCCGCACCGGGCCATCGAGGCGTTGCAGGTTGCAGTTGATGACGAAGACCAGGTTATCGAGCTTCTCGCGCGAGGCGAGCGCGGCGGCGCCGAAAGACTCCGGCTCGTCCATTTCGCCGTCGCCCATGAACGCCCACACCTTGCGCCCGGCGGTGTCCGACAGGCCGCGATGTTCCAGATAGCGCATGAAGCGCGCCTGATAGATCGCCATGATTGGTCCGAGGCCCATCGAGACGGTAGGGAACTGCCAGAAGTCCGGCATGATCCACGGATGCGGGTAGGAGGTCAGGCCCTTGCCGTCGACGTCCTGCCGGAAGTTGTCGAGCTGCTCCTCGCTGAGTAATCCGAGCAGGTAGGCGCGGGCGTAAATACCGGGCGCCGAGTGCCCCTGAAAGAACACCAGATCGCCGCCGTGGGCAGCGCTGGGTGCGTGCCAGAAGTGGTTGTAGCCCACTTCGTAGAGGGTGGCGGCAGAGGCGTAGCTCGCGATATGTCCGCCCAGTTCGGCGTT
>JALRCR010000213.1 GCA_023257255.1 Gammaproteobacteria bacterium | reverse complement strand
GGGCTTCATCGAAACCCCGATGCTGAACCGGGTGACCGAAGCCAGCGTGAAAATCCGCGAGCAGATGATTCGCACCGTGCCCATGAAGCGCGTGGCGCAGCCGTCTGAAATTGGCGAAGCGGTGGCGTGGCTGCTGTCGCCGCGCTCAAGCTACGTCACCGGCGTGGCGCTGCCGGTAGACGGCGGCTGGGTCGCGATGTAGCTCGCCACGGCCGCGCGTGCGGGCGCCTCATTCGGCCCCGCGCCGCGGCACGCCCTCTTCGGCCGGCGCGCCGGTGTCGGGGTCGATCCAGTCCGCGATCCCGATTTCATCTTCCGCCTCCGCCAGACTTTCGCCGGGCTCCAGCGCCCCCTCCGCGCTCGCGTTCAAATCGTCCAGCGCCGCCGCCAGACTGTTGAAAGGCCCGTATTCCCGGCCGGTCGGTTTGGCAATCCAGTAATAGCCGCCGGGTCGTCGCTCCAGCCGGGCATCGTCAAACTCGGGCATTTCGGATCGCGGGTCGGACATCGGAGGTTCCTCGCAGAGAGGCGCGGGAGCGCGCGCCGGGAACCTCATTCCATCACTGTCGGCCAAGCGGTTTCCTGACCCGGCACAGGTCAGCGCCAATCGCGCTATTTCTTGCGCCTGGCGTGCGGATGGGCGCTGTCGTAAACCTTGGCCAGATGCTGAAAATCGAGATGGGTGTAAATCTGCGTGGTGCGGATATCGCTGTGGCCAAGCAGCTCCTGCACCGCGCGCAGGTCGCCCGAGGATTCCAGCAGATGGCTGGCAAAAGAATGCCGCAGCATGTGCGGATGCAGGCTGGTTTCGAGGCCCTGCCGCAGGGCCCACTGTTTGATCCGGACCTGCACCACGCGCACGCCGAGGCGGCTGCCTTGCAGGGTAACGAACAGCGCTGGCTCCTCGTCCATCACCAGCAGCGCACGCGCGGGCAGCCAGGCGCGCAAGGCTGCCACGGCCTGCCGCCCCACCGGCACCAGGCGCTCCTTGCGGCCTTTTCCGAACACCCGCGCCTCGCCGGCCTCGAGATCCACCGCCTCCACATTCAGGCCCACCAGTTCAGACACCCGCAGCCCGCAGGAGTACGCGAGTTCCCACATCGCCAGATCCCGGCAGTCGAGGGTGGACTCGGGGCTTTTCGACAGCAGGCGGTTGGCCTGATCGACGTCCAGCACTTTGGGCAAACGCCGCGGCGCCTTGGGTGGCCGCACGCCACTGACCGGATTCTCCTGTGCGCGACCCTGTTTGATCAGGAAATCAAACAGTCCCCGAACGGCCGACAGGCTGCGGGCAATCGACCGCGGAGCCAGCCCCGTGCGGTGCAGATGGGCCAGAAAGCCGCGCATCACGTGGCTGTCGACCGCCAGCGGAAAGGCCGGCGTCAGGGTCTGGCAATAGCTGAGAAACTGCGCCAGATCGCGCTGATAAGCGCGCTGCGTGTGCACCGAAGCCTGCCGCAGGCTGGCGCGGTAATCGTCGATGGATACGGGCTCGAAGGCCGTACTCATGCGTGAGGCAGCGCCGCCACCCGCGGGGTCAGCACGATGGTCAGCACCTCGCAGAGGAAGGACAAAATCTCCGTGCCCATGCTGGCCTCAAAACGCGCCGGGTCGGCGCTGCTGACCACCAGCAGGCCGTCCCAGTCCTGGCCCAGCAGCGGCAGCACGACGTGCGAGCCCTCAAAGCCCCCATCGCCGAACAGCGCCTGCCGCTGCGCCTGATTGAGCCTGCCGCACAGCGTGGTCCGGCGGCCCAACAGTTCGGCAAAGGGGTCGCGACGGGACGAATCGCGCCCAACAAACGCGCTGACCGCGCCCTCCAGGGCGTCGGCGAATACCAGCGAGGTGACGCGCTCGGCGCGGAACTCCTCGGCCAGTCGCAGCCCCAGCAGATCCAGCAGCGCGCCGGCCGGCGTGGTGGTCAGCACGGCCAGCACCAGCTGCTGAATCCGGCCGATCAGGGCTTCGTTCTGGCGGGCGTGGACGATGAGCTCCTCGAAGCGCGCGCGCCAGCGCTCGGCTTCCTCGCGCAGCGCGGCGTTCTGGCGTTCCCACAGGGACACGGCCGGCCCGGTGGGATGCGGCAGCTGCAGGGCAGCCAGCAGCGTCTGGTGGTCGTTGAAGAACCGCGGATGCGCCGCCAGGTAGGCCGCGACCTCCTCGCTGCCAATTGCGGCATCCGACGCGCCGCTCATAGCTCGATTTCCCCGGCAAACACGCTGACCGCCGGGCCGCTCATCCACAGCCGGTGCCCCGGGCCCGGCCAGTCGATGCGCAGTTCGCCGCCGGTCAGCCGCACGCTGACCTGCGGCCCGAGACGTCCCCACACCCGACCGACCGCCACCGCCGCGCAGGCGCCGGTGCCACAGGCCGGGGTCTCGCCGGCCCCGCGCTCGAAGACCCGCAAACGAATGTGGCCCTCATCCAGTACCTGCATGAATCCCACGTTCACCCGCTCTGGAAACATCGCGTCGGCCTGCAGCAGGGGGCCGAGCGTGCCGACCGGCGCGGCCTCGACGTCGGGCACGTCGAACACCGCGTGGGGATTGCCCATCGAGACCGCACCGAAGGGCCAGGAGGCGCCCTCGAAGGCGAAGGGATAGCGCGCGGCCGGCGCCGCCACCCGCAGCGGCAAGGCGGCCGGCGCAAAGTCGGGCTCACCCATATCGACCCGCACCATGCCGTCTGCGGTGAGCTGCAATTCGTAATCGCGCCCGCCGATCTCGACCCGCAGGCTGCCGGCCGGCAGGCCATCGTGATGTGCGAGATAGCGCGCCACACAGCGCACACCGTTCCCGCAGTGCTGCGCCGGGCTGCCGTCTGCATTGAACACCCGATAGCGCACCGTGGCGCCGGGCAGGCTGGGCGCGTCAATCAGGAGAATCTGGTCGCAGCCCACGCCGTAGCGCCGGTCGGCCAGCTGGCGGAGTTGCGCGGGGGTGGGCAGCAGCGCCCGTTGGCGGGCGTCGAGCAACACAAAATCGTTGCCCAGCCCCTGCATTTTGGTGAATTGAAACAGCATCAAGGCGGTCTTTATCTGCGCGAAAAAAGAGGGGGCGATGGTACTAAGGAAGCCCGCCAATAGGCAGAACTTCCTGCGCGACGGCGCGCTATTCCACCGCCTGCACCTGATAGCCCGCCGCCGCCAACCGGGCCAGCAGGCCGTCGGTCCCGGCCAGATGCAGCGCGCCCACGGCCACGAAGGCGCCGCCGTCGGTCAGCTGCGGCAGCAGACGTTCGAACAGGATGGCGTTGCGCTGGTGGAGCATGCGCTGAAGCAGCCGGCGGCCGGACGGACTGTCCTCCGCCGTCCCCGTCGCATAGAGCGCGGCGAGGTCCTGCCGACGCCAGGCCTGCACCAGCGATGCGCGTTCCGTCGCCTGCGCATCGTAGTGACACACCGCGTCCCGCAGCAGTTCCAGTTCATCCGCCGCCGACAACTGGTCAAACAGCGCGGTTTGCTCGGCGAGGGTTTCCAGCCCGAAGCGCGCAAGCCCCAGCGCTTCGGCTTCGCCCATCAGGACCAGATCGAGCGGCAGCCCGGTTTCGCCCGGCGGCAAGGCCAGCGTTGTCCATGCCGCCCAGGGTTTCAGTCGCCCGGCCGCCTCGGCATCGACGCCGTAGGCGGCGAGCAGGCTGACCGCCCGCTCGCGCAGCGCCGGTTCGGCCCGTGCCGCCAGAGACTGGCCGGCGGGCGCGACCACGCTGGCGCCCACCGCCTGCAGCGTTGCCGGATCAAACAGCACTTCCATGCCGAAGCTACGGCTGGCCTTCAAGGCCGCGCGTACCGCAAGGCTGGGCGTGGCGACTTCGGGCAGGCCGAGATGAATGGTGCCAAACAGATGGCTGACGGCGCCGGAAGGCGCCCGCAGCTGCCACAACAAGCCCTGACGATATGGACCGGGCGCCAGCGACGCGCCGGCGAGCGCGAGCGCCGCCGGCGGACAAACCAGCGGCGCCGCGAACGCGCCAAAACTCCAAGCGACCAGCCACAGCGCGGTGCAGGCGGCGATGCCGCGCCTGCTCATGCCGTGCCGGCCAATGCCGCTAGCGCCGCCTGCACGGCGTGTCGTCGTTCCGATTGCTGAAGGGCGGCGTCATCCAGCGCTGCCCGACCGTGCATGCGCATCATGCGCACCACCGAGAGCGGCTGGGGTTTGACCGACAGCCCGCCCAGCACGCGCTCGACCGCCCGACGGTCGTTGCACAGCAGGCAGATATCGCAGCCCGCCGCCAGCGCAAGTTCGGCGCGCTCCACCGGACTGTCGGCGATCGCCGCGCCCGACATCGACAGGTCGTCACTGAACACCATGCCCTGAAAGCCCAACTCGCCGCGCAGGATCTCCTGCAGCCAGATCCGCGAATACCCGACCGGCAGCGCGTCTACCGCTGGAAACACGATATGCGCCGGCATCAGGGCGTCGATCCCGGCCTGCACCAGCAGCCGGAACGGCTGCATGTCGCGATGGCGAATGGTGGACAGCTGGCGCGGGTCGACCGGCATCTCGTGGTGAGAATCGGCGTCGACCGAGCCATGTCCGGGGAAGTGCTTGCCGACCCCCGCCATGCCCGCACCGTGCATGCCGCGCAGAAACGCCTGCGCCAGCCGGGCGACGGCGGCCGGTTCGGCATGGAAGGCACGCTCGCGAATCACCCGGCTCGAGTCGGTGTAGAGGTCCAGCACCGGCGCAAAGCTGAAATCCACGCCCAGCGCCCGCAGCTCGGCCGCCATCAGCCAGCCAGTTTCGGTCGCCAGATGCAGGGCGTGATGCGGCTCGTGGTCGTAGCGGGCGCCGATGCTGGCCAGCGCCGGCAGCGCGGTAAATGCCGGGCGAAAGCGCTGCACGCGACCGCCCTCGTGGTCGACGCAGATCAGCAGGTCGGAGCGGACCTTCTTGATCTTGCGGCAGAGCCTGGCGAGCTGCTCGCGGCTTTCCCAGTTGCGGGAAAACAGGATCACGCCGCCGACCAGCGGGTCGGCCAGCACATCGCGGTCGGCCGAAGACAGCGCCGTGCCGGCGATATCCACCATCAACGGTCCAAGACTCATCGTTTGTTCTCCTGTGAACCCTGCAGTTGCCAACGCTCGCGCAGGCCGTCGCCCAGCACGTTCGCACAGACCACCAGCGACATCAGCGCCAGACACGGGCCTGGCAGCATATGTGGCGCCACCAGCAGAAACTGCATGGCCTGCCGGATCATGTTGCCCCAGGACGCGGCCGGCGCCTGCACGCCCAGGCCCAAAAACGACAGGCCCGCCTCCGCCACCACCGCACCGGCCAGCACGAAACTCGCTTCAACCACCAGCGGCGCGACGATGAGCGGCAGGATGTGTCGCCCGACCAGCACCGCCCGCCCGCTGCCCAGCGCCCGCGCGGCCAGCACATGGTCACGGGATTTGATGGCATAGGTTTGCGCCCGCGCCAGACGGGCGAACCCTACCCAGCTCACCGCCGCCAGCGCCCATACCACGTTGTCGAGTCCGGGGCCGAGCACGCCGGCCAGCGCGATGGCGAGCAGGATCCCCGGAAAGGCCATGAAAATATCGATCAGCCGCGTGAGTAACAGGTCGACCAGCCCACCGGCGAGGGCCGCCGCCAGCCCCACGCTAACCCCTACCAGCAGGGCGACCAGCGTCACCGCCAGCCCCACCCCGCAGGACACCCCGGCGCCGCTGATCACGCGCGCCGCCAGTGAGCGACCCAGTTCATCGCGCCCCAGCCAGTCGGCCGCCGACGGCGGCGCGAACACCTGCGTGAGGTCGAGGGCATCGGGCTGTAACGGCAGCAGGCTACCGCCCAGTGCGCAGGCGAGCCACAGCAGCAGCACCGCGATACAGCCGCCGCGCAGCGCCCGCTTCATGCCGCGCGCACCCGCGGGTCGGCCACTTGATAGAGCACGTCGGTCAGCAGATTGATTGCGACGTAAGACAGGCTGATCGTGAGCACACAGCCCTGCACCAGCGGGTAGTCGCGGCGCT
>JALRCR010000212.1 GCA_023257255.1 Gammaproteobacteria bacterium | reverse complement strand
GGGCGCTGATCGGCTTGGAGAGGCGCCACTGCAGTTCGATCCTGAAACCTTTCGCGTCGTAGCGGAGCAGTTCCATGGTCGGCATGTAGTTCACCGAACCAGAAATATCCGTCGGCACGTGGGCTTCGATCCGCAGCGCGTACTTGCCGAAATTAGTCACCACGTAATCGAGTTGGCCGGGTTTGGCCTTGTAGGTCACGCCGTCCAGAAACACCGCGAAGCGGTCGCCGTCGCCGGGTTCGGTTTCGACCCGTGCCTGATCGGCCCGCAACAGGCCCACATCGTCGCCGTCACGAACCTGCACAAAGACCTGTTCGAGCAGCCTGCTGTCAGTGCCAATTTTTTCGGCATAAAAAATGCGCTTGCCGGCGCCGATTTCTTTGAAACGCCCGGCCTTGACGCCGGCGATGGTGGCCTCGTTTTCGGTTTGTTCGCGGATCCGCTGGCTGATTTCCTCGACGCGGGGTTCGGCATAGAGCGTGAGCGTGCCAACCAGCACCGCCGCTACCAGTCCAAGTTTCAGTGCTTCGCCCAGCAGCATCGCCGGGCTGATCCCGGCGGCCCGCATGGCCACCAGTTCCCGGTCTCGTTGCAGGCGGATGATGGCGGCAAAAATGCCCAGAAAAAGGCTCATGGGAATGAGATCTCGCAGGGAGATCAGCATTTTAAGGCCCAGCAATTCGAAGATGTGCCCGGGGGCAATCCGTCCGTCGGCCGCCTGACCGAGGAACGCCGCAAAACGGGTGGTCAGGAAAATGACCAACAAGGCGCCGAGCACCATCGCGAAGGAGCGCAGGAATTCGGACCTGGCATAGCGTTGGAGAATCATCGGCGAGCTTCCGGGTTTAGAGCGCCTGATTTTTACGGTGTCGACTGTCGAGTACGAGGTTATAGCCGGAGACGAACAGCGGGAACAGGTTGGAGAGGATTCCCACGGAGTCATTCTTGCCAAACACAAAATAACTCAGAAGGCAGACGCTGCCCGCAAGGCTCATATACCAGAACGTTCTCGGCATGACCGGGCGGCCGGAAATGCGTGACGCCAGCAGTTGCACAAACCAGCGACCGGC
Source organism: Gammaproteobacteria bacterium (assembly GCA_023257255.1). Taxonomy (GTDB): domain Bacteria; phylum Pseudomonadota; class Gammaproteobacteria. The sequence goes on along the minus strand of JALRCR010000212.1, from coordinate 4,937 downwards.
GAACATCAGCGCGCCGAAATAGCCGACCAGTTTGCCAACCTTCAGTTCAATCCCGAAGCCGTGACCCAGCGGCAGGTTGAAAAACTCGGAAATCGTGGCGTGCAGCGCCAGCAAGCTGTTCATGTCTCGGGGGACTCCGCGACCAGTTCGATGGTCGAGGTGGGGCGGAACGCGCGCCGTTGCAGCCACATCACCCCGAAGATATCAACGATGCCCACCCACAAGCGGTTGCCGATGCCGTACTTGGACTGCCCGTGCAAGCGAGGCCGATGATTAACCGGCACCGAGACCGCCTCGCCGCCGCTCCGGCGGACCAGTGCCGGCAGGAAACGATGCATGTGGTTGAAGCGGGGCAGTTGCATGAACAGGCTTCGCTCAAAGGCTTTGAGCCCACACCCTGTGTCCGGGGTCGCATCGCCCAGCGCGCGGGCCCTGACGCCGTTGGCAATCCGCGAGGAGAGCCGGCGCACCCAGGTGTCCCGCCGGCGCTGGCGATGGCCGCAAATAATCACGGGGTACCGGCCCGCGTGCTCCCCGAGCGCTGCAACCAGCGCCGGGATGTCCGCCGGATCGTTCTGGCCGTCACCGTCTAGCGTGACGACGATGCGACCGCGGGCGGCATCCACCCCGGAACACACGCCCGCGCTCTGGCCTGCGTTGCGACGGTGCTGAATCAGGCGCAAGCGCCCACCGAAGGTCGGCAACGCGCGCCGGATTCTGCTCGCCGATTCATCCGTGCTGGCGTCGTCGACAACCAGGATCTCAAACGCCAGATCGCGGCAGGCGGCGACGACTTCCTCGACCAGCACAAGGATGTTGTCTGCCTCGTTGTAACAGGGAATGACGACCGAAAAATCGGCGGTAACTGCGGGCGTTGCTGGGCTGGAATTCATCTGTGGGCTGTACCGCCATCACCTCAGGAATGAGCGGCCGCAGTTTAACAGCCCACAGGCGAGGACGGGCATCTCCTTTTGACACCGGTTCGGCGGCCTGACTACAGTGCGGGACCGGTCTACACAAGGCATTCCCCATGGGACATCGACTCTCGAAAATCTACACGCGCACCGGTGATGCCGGCACCACTGGGCTTGGCGACGGCAGTCGTACGGGTAAGGATTCGGCGCGGGTTCACGCCTTGGGCGAAGTGGACGAGCTCAATACGGTCATTGGCCTGCTGCTGTGTGAACCGCTGCCGGGCGATCTCGGCGCCGCGCTGTTCGAAATTCAGCACGACCTGTTTGATCTGGGCGGTGAGTTATCGATTCCCGGCAGCCAGTTATTGCACGCGGGCGCCGTGCCGCGGCTTGAGCAACTCATCGACCAGTACAACGAAAGCCTGCCGCCGCTGAAGGAGTTCATCCTGCCCGGCGGCAACCGGGCGTCGGCGGTCTGCCAACTCGCGCGCGCGGTCTGTCGCCGAGCGGAGCGGGCAATTGTCACCGCGGCACAGGCCGGTGAGGTCTCTGACGCGGTCCTGCGCTACGTCAATCGCCTGTCTGATTTGCTGTTCGTGCTTTGTCGGGTGCTCGCGAGGGCAGACGGCGGGCGCGAGGTTATGTGGGATCGGTCTCGCTTCAAGACTGCCGGCGACCCGCCGGCCTAGCGCTGACGCAGGGCCAACACGCCCCCATCGCGCGTCATGTGCAGCCGCTCGAGGCAGGACTGGCCCAGCAGCGCGACGCGCGGAAAATCCCCCTCCAGCACGATCGCTTGCACATCGCTCAGCACGATGGGCCCCAATTTGAGTTCGCGCAGACGAAGCGCGTGGGCGGGCGCAGGGCCCGCGGCGGTCTCGACGGTGCCGGGTCTGCCGTCGCGCAAAAACATCAGGCCCAGCTTGCGGGCTTCGCGTCCGCTCAGAGCGACGGTGCTGGCGCCCGTATCAACCACAAAGCGGACCAAGCTGCCGTTGATGGTGCCATCGACGTAGAAATGTCCGTCGCGCGCTTCACTGAGGGTTAGTCCGGGGCGTTGCGCGGGGGCTGTAAAACTGGCGCCGACGCGCTCGTTTACCGTGAGTTCGCGCACCGCCTCGCCGACTTGCAAGCGCGCTCGGCGACTGTCGGCGGCGAGCAGGATGACGCCATCCACTGCGGGCTTGCCGACTTCCAGCACGCGGCGTTTGCCATCGATAGAGAGCACCGCACGTCCCGGAAACAGCGCTTCAACCCGCAACGCCGGCGCGGCCAGCGCGCCGGTTCCACAGCCCAGCAGCAGGTTCAGGAAGAGCCCCGTGCCTGTCAGTTTCTGCAAAGTCCGGGATGTCTTCATTAGCCTGCTACACTTGCGCCCCTTTTTTGTAACGTAGCAGATGTGGAGCGTTACCGATGCATATCGCTTGTCTTGATTTTGAAGGTGTTCTGGTTCCCGAAATCTGGGTGGGACTGGCAGAACGAACGGGCATAGAAGAACTGCGGGCGACCACCCGTGAGGTGCCCGACTACGACGTGTTGATGCGGATGCGCCTTGGCGTGATGCGCGACAGGGGGCTCAAGTTCGCCGACATCATGGCGGCTGCCGACAGCCTCTCACCCCTGCCCGGGGCGGCGGAATTTCTCAATGCGCTACGCGGCGAGTTTCAGGTGGCGATTGTCTCCGACACATTCTATGAGTTGGCCTTGCCGCTCTTGCGCAAGCTGGGCATGCCCATGATGTTGTGCCATCGCCTCCGGGTCGAGGCCGACGGTTCGATTAGCGACTACCAGTTGCGTCAACCCGATCCGAAACGCCACGCCGTGCGCGGCTTCAAGTCGATGCGCTATCAGGTGATGTGCACCGGTGACTCCTACAACGACATTCCTATGCTCGAGGAGGCTGACCGGGGCTGCTTTTTCTGCCCGCCGGATAACGTCGTGCGGGACTACCCGCAGTACCCGGTGGCGCGCAGCTACGCTGAGTTGCAGGCCGCGTTCAGCGCTGCGCGACAGGCTTTCGGCTAGGCCAAATCAGCGGGCGCTGGGCACCGGTCGTCGGGCGGTATGAGCGCCAGACGCCAGTGCGCAACCGCCCAGGCCAGCAGCGCCTCAGGCGTAGCGCCCAGCAGGCTGTCCGGCGGCGGATGTCCGAGGAATCGGAGCGCCGCTGACAGCACGCGCTCGGCGGCCAAGCCGGAGACCGGCGCAGCCTGTGTCTGTTTGCTGAGCTTGGCGCCGTCAAGGTCCAGCGCTAGCGGCAGGTGGCAATACGCCGGGCTTGGCAGGCCGAGGCACTGCTGGAGATAAATCTGTCGGGTCGTCACGTCTAGCAGGTCGCCGCCGCGCACGATTTCAGTGATGCCGGCGGCGGCGTCGTCAACCACCACCGCGAGGTGGTAGGCCGGCCAGTTTTCAGCCCGCCAGATCACGAAATCGCCGCATCGTTCGGCGAGATTTTCGCTGACCGCGCCGCGCAGGGCATCCGTAAAAACAATGGGCCTGTTGTCTACCCGGAGACGGTCCGCGCCGCTCACCTCCTTACCCAGTTGTGCCTGAGCGCAGGTACCGGGGTAGCGGCCGGGGCCTGCCACCCGGCGCGAGCAGCGGCAGCGGTAGAGAAGTCCGGCGTTTTTCAGTTCGGCAAACGCCGCACGATGCGCCTCCTCGCGGTCGCGCTGGTAGACCACCTCACCATCCCAGCACAGACCCAAGCGCTCCAACTGGTGCAGGATCGACGCTGCGGCACCGGGCACTTCGCGCGGTGGGTCGATGTTTTCGATGCGGAGCAGCCATTCGCCGCCCTGGGCGCGCGCTTGCAGAAAACTGCCAAGCGCCGCGACCACCGAGCCAAAATGCAGATCACCGCTGGGTGAGGGCGCAAAACGCCCGCGATAAGCTGTGGTTTCAGCGCTGGCGGGCCGCATCGGTCAAGACCTGCCGCCCGCGCAATAGCGTTGATACAGCACGCAGGCACCGGCAACGGCGGCCGGCAATAGCAGACAGTTCAACACGGGCAGGGCGCTGAGCAGGGTGACCCCGCCGCCGAAGCCAAAAGCCAGCCGACGGTGCAGGCGCACGACCTGAAGTACGCCCGGAAAATGCTGCCCGCGATGGGCACACGGATAGTCGACAAACTCGACCGCCAGCAACCAGGCGCCGACCACGAACCAGCACAAGGGCGCCAGCAGGTTGAGGCCCGGCACCAGCATGACAAGCACGGGCAATACCAGAAGCAACAGCATGTATTTCAGCTTTCGCCATTCACCGGCCAGGCCTTGCCCCAGTGAACGCCAGCCGCCTGCCTGCGGTGCCTCCAGTGTGGTGGGATCCAGTTCATGCGCGACTGCGGCCGTCAGTTGACTCAGAAACGGGGCAGCGATAATCCCCGCCAGTAGCGTCAGCAAGAAGCCGCAAGCGATGAGGCCAGCGATGCCCAGACCAAGCCAGATGAGCCAGCGCAGCCAGACGAGCGACTCGTCCGCATCAGGCGCGAGCAACGCCAGCAGTTCATTGCCTAGGCCAACCGCCAAGAGTCCGAATAAAAGCGCCGAGATCAGCACCGGCATAACGGCCCAGCGGCGCAGGCCGGGGCGCGTTAACAGGACTAGACCCTGCCACAGGCAACGGGCACCGGCGACCAGGCCGGGTGCCGTTGCCGCACTCACGGCAGTTGAACGAGCGCCGGTGCAGACCAGCCCGGTTTACGGTGCTCCACCACGATCGTGGGATAGGTTCCGCCGCGGACGTTGAAGCGCGCGCTGAGGCGGGCGAAGCGTGGGGCACAGGCGGCGACCATCTCGTCCAACATCTGATTGGTGACCGCTTCATGGAAGGCGCCGACATCACGGAAGGACCAGATGTAGAGCTTCAGGGACTTCAGTTCGATGCAGGCGGCATCCGGCACGTACGCGAGGTCAAGATGGGCAAAGTCAGGCTGACCGGTTTTGGGACACAGGCAGGTGAACTCGGGGATTTCGATATGAATGGTGTAATCCCGGCCCGGTGCGGGATTGAGGAAGGTTT
>JALRCR010000211.1 GCA_023257255.1 Gammaproteobacteria bacterium | reverse complement strand
CGTGGTGTTTGGCAACTGCAGTCTGGGCACGTCATTTGGCTCCCAGCGCTACGGCCGCGACGACCCCATCCTTGACTGCTTTGCGCGGGTCGAGAACATTCCGAAGCACGTGCTGCGCAGCTGCGTGGACCTGATGGACTGGGACAATACCGGCGACTACCTGAAGCATCTGGACGGGCTCAATCTGGGCCCCAACGTGGCCGCGCTGATCCCGCACTCCATGCTCCGCATTGAGGTGATGGGCACGGACGCCGCCATCAGCCGCGACCCGACGCCGGAAGAAATGAAGAAGATGGAAACGCTGCTGGAAGAGGCCATGCAGCAGGGCTATGTCGGATTCTCCACCGACAACATCCCCTTCCACTATCTGGCCAACGAACCGAACACCAAGGCCAAAATTCCCTCGCCTTACGCCCGGCACGGCGAATACCGCCGCCTGCTGGACGTGGTGCGCAAGCACGACCGCGTGTGGCAGGCCACACCTGACGCGCTGAACCGCATCGCCACCTTCAAGCGTTTTCTCTATACCAGCGGGCGCCTGTTCAAGAAGCCGCTGCGCACCACCGCGCTGACCGCCATCGACCTCGTGCACCAGCGCGAGGTGTGGAAAACCTTCCTCGGCCTCGCCCGCTTCCTCAACTCCTGGCTGATGAAAGGCAACTTCCACTTCCAGGTGCTCTCGGCGCCCTTCCAGCTGTGGTGCGAGGGGCCGGTCAATCCGGTGTTCGAGGAATTCGCGACCACCCGCCCCCTGCTGGAATGCGACCTGGAAGACCGCGAAGGCCGCCGGAAAATTCTGGAAAACCCCGCCTACATCGCGAAGTTTGAACGCGACTGGTCGGACAAGAACATCATCTCCACCTTCCAGCGCAATCTGAACATCATGTTCGTCGACTCAAGCCCGGTGCCCGAATGGACGGGCGAGCAGATGGCGCAGATTTTCGACCGCATCAAGCGTTATCACGCGGGCGAGACGAGCGCCGCACGCAGCGAGGCGGAAGTGGCGGCCTGCGTCGCCGCCGCCGATTCCCTGCGCAGCGACGCGGTGTTTTTCCTGCACCTGCTGCGCGAATACGACCGCGAGATTCGCTTCCACTTCACGGTCGGCAACGACCGGCCGGAGATTCTGGAGCAGTTGCTGTTCGACAAGCACACGCTGCCCGGCTTCAACGATTCGGGCGCGCACCTGATCAACATGGCCTTTTTCGACGGCAACCTGATGACGCTGAAAATTGCCCAGCCGCGTGGCCCGGCCCGCGTGGCCGAGGCGGTCAAACGCCTGACCAGCGCCCCGGCGGCGTTCTTTGGTCTGGACACCGGCACCATCGAAGTCGGCCGACAGGCCGACATCACGCTGGTCGACCCCGAGGCGCTGGCCGCCTACGACTCCGACGCGCATCGCCAGAAGGTCTATCGCGACTTCCTGCGCGAGGAGCAGATCGTCAACCGCTCCGACGGAGTCGTCGACGGGGTGTACATCGCCGGCGTACGGGTGTGGAACCGGGACCACTTCCTGCCGGCGCTGGGCCAGCAGAAGCTGGGGCGCGCGCTGCGCTACGCCGGACGCGCCGAGGCCTGAGGCGGCGCCGAGGCGGGGGACCCAAACGACCTTGCGACGGATCAAGGCCGGGCGGGGGATGGCCGGCTAGGGTGGGAGCCCGAACAGTCACCCCCTAATCGCCCTTTCCGGAGGATTTTTCCCATGGCCAAGCCGCTGAACGAACAGAAACTCTCGCACAAGGTCGAGACCCACCCGACGTCCTCCCTGCGCGACGAGTTCACCCGCCTGCGCGACACCGTGATGCAACGGGCCTACGACATCTTCTGCCAGCGCCCGGCCGAACTCGCCGGCCCGCTGGACGACTGGCTGGCCGCCGAACGCGAGCTGGTCTGGCAGCCGCAGATGACGGTGGCCGAAACCGCCGAGGGTTTCGTGGTGGAAGTCGCCGTACCCGGTCTCAAACCCGCCGACGTCGAAGTGCAGAGCACGGACGACGAAATCCTGATCAAGTCGGCGGTCTGCGGCAGCGCGCCGGAGGGCGAGGTGCTGCACGTCAGCGAGCTGCCGCGCGGCCGGGTGTTTCGCGCCGTGCACCTGCCCCGCAAGATCGATCGCGAGCAGGTCAGCGCGGAGCTGCGCGACGGTCTGCTGAAAATCACCGTCCCGGCAGCGCCTGCCGAAGCCGCGAGGAACGTGCCCGTCGCCGCCTGAGCGAGCAGCGCGGACACCCCGGGCGGTCCGGCTTCGTCTACTATCCGGTTCAAGCGTGTTGCCTGTGCAGCCGCCATTGACTATGCCGCAGGCGCAAGCCTGTGCGGTGGCTGGTAGTCGCAAGCATCAAGGGACCGCGTTTGAAGGCGTCACAGGATCCGTTAACCGCTCAGAAAACCGCGGATATCGCGCAGAAAATGCGCGCCGACTGGGATCGTCGTGCCCGGATTGACCCACGGTACTGGGTGGCCGCCACGGCCGACGCCGATGATGAAAGCTACCGGGCGTCGGCGCTTAAAGACGCCGCCGCGTTGCTGAACGGCCTGCCGGCCCCCTTGTCGCCGAGCGCACGGGTGCTGGATCTGGGCTGTGGCATCGGCCGGATGTCGGCCGAACTCGCCGGGCGTTGCGCCGAGGTGGTGGGCGTCGATGTTTCGCCCGAAATGATCGCCGAGGCCCGGCGCCTGCACGCCGACAAGGCGGGCCTGCGCTTCGAGGCCAACTCCGGCATCGATCTGGCCGATTTTACCGACGGCTACTTCGACCTGATCTTCAGCTACTCGGTCTTGCCGCATCTGCCGGAAGACGTGCTCGAGTGCTATTTCCTGGAAGCCGGACGGGTGCTGGCGCCCGGCGGGCTGTTTCGTTACCAGTTCTGGATCGGCGCGCGGCACGCCGCGGCTGCCGCCGACACCCTGACCATCCGCACCTACGAAGCAGAGGCTCTGGCACGGCTGCACGCCGACGCCGGTTTTGAGCTTCTGGACACCGAAACCATCGATTACTTCGACCCCTTGCTGGAGATGAGCCCGGTCTGGGTGAACGCGCGCAAACAGCGCGAGCCGCTGCACCGCGTGGCGCCGCCCGCCCCGCGCGAGGCCGAGGCCGAGTCCGCCGCCGCACGCCAACTGGAGTACGACCTGCTGTTGTATCTCGCGCTGAAGCACGGTGATCGGGGCGAAATTGACGATGCCGAGCGGGTCATCGAGCAGGCCGTGGCGGTCGACCCGGCGCGCGGCGAGGGCTATGTGCAGTGGGCGGCCTGGCGGCTGGCGTCCGAGGATCTCAAGGGCGCGATTGGCCTGATTGAGATTATGAACCGCGAGGTGCCGGACTCGCCCCACGGCTGGCTGTACCGCGCGCAGTTCTGCGAGCTGATCGGCGATCTGGCGATGGCGCACTACGCGCTGAGCAGACTGCACGCCCTGGCGCCGGCCGAAGAGGAACTGCTGGCGCAGGCCGAGGCCCTGCAGGCCAAGCTGGGGACCGCATGAGCCTGCGACTGGCGGCACGCGGCGCGCGCTGAGTTGAGCATGCCGGCCCCGCAGCCTTGTCCTTGCACGCCCGACACGCGCTACGACCAGTGCTGCGGGCCGCTGCATGCCGGCGAGCCGGCGCCCAGCGCCGAGCAACTGATGCGCAGCCGCTACAGCGCCTATGTGCTCGGACTTGACGCCTATCTGTTGGCGAGCTGGCATCCGCAGACACGCCCGTCGCGACTCGCGCTGGAACCCATGCGCTGGCTGGGCCTGCAGGTGCGGCGGCACGCGAGCGCGGGCGACACCGCCAGCGTCGAATTTGTGGCCCGCTACAAGACGGGCGGCAAGGCGCATCGTCTGCACGAGTGCAGTCGCTTCCGGCGCGAGGGCGGCCGCTGGTACTACCTCGATGGCGAGTTTCCCGACGCCCCCGCCTGACACCCATGCTCTGGACCCACCACCAACATCGTGATGACGCCAACGGTCGCCTCTTGCAGGTGGCCCTGCCCGAAGGCTACGGCACACGACCCGAGCCCTACCCGGTGCTGGTTTGTCTGGATGCCCAATGGACCTTCGGCACGGTGTGCGACGCGTCGCTTAATCTGGGTCTGGCCCGGCTGCTGCCGCGGGCGATTGTGGTGGGCGTGGGCTGGACTGCCGACAGCGCGCGGGCCGTGGTCCACGCCCGCGCCGCGGCCTTCACCCCGACCAGCGCGCCGCTACCGGCGGCGGTCACCCGCAGCATGGCGGACGCCCCGGTGTACGGACAGGCCGCCGATTTTCAGCGCTGGCTGCTGGAGGAAGCGCTGCCCATGCTGGAGGACCGCTATGCCATCGACCGGACCGACCGGACGCTGATCGGGCACTCGCTGTCGGGCCTGTTCGGGCTGTACACGCTGTTTACCCGGCCGAGCGCCTTCGGTCGCTGGCTGCTGGCCAGCCCGTCCTCGTGGTGGGACGGTCGGATGATTTTTGATTTGGAGGCCACGACGGCGACAAGCGCGCCGGCCGCTCCGGGACGGGTATTTCTCTCGGCCGGCAGCGAGGAAACCCTGATTGGGGATATTCCCATGGTCGCCAATACGCAGGCGATGCAGGCGCGTCTCGCCGCCCGCAACGCCCCGCCGGTCGACAGCACGTTTGCGCTGCTCGACGGCGAGTTACATCACTCCACCATTCCTGCGGCGGTCAGCCGCGGGCTGCGCTGGCTGTATCGCTAGCGCGGCGCGCTCAGACCTTGAGCGCGCTGGCCTGTGCGATCAGCCCCGCGCGAAAGCGCTGGCTGTTCGCCACATAGCCTTCCGCCGAACGGCGCAGGCCGGCGATTTGCTCGGGCGTGAGTTCCCGCACCACTTTGCCGGGCGAGCCCATGACGAGGCTGCCGGGCGGGATCTGCTTGCCTTCGGTGATCAGCGCGCCGGCGCCAATCAGGCAGTTCTCGCCGATCACGGCATTGTTGAGAATCACCGAGTTAATTCCGATTAGCGAGCCGTTGCCGATAGTGCAGCCGTGCAGCATCACCTTGTGGCCGATGGTGCAGTACTCGCCGATGGTCAGCGGGCAGCCTTCGTCCGTATGCAGCACCGAGAGATCCTGCACGTTGGAATAGTCGCCGACGGTGATGAGGTCGTTGTCGCCGCGCAACACCGCGCCAAACCACACGCTGGCCTGATGGCCGAGGATGACCCGGCCCATCACGGACGCGCTGTCGGCCACCCAGTAGTCGCCCCGGCAGTGCACGCGATGTTCGTCGAGTTGGTAGAGCATGGCTTCAGGTCTCCGCGAAGAGCCAGGGCGCGCTCTGTTTGCGTTTGGCTTCGTAGGCGCGGATGGCGTCGGCTTTCTGCAGCGTCATGCCGATGTCGTCGAGCCCGTTCAGCATGCGGTGCTTGAGGCCGGCTGCGTAATCGAACTGGAAGATTTCACCCGCCGGCGTGATCACCGTCTGCGCGCCAAGGTCGATGGTCAGCGCGTAGCCCGGCGTGGCGCGGGTGTCGTTGAACAGGCGCTCGACGATCTCTGCCGACAGGGTCACCAGCAACAGCCCGTTCTTGGCCGAGTTGCCGTAGAAGATGTCGGCGAAGCTCGGCGCAATCACGGCCCGGAAGCCGTAGTCGTAAATGGCCCAGGGCGCGTGCTCGCGGGACGAGCCGCAGCCGAAGTTATCCCGCGCCAGCAAAATCTGCGCGCCCTGATAGCGCGACTGGTTGAGGATGAAATCCGGGTTCAGCGGCCGGCCTTCGTTGGCCTTGTCGGGCTCGCCCTTGTCCAGATAACGCCATTCGTCGAACAGATTGGGGCCGAAGCCCGAGCGCTTGATCGACTTCAGGAACTGCTTGGGGATGATGGCGTCGGTGTCGACGTTCGGCCGATCGATCGGGGCCACCAGGCCGGTAAGGCGGGTAAAAGCTTCCATGGTTCAGACCTTTTGCACGTCTACGAAATGACCGGCAATGCCGGCCGCGGCGGCCATCGCCGGCGAGACCAGATGGGTGCGTCCGCCGTGGCCTTGCCGTCCTTCAAAATTGCGGTTGGAGGTCGAGGCGCAGCGCTCGCCCGGCAGGAGCTGGTCGGGATTCATGCCCAGACACATC
>JALRCR010000210.1 GCA_023257255.1 Gammaproteobacteria bacterium | reverse complement strand
ATCGCAAGGCAGGGCGCTGCCACGCCAGGCGAATAGGCCAGCGCCAGATCGCGCTGGTTGGCGAGCGGCTTGGTGGGCGTGATTTCGGTTTTACCCGGGCGGGGCAGCTCGTGATAAATCAGCGCGTTGCGGTCAAGTTGGTCGGTCATGGGAAGTCTCCGTGCCGCGAACGGCAGTCGCCTGCGAGAAAGGAAATGAAGGGAGTTCTAGCGGAAGGGCATGCCGCCACCGGGCGGAAACTGGCCGCGCATGCCGCGCATCAGGGCCTGCAGACCGCCTTTCTTGGATACTTTTTTCATCATGCGCTGCATGTTTTCAAACTGTTTCAACAGCCGGTTGACGTCCTGCACCTGGGTGCCGGAACCAGCGGCGATGCGCTGCTTGCGCGAGGCCTTGATGATCGCGGGGAAGCGCCGCTCGTTGGGGGTCATGGAGTCGATGATGGCCGCCAGCCGCACCATATCGCGGTCGTTTACGCGGTTCTTGACCTGCTCCGGCAACTCGGCAACGCCCGGCAGCTTGCTCATGAGCGAGGTGAGTCCGCCCATGTTTTTCATTTGCTCAAGCTGATCGCGAAAATCGCTGAGGTCGAAGCCCTTGCCCTTGGCAAGTTTGTCCGCAACCTTGGCCGCTTTGTCTTTGTCGACCTTCTGTTCGACTTCCTCGATCAGCGACAGCACGTCGCCCATGCCGAGGATGCGCGAGGCCATGCGGTCGGGATAGAAAGGCTCGAGCGCGTTGACCTTCTCGCCCATGCCGATGAACTTGATGGGTTTGCCGGTGATGTGGCGCACCGACAGCGCCGCACCGCCGCGGGCGTCGCCGTCGGCCTTGGTCAGCACCACGCCGGTCAGCGGCAGCGCCTCGTTAAAGGCCTGCGCGGTTTTCACCGCGTCCTGACCCATCATGGCGTCGATCACGAACAGGGTTTCGCGCGGATTGAGCGCGGCATGCAGGCCGCGAATTTCCGTCATCATGGCTTCGTCGATCGCGAGCCGGCCGGCGGTATCGACGATCAGCACGTCTTTCAACTGGCGGCGCGCGAGGTCGAGGGCTTCCAGCGCGATCCGCTCGGGGCTTTCCCCGGTGCTGGGGTAGCAGTCGACGCCAATTTCGCCGGCCAGAATGCGCAACTGCTCGATCGCTGCCGGACGGTAGACGTCGCAACTCACCACCGCCACGGACTTGCGGTCCTGTTCCTTCAGACGCTTGGCGAGCTTGGCGGCGCTGGTCGTTTTACCCGAACCCTGCAGACCGGCCAGCAGCACCACCACCGGCGGCTGGGCGTTGAAGTCGAGCCCCACGCCCGCCTCGCCCATCACGCTGGTCAGTTCATCGCGGACCACCCGCACCAGCGCCTGACCCGGCGTCAGGGTGCCGATGACCTCCTGGCCCAGCGCACGCACCCGCACCCGGTCCAGAAAATCTTTTACTACCGGCAGCGCGACGTCGGCTTCGAGCAGGGCCATGCGCACTTCGCGCAGCGTGGCGTCGATGTTGTCTTCGGTCAGCCGCGCCTCGCCGCGCAGGCGTTTGACGATGCCGGTAAAGCGTTCGCTCAGGTTCTCAAACATGGGATTTCTTTCGTGGCTGCGGGCGCGTATCTGGAGGCGGGATCATTGGCGAGTCGGGCGGCGGGCGGCAAGCGGTTTTCGCACCGCACAGGGCGCGGTGTCAGGTTCTCTCACCAGGCTTCCATCACCGCCTCGAGCGGGAAATCGAGACCGACGGTTGCCCAGACCTCGGCTACCCGGCGCACCACCGGCTCGGCTTTTGTCATCCAGTCCGGATGGCGCTGCTGGTTGCCGAACACTTCGAAGGCCTCGGGCTGCGGGTTGCGCTGACCGAAGCGGTAGTAGAAGGACTTGGCGAGCTCTTCCATGCGCTCCTTGCCGTAGGCCACCACCACGATGTCGCGGTTGGCGCTGAGCCCGGTGGTCGCGATGTAGTAGTGATACTGCTCCCAGTAGCGCAGATAGGCGTCGAAATACGGCATTTTCGCCAACTGCTGCGCATCGCAGCCGGTGTAGCTGAGGTCCCGCCGCACCCATTCCTCGATATTCCCGCGCACCCGGAACAGCCCGTCGGCGGGCAGGCCGCCGGATTTCTCGTACGTGGAAATGGCCGAGGTCACGGGGTGGCGCACGGTCAGGATGTTCTCCACCGCCTGCCCCAGAATCCGTTGGAAAAACCCGCCGGCATAGCTGCCCTTGGTGAGCTTCTTCGGGACCTGGATCTTGCCGCCGTGCGACCGGTTGCGCCCGAAGTAGAGCTCGACCATGGTCAGGTACTCGGCCATGGTCTGCAGGCTGCTCATCCAGGAGTTCACCCCACGCTCGAAGCGAAACGGGCCCGCTTCCGGGAAGCCGTCGTGCGCAATGACGTTGGGCACGCGGTCGGGGTGATAGCCCAGCGCGCGATAGATTTCCTTGGTCAGGTAGGAGCCGCCGTTGCGCGGCACGCCGATGACGTTGATAAAGTGAAACTTGAGCTGCAGGTCCTTGATGGGCTCGACGTTGCCGGTCATGAGCGCGACCAGCAGTTCGTAGGCCCGCGCGACGGCCTGGGTGCCCAGCGGGGCCGCCATCACCGCGCCGGCGTGGCGCGCGGCGGAGTCCACAATCCGCTTCTGTTCGTGACTCAGCGCCTCCGACAGCTGGTCGCCCCACACCGCCCCTTCGAAGGGGATGTCGGCCACCAGATGGTGGAGAAAATCGATGAAGATCGGCGAGACCGGCAGTTCGCGGTCGCTCAGCTTGATTTCAACGCCCATGGGCTGTGCTCACTGCAAAAAAAGAAGGGTCGCCCAGGCCTCAGCCGGCAACGGGGTGATTAGACGTGCGTGCGACGGAAAGCGCCAGCAGGCGGTGAAAATTGTCCAGCGACATCAGGTGCGCGTAAATCCGGGACAGGAAGCCGCTGCGCATCAGCTCGGTCACGGTTTCAGCCGGCAAGGTGTTGAGACGGGACTCGTTGACCCGCCACATGCCGGCAATCTCCAGACGCTCACGCCCGGTCGGCCGGATATCCGCGTTGAAGGCTTCCAGCAGATTCAATTCGCCCAGCCGCGCACAGAGCACGTCGGTCTGGCGGCCGGCCGTTTCCATTTCCTCAATCAGCCGCTGCCGTTCGGTCCAGGCGGTGGACTCGACGCCGTTGTCATCGAACAGCGCGGGCGGAAAGTCGCCCAGCGCGCTGTCGTCGACGCAAATCACCGAACGCGGTTCGCCCTGCGGGGCACGCACGGCGCAAAAAGGGTAACGACGCACATAGGCCGGGCGGTAGATATCGGGCAGCCATTCGCCGGCGGCATCCACGCAGAGGTTCTGACCGGCTTCGATGCCGGTCAGCATCATGGGCTGCCAGCGGCCGCCTTCGGCTTCCGCGAACACCACCGGGCAATGGCGAGCGGCGGCGACAAACTCCGGCAGGCTCAGATACACCGCATGCAGGCCGGCGGCGAAGCGCGCCGCCTGCGGCGCGAGGCCGAGGCCCGCGTGGCGCTTGCGGTCCAGTACCACCAGCGAGCGAAAGCCCGGGGGCAGCACGACGCTCAATTCAGCACTCATGAAACCCGCCTGCTGGCGTTGACCAGCTCCGCTGGCCGCCTTAGTTGCACTTGTCCGGGTCGGCGGGCGGGGTCGGATCCTTGTTCAGCGGGCTGGCCGGGTCTTCAAAGTCGATATTGACCGGATCCGCGCCCTCGATGGCCACATAGCCGGCCTGACCGGGGTCAAAAGCTTTTTCGTTGACCTTGATCTTGCCCTGATGAACCTTGAAGTACATGCCGCGCTTGACCTTGAGCCCAAGGTCGGGGCAGCCGTCGGTACAGTCCGCGGCCTCCACATCGGTCCCGCGAATACCAATCGTCGCCACCGCCGTCTTGTAGCTGACCGCATTGTGATTGCGCTTGCCGATGGCGCCGGTGACCGCCCGGAAACCGCCCTTCAAGAGGTTGAACACGCTGCTGCTCTGGGCCGGGTCTTCGGTGTATTTGTAGTCGGCAATCTGGAACCGGGTGCTGGGGCGCAGTACGACGAACGCACCGTCGCTCAGCTTCATGCGGAGAAAGCTGGCCGGCGCGGTCACCACGGTTTCACCCGTGTTGACCGGATTTCCCGGCTGGAGTTGGCGAATATCGCCGGCTTCGTTGGCGGCCGAGGCCTGGCCCACCACTTTGATGACTTCACCGGCGGCGTTGTTTGCGGCGGTCGGGACCGGCGCTGGCGCGGCAGCGGCAGGCGCGGCCGGGACCGGGGCGACAGGCTTGCTGGCTGCGACCGCCGGAGCGGCCGGCCGAGCGGCGGGCGCGGCGCTCGGTTTGACGGCAGGCGCGGGCGCAACGGCTGCGGCCGTGGGCGCGGCGGCCACGGCCGGGCCGTCGAGATTCAGGGTTGCCCCGACCTTGAGCCGGTTCATGTCGCCGTTCACGAAGGCGTCCGGATTGCGTTCAAACAGCGCCTGCATGCGGGCTTGCGGGTTGCCACCGCCGGTTTTACGCGCCACCGACCACAGGGATTCGCCCTGCTTGATCGGGCCATAAGTAGCCTCCGCTGCTACGCCTTGGGCGAAGGTCAAACACGCGACCAGTGCGCCGGTCCAGCCTGCCCGTCTTGCCAATTTCAGTGGTCGCATGTTCTTCACCCTGTTACTCGCACATCTGTCCGGTGTTCGACTTGTGGTCTACCACGCCGTCCGTATCGCCTTCACCGGCATCCGCGACATCGACATTTTCCTTGTCCTTGTCTTTTTCCTTGTCCTGCTCGGCGACCTGCTCGGCACCCTCGCCGCCTTGCATGGTGCCTTGTACGCTGCCCGCCACCGTGCCGCTGGTGGCGCCGGGCGCGGTGGGCGGCGTGGTCGGAACCGGCGGTGCCGGCGGCGTGCCGACGGCCACGAAGCCCGTTGACACCAGATTACCCGCCCCGGTTATTGGGCCGTTGGAGACAAAGAACGCGTTCTGGCCACCCACGTTCAGCGCCCCGTTGGCGCCGATGATGAGCGGCCCGCTGCCCGGCGCGGCCGTACCGCCCTGCGGTCCCAGCGCGCCGCCAAACACCAAGGTGGTGCCCGGCAGCTTCTTGAAATGCAGGTCGTTTGTGAAATACGGCCCAAGTCCGTCCAGCTGGCTCGGCAGGGTGTTCTCAATATGCACCGTTTTACCCGGCGAATAGGAGGTGAACTGCGCCAGAAAATCCTGCTTCAGCGGATTGATGCTGAACACGCCGGGGCCGAGGTCGAGGTCGGTATCGGTCAGGAAGGTGACGTAGGGCACATCGGGATCGTCGAAGGTAATGCCCCCGCTGAACGTCAGCCCGGCGCGGGCGGCGAAGAACGCGTTGGGCCCGACGGTCGGCTTGCCGTTGAACTGCGGCAAGGGCAGGGTCTTGCCCGCCGCAGCGGCGGCGTCTGCCAGCCGCTTCAGCGACACCGCATCGCCGAAGCTGGCGGGCAGCGCACCCTGCCCAATCAGGATGGGCTGGTTGAAGCGGGCTGCGCCATTGGCGACGTTAAGCGCCATCCGGCTCGCCGCCAGCTGGTCGTCGAAAATCAGGGTCTTGTCGGACTGGAAGCGGGCATCGTTGAACGCAATGCCCTTCACCGTCGGATTTCCCGCCGTATCGAAGGTCACTTCCGTGTTGGTGTGGATCCGTCCCACCCGGTCGGAGGCGCTGTTGTCCAGCGACAGGTTGATGGTCTTGCGAGTGGTCGGCGCGGGCGGTGGCGAAGTCGGGTCGGAGAACAGGTTGGTCAGGTATACATCGCCCGCATTCGTGGCGACATCCACCGCCGTGGCGCTGCCGAACGCGCTGATGTAGAGATTGTCCGCCGTCAGCCTGCCCTTGACGCCGGTCTGCAGGGCGCCAGCATCCAGCCCCACCAACAGCCGGCTGGGGATGGACACCCCGTTTGCCGTGACGGGCGCGTTGACGTTGATGCCGCCGCCATACAGGCGCAAATCTGTGAGTCCTGCCGCCGCACGCGCCAGCACCGCGCCGTTAATGTTGAGCCTGCCGCCGTTGACCGGAATGGCGCCGTAGGGGCCGAGGCTCTCGCTGGCGAAAAGCGCTACGACCACCGGGCC
>JALRCR010000020.1:28102-30169 GCA_023257255.1 Gammaproteobacteria bacterium | reverse complement strand
GCCGTCGGCCGGCGGCCGCACAAAGAACGGCACGTAGTCTTCGCAGTCGGCGGTGGTCGCGCCGTTGATGCGCAGGCGCGCGGCGTACACGCCGCTCTTCAGGCCTTTCGGCACCTTGAAGGTAAACGAGCGCTGCCAGCGGGCATCGTCGACCGATTCATCGTGAAAATGAATCGCGCCGTATTCCTGCGGCGCGTGGCGGAAGCTCATGAAATCCGAGCTCCAGTTGAAACCCGTCACGCCCCGCACCGGCAGGTTCACCCCCACCGCGTGCAGCTTGTTCACGCTGGTATCCACCACGTGCGTGGACGCAGCGTTCTCGCTGATGTTGGCGCTGAAATCCCAGGCGCCGACGATGGCCGCGCGGAGTTCTCCCGAGACGTGTTCGATGCCGGCCGCGCCCAGCAGCATTTCGATCTGCGCGGCAGACAGTGCGCGGTTCGCGACTTTGGGCCGCTCGATCTTGCCGTTGAACTTGTGGGTATGCACTGGGATTTCCACCGGCGCATCCAGATGCCGGAAGTGGCCGCCCTGCAGGAAGCGCCCGGCGTGCGGCTCCATCGTGCTGGCCGCCATCAACAGCGGACAGTCGTTCACGCGCGGCGCGCCCGGTGTGCCGCGGTGGCGCACGGCAGCGGCGGTGTCTTCCATCGGGTGCAGCATGCTCATGCCATGGCCGCCGTTGGTGATGGTGACGAACGGCGTCTGGGCGATGTGGACTTCGCCGGTGGCCGCATCGAACGAGGCCGAGACCTTGTACCAGACCTTGCGGAACAAGGGCTTCTTCGTGCTGTATTCATCCAGCTTGCCGCGGCCGCGACCGATGCGTAGCGCGAGTTCGCCGGCTTCGTTGATGAAGAGCCCGTAGCCGAGGCCGGTTTTTGCGTTGAACTTCGAGATGATGGCCTGCGCGCCGACCGGCGTACCTTCCAGATCGGTCACCGGCGTGGTCGGAAAAATGTAGGCGCAGAGCGTAAAACTCTGCAGGTTTAACCGGTCGTCGTGCGGCACCAACAGATAGCTGCCGGCATACATGGGCTGATGCTGCCCGCGATATTTTCCGTTGGTGGGCGAGCGCAGCAGCCGCTCCTTGAAGCCGGGACCTTCGGGATTGGTGTCTCCGTGAATCAGCCGCACCATCTGCACGTCGTAGGATTCGTTCAGTTCGCTGTGAATGTGGAAACTCACTTCATCGCCGGGGCGCACCGAGCATTTGTCGGTATAGCCGGTGATCCGCAGCATCAGTTCCTGGGCAAGGCTCATGTGGGTCTCCGCTTAAAGCTTGATCTGGTAATGGGCGAGCAGCGCACGCAGGCGCTTGAGGAAGATCGCGTGCTCGGCGTCTTCGCGCGTCGCGTAGCGTTCGCGGGTGATTTTGATCACCCCGCCGCGCTGACCCGGCAGAATGCCAATGGCGTACTCCTGCCAGGGCACCACTTCCACAATCGTGTGTTTGCCGGCCTGCGGCGTCATGCGCAGTTTGTCGATCAGCCGCTTCAGGCCTTCGCTGTGATTGGGCGGCTTGATGCCGGGCTGGGCGGCGGCGCCCCGCGGGTTGGCGCGGTGCTCGGCGATGATCTGCTTGCGCGACTCCGGATCGCGCAGAAAAGGCAGGATGTAGGTGCGCGTGTCGTAATCGTCGACCGCCGTGAAGCCGTAATCCCGGGCCAGTGCCGTCGCCGGGCCGCTGTGACGTCTCGTTGCCATGTGTAGGTCTCCGCTTGGGGGGGCATCGACAGGGCGTCGAGCACCGGAATTCATGGCTGACCGTCGCGGTAACGCGACGGTTCAGGATTTCTCGAAAGTAAAGAAAGTTGCAGGAGAATAAAAGCCGAAGCGTCACCCGCTGCTGCGGTTTGCCGTGCCGCAGCCCGTTCGTTCACCCATATGCGGGGAAAATCGCCGGCCTCGGCGGTTCCTGATTCCGGTTCAGGCCGGCTTCCGCCAGACCGCCTGAATGGCCAGCGTCCGGCCTTGTTCGTTGTTGAGCAAGGCATTGCGGGTTTTTTCCATCACCCGGTCGGGCACCAGCACGCCAATGCCGAGCGG
Organism: Gammaproteobacteria bacterium; assembly: GCA_023257255.1. Lineage (GTDB taxonomy): Bacteria > Pseudomonadota > Gammaproteobacteria. The sequence goes on along the minus strand of JALRCR010000020.1, from coordinate 28,120 downwards.
CGGCCCCTCGCCTCGCTC
>JALRCR010000020.1:0-28092 GCA_023257255.1 Gammaproteobacteria bacterium | reverse complement strand
GCTCGAGCGCGGCCATGCGGCGCTGACCGTGGGCAAGCACGCGAGCCGTGTTGTCCTGCCAAAGCTCAGCCACCATGCCAGTGGCGGCAAAGGCCTCGCGCAGGGCTTCCGGCGAGGGCACAAAGGACAGCGCGGGTTCGCTGGCCCAGAAGCTTGGATACAGCACCTTGCCCGTGCCGCTCACCACCGACTCAATAGCGCAACGCCCGCCCGGCTTCAGGACACGCGCGACCTCGCGCGCAAACTGCGCCTTGTCCGGGATGTTCATCAGCATGTTTTGCGACCACACCAGATCGAAGGCGGCGTCGGCCAGCGGTAAAGCCAGCGCCGAGCCTTCAATGAAGTTGATCGTCTCGCCCATGCCAACCCGCAGGGAGAGCATGCGTGCGGCGTGGATGAAGTCGGCGGTCAAATCAACGCCCGTCACCGCACAGCCAAACTCCGCGGTCAGCGTGCGCGCGGGGCCCCCGATGCCGCAGCCAACATCGAGTACCCGGGTGCCGGGCGCCAGCGCGATGTCGCGGGCCAGCGCGCGGGTCGACTCGCGACCGCCACCGTGGAACTCGTCAAACATCGAGGCTTCATCCCGGCTCAGACGGTCGGGATCGAGGCCAGCGGCGCGGATACTCTCGAGGATGCGTGCGCTGACGTCTTGCGGCGCGTAGTGACGGTTGAGGGCGTCGGTTAAATCGTTCATCAAAACCGCCTCAGGCGAGGAGCTCGTTGAGCGCGCGATCGATGAACGCGTTGTCGGCCGGATCAAGCCCGAAGCCTGCGCCATGGCCCCAGCCCGAGGGAATCGGTCGCAGTTCGGCGTTTGGCATGTGTTTGACTTCGAGCGCGTTGTCGGCCGGCGGGAAGTACTGGTCGGTGGCACCGGGCATCACAATCGCCTTGCAGCTGATCGCGGCTAGCGCTTTTTCCAGATCGCCCTTGAAGACCGGGTTGGCGCTGATGTCGCCGTTGAGCCAACTGTCGGCCATCGCGAGCAGGTCGTTGGCATCGTTCTGCAGGAAATAGTTCTGGGTTAAGAGCACCACATCGCGGCGCGTTGCCAGCCCGATGCCGCGATAGAGCTTCTCGCGCATGAAATCCTGCGAGAACAGCCAGGCGGCGTAGACCTTGCCAAAGGTCAACAGGCCGCGCAGCGGCGGCGCGTCGTACCAGCCGTCCTTGAAATCCGGATCGAGCATCAGCGCGGCCTTGGCGCTGTCGACAAACAGCCAGTTATGGTCGGAAATCCGCGCCGAGGCGCAGATCGGCGCAATCGCATCGACCAGTTGCGGAAACAGGGCGCCCCATTGAAAGGCCTGCATGCCACCCATCGAAAAACCGGCGACGAGCCGAATCCGCTTCACGCCCAGATGCTCGGTCAACAGCTTGTGCTGGCACACGATGTTGTCGTGCAGGCTCATCAGCGGGAACCCGCCGCGGCCATAGGGAGCGGGCGTGTTGCTGGGCGAGGACGAGCGCCCGTTGCAGAACATATTGGGAATGACGACGAAATAACGCTGCGGATCGATCGCCCGCCCCGGAGCCAGCATGTATTCGGTTTCGGTGTGACGGCCGCCGTAGAAAGTAGGCACGACCACCACATTGTCGCCGGCGGGCGAGAGCTGCCCGTAGGTGGTGTAGCTCAGTTTCAAATCCAGCGTCACGCCAGACTGGGTGGTGTAGCGCGGGATGGTGAAAATCTGCTCTTCGCTCATGCGCAATCTCCGGCGTTATGGCGCCCTGTGGCGGCCGTGGGTTGAAACTTCAGTGGGGCATCGATTTGGAAAAGAGCGCCAAAACCAGCACCCCGGTGAGAATAAAGCCAATGCCAACGAAAGCGGCGGCGTCCAGCATCTGACGGTACATCACCCAGGCGATAAACATGACCAGCACCTGTCCAATGCCCGACCACAGCGCGTAGGCAATGCCAACGGGCATCGTGCGCAGAGTGACGCTGAGCAGGTAGAAGGCCGCGCCGTAGCCGAGCAGCACAATCACCGTCGGGCCCAGCACCCGAAAACCGTCGGAGGCCTTCAGCGCGCTGGTCGCCACCACTTCGCAGAGAATGGCTGCGGCCAGAGTCCAGTAGTGCATCGGGTTCAGGAACTGCTTGAAAGAGGCATGTCGCGATTATCCCGACCCTGCGCGGATTGCCAAGCACTGAGGCTCAACGCAAGCTTGACCGCGCCATCCACAGGGAGATTTGCCTCGCATGTTGCAGACCCAAGCTCGCCGCTGGGACGCGCTGTTGCCGGCGCTGATCCGGGAATTTCGCGCCTCCTACCTGCCGCCGCTGATGGTCTATGTGGCCGCCGGCATTGCCGGCCTGACCGGCATCGTCGGGACTTTCTTCATCAAGGAATACCTGAATCTTTCGGCAGCGTTTCTGGCCACGATCGGCTTCTGGGCCGGCATTCCGTGGGCGCTGAAGATGCCGATGGGCCATCTGGTCGATCTCCTGTGGCCCTACAAGGCCTGGCTGGTGGTGCTGGGGGCAAGCCTGATTGGCGCGAGCCTCAGCATCATGATCGGGCTGATTGGCCATCCACAGGCCATGGCGACCTGGATGCCGGCCACCTGGTGGTATGTGCTCGCCGCCCTGCTCTCACCCGTGGGCTACATGGTGCAAGACACGGTGGCGGACGCCATGACGGTAGAAGCCGTGCCGCGGGTGGACGAGAACGGCCAGATGATCGACCCGGCCACCCGCAAGCGCATGAACACCACCATGCAAACGCTGGGACGGGTCGCGATCATTGGCGGTGGTGTAGCGGTGTCCGGACTCAACGTGTGGCTCTTTGCCGGCACCGAGGCGCTGGCGCAGGCGGACAAGGTCGCCCTGTATATCCGGGTCTACGAAATAGCGCTCGTCATCCCGGTGATTTCACTTTCCGGGGTGGCGCTGGCGGCCCTGCAACGTCGGCGGGAGCGCCGCCGTCTGCTGGCTCAGGGCCTCTCGGCCGCCGCAGTGGCGCACGCGCAGGCCACGCACGAGGCGCCGCCGCCGCCCAACTGGGGGATTCTGGGCGGCAGCCTGATTTTTGCGGCGGCAACCATCAGCATTGGCCTGTCGTCATTCCCTCACGCCCAGGAGCTGGTTTTCGCCACGTCGTTTTCGATCATCGCGTTTCTGATGTGGCGACTGCTGGGCGAGTTGGAGGCTGACGCACGCCGCACGCTGCTCGGCACCGCGATTGTGATTTTTGTATTCCGCGCCCTGCCCGGCACCGGTGCCGGTTCGACCTGGTGGATGATCGATGAACTCGGCTTTGACCAGTCATTCATCGCCCGCCTGTCGCTGGTCTCCAGCGTGCTGACGCTGGTGGGGCTGTTTGCGTTTCGGCGGCTGATGGCGGAACGCTCGCTGGCGTTCATCGTGGTGCTGCTGACGCTGGCCGGCTTCACGCTGGGTCTGCCCACGCTGGGCATGTATCACGGCCTGCATGTCTGGACCGCCGCGCATACCGGCGGCGTGGTGGATGCGCGGTTTATCGCGCTGGTGGATACCGCGCTGGAGTCGCCGCTGGGCCAGATCGCGATGGTGCCCCTGCTGGCGTGGATCGCCAACTCCGCCCCGGCGCGCCTGAAAGCCACCTACTTTGCGGTCATGGCCTCGTTTACAAATCTGGCGCTGTCGGCCTCGCAGCTCGGCACGCGCTATCTCAATCAGTGGTTTGTGATCACCCGGGAAATGCGCGACCCGGTGACCCATGCCGTCACCACGCCGGCTAATTACGCCGCTCTGGGTGATTTGCTGGTGGTGGTGCTGGCGATCGGGCTGCTGCTGCCGCTGCTGGCGATCGCCGTAACCAGAATGCTGGGGCTGCGCAGCGCCTGAACGTTAGCCGCAGCTCACGCCGGTGCCGCCGAGGCCGCAGTAGCCGCCCGGGTTCTTGGCGAGATACTGCTGGTGATAATCCTCGGCGTAGTAAAACTCGGGGGCCGGCAGGATCTCGGTGGTAACGGCGCCGAAGCCGGCCGCACGGAGGGCGGCCCCAAAGCGTTCGCCGGTCGCCACCGCGGCGGCTTCCTGCGCGGCGTTAGTGAAGTAGATCCCCGAGCGATATTGCGTGCCGACATCATTGCCCTGGCGCATACCCTGCGTCGGGTTGTGGGCTTCAAAAAACACTTTCAGCAGCGCCTCAAACGAAACTTTTGCCGGGTCGAACACCACCCGCACCACTTCGTTATGCCCGGTCATGCCGGAGCAGACCTCCTGATAGCTCGGGTTCGGCGTGTACCCCGCCGCGTAGCCCACGCTGGTCGAGATCACGCCGGGTAAGCTCCAGAACTTCCGCTCGGCGCCCCAGAAGCAGCCCAGTCCAAATAGCGCCAGTTCGCTGCCTGCCGGAAATGGGGGCAGCAGCGGCGTACCCAGCACAAAGTGCCGGTCCATGATGGCGAGCGGCGTTGCCCGGCCGGGCAAGGCGAGTTCGGGCGCTGGCATGGCCTGTTTCTGTTTCAGTCCGAACATGGCGTGAAGCTCCTCTGGCAGGCAATATCAGGCTGCACCATGGCCGCTCGATCGTCGAAAATCAAGGCAGTTTTACGGTGAACCACTCCAGACGCGGCCAACGTAGCGCGTTCAAATCAAAGCGAGGTACGGCATGCGTGTGCTCATCACTTTTCTTCTGGCGCTCGCGGCGATGAGCGCGCGCGCCTGCCCCGAGAATCTCGACTTCTCGTTTCGCCCCCTGCTGGGCGACAAGCCGGTGCACCTGTGCGAGGCCTACGCGGGCAAGGTGGTGCTGGTGGTGAATACCGCCAGCAAGTGCGGCTTCACGTCGCAGTACGAAGGACTGGAGCAGCTGTATCGCGAGTTAGGCCAGCAGGGTCTGGTGGTGCTCGGCTTTCCGTCCAACGATTTCGGCGGCCAGGAGCCCGGCACCGAAGCCGAAATCAAAACCTTCTGCCGCTCGACCTACGGCGTTGAATTTCCAATGTTCGAGAAAACATCGGTTAAAGCCGGCGGCAGCAATGCCTTTTTTCAGCGCCTCGCCAGCGTCAGTGGCGAAGCGCCGAAGTGGAACTTCTACAAATACCTGCTCGACCGCGAGGGCAAGCTCGTCAAAGTGTTCAGCAGCATGACCGCGCCCGACGCGGACGACTTGCGCGCAAGCATCAAGGCTCTGCTCTGAGGCCGCTACGCCCGAACCGCCCGATGCTCTAGGATGACGCCTCCTCCGGAGGCGCCAGTTCGTGTTCAAACCCTTACCGCTCTTCATTGCCGCGCGCTACCTCCGCGCCAAACGCAAAAATCGCTTCGCCGCGCTGGTATCCGCGGTGTCGGTCGCCGGCATCGGGCTCGGCGTCGCGGTGCTGCTGATCGTGTTGTCGGTGATGAACGGCTTCGAACGCGAAGTCGCCGCGCGCATCCTCGGCATGACGGCAGATGCGACGGTGTTTGCAGCACCCGAAACCTTACGCGACTGGCGCGCCCTGGCCGCGCGGCTGGAGACGGATCCGGATGTGCTGGCGGCACGCCCCTTCATTCGCGGCAGCGGCATGTTGAATGCGCGCGGCAAAGTGCGCGGGATCCTGATTTACGGCGTGCCGCCTGACGGCGAAGGCGACGTCTCGCAGCTAGAACACTACCTGCAGGGCGTGTCGCTCACTGCGCTCGACGCGCCAGCCCCTGAACCCGCGGTGATTCTGGGCCAGACGCTGGCCGAGGAACTGGGCGTCGGCACGGGGCAGGCCATAACGCTCATTTCCCCGCAGTGGGATGCGGAACAGCAGCTCGGCCTGCCCAACTACGACCGCTTGCGCGTGGTCGGCAGCTTCAAGGCGGGCATGCACGAGTTTGATTCGACCTTCGGCATTATGTCGGTCGATGCCGCCGCCCGGCTGTTCAAGCTCGACGGCACAGTCTCGGGACTGCGCTTGAAGCTCAAAGACTCGTCACGTGCGCCGCTGGTGGCGGCACGACTCGGCGCCGCGCTAGGCCCCTCTTACGTGGTGCTGGACTGGACGCGCTATCACCGCAATTTCTTCCTCGCCATCAAATCGCAGAAGCGGATGATGTTTGTGGTGTTGTCGCTCATCGTGGCCGTTGCCGCTTTCAACGTGGTGGCCTCGATGGTGATGATTGTCAAAGAGAAGCAGACCGATATTGCGATCCTGCGCACCTTGGGCCTCTCGCCCGCCAGCGTGCTGTGGGCGTTTCTGACGCAGGGCGCCATTGTCACCGGGCTGGGCGTAACGCTGGGCGTGGCGCTGGGCACAGCCGGCGCGCGCTACGCCAACGATTTCATGCGCCTCGTCGAGAGGCTATTCCACATCCAATTCATCAAACCGGATGTCTACTACATCAACTACCTGCCCACCGAACTACGGCTTGGCGACGCCCTCTCGGTGGCGCTTGCCACCTTCGCAATTTGTGTCGCGGCGACGCTTTATCCAGCGTGGCGCGCGGCCCAGATTGCGCCGGTAGAAGCCCTGCGCTACGAGTAATTCAGAACAGCAGGTAGCTGAAAAAATCCGGGTGCCAGTCGGCGCGGCGCGCCAGCACGAACTGCGACAGTTCACGCAACAGGCGGCCTGAATGCTCGTGGATGCGGGCATAGCTGGCTGGAAAATCGCCGTCCGAGGGCGCGTCCGGGCCGGGGCTGCGGGCGACGAGTTCCGCACGCACGGCCGGTGTCGCCAGCAGGGCGTGAACCGCCTCGTAGTCGGTGAGCACCCGCTGGAATGCGGCCGCATCCCGAGGCTGCATGACTGCCGCCACCCGCGCCAGCGGGCTTAGCCCCAGACGAGCGGCGACCCACGCCCGTTTGTCAGCGCCAAGGACACTGCTTTCACCCAGCAACAGCAGCAAGCCGGCGAATGTCAGCATGCGCGAACCCCGCAGCTTCGCCTGCCGCAGATACCAGCCGTCGTCATCACTCCGCGCGCATTTGAACTGCTGCCAGCCCGCGTAGGCGTGCAGATAGCGGGACAGGTCGTTAATCAGCAAGGTCCACTGGGCGTCCGGATAACGGCTGATGCTGTCCCCCGCGTACCAGTCGAGAATTTCCCGCTGTAATTGCCTGAACGCCGCCTCGCCCGTCACCGCCCGGGCATCCAGCAGCACCTGCATCCGCTTGCCGAAGTGCGCGGGTGGTTCATCCAGGCTGCCGCGCGCGGACAAGCGGCACAGGGTTTCGGCGGTGATCGTCGCCCGGTAAATGCCATCGGCCTTCGGCGGTTTCAGGCCGCAGGCCGCCACGATGTCGAACATATCGTCCGGTACCGTCGATGGGCCGCCGGGGCTCGCAATCAGAATGCCGTCGAAATCAGATCCCGCGTGGGCTTCCAGCCGAGCGAGCGAGCCGGCGGCGATCACGGTCTCGATGCCGGCCAGCGCGCCAGCGTTTTGGGACAGCGCGCTGGTGAGAGCGGCGAGCAGCTGTTGCGAGGTCTCGCGCGCAGCCCACAGCGTGGGCGCATGGTCTTTGAGCAGGTCGGACAGCGGGTCGTCAGCGGGGCTGAATGGGTTTTCGTTGCGACGCACAAGCAGGCTCCTATAATGCGGTCACCCCGCCATTCCGGAGTTGTCATGGAGATCAAGGGAAAAATTGCCATCATCACCGGTGCCGCCAGCGGCATCGGGCTCGCCACCGCGCGCGAACTCGTCCGCCATCAGGTGGGCGCGGTCGCCTTGGTGGACCGTTCAGACAAGGTCAACGAGTTCGCCACGCAAATCAACGACGAAGCCGGCCGTGAGGTCGCAGTCGGCTTCTGCGGCGACACCACCGCCGAGGCTTTCCGCAAGGAGGTGTTCGCCACCCTGCTGGAACGCTTTGGTCCGGTGAACATCCTGATCCCGGCCGCCGGCATCACGCGGGACGGTCTGGCGGTGAAGGTGAATCGCGAACAGGGCAAGGCCTTCATTTATCCGGCCGAGACCTTCCGCGAAGTGCTGGAAGTGAACCTGGTGGCCCCGGTCTACTGGGCACTGGAACTGGTCGCGCAGATGGCTGAGGACCGCTTCAAGCGCGGGCTGAAGCGCTGGTCGGCGCAGGAAGGCGTGCAGGGCGTCATCGTTTTCATCGGCTCGGTCTCCTCCCAGGGCAACAAGGGACAGATTGCCTACGCCAGCACCAAGGTCGGGCTGGAAGGCGCGGCCTCGACGCTGATGATCGAAGCCATTTTCCACGGCGTGCGCTGCGCGGTCATTCACCCGGGCTTCACCGATACCCCGATGGTGCGGGCGCTGGGCGAGGAATACATCAATTCGCAGGTGCTGCCGGCCACCCAGATCGGGCGGCTGATCCGGCCCGAGGAAATTGCGGACGCCATCTGTTTTCTGGTGCGCAACTCGGCGGTCAGCGGCCAGTTGTGGGCGGACGCGGGCTGGCACCCGCTGCCGACCTGAGGCCAACGCCGGCGCGACGCCGCTCAGGCGCTTGACGCCGGATCTCTAAACAGCTAGAAATGCATCCCATAAATATCTAAATATTAAGGGGAAGCGTCGACGGCAATCTGATTCATGCGCAGGCCGTCACCGCGCTCACCCCCAACCGCTCACCGCGGTTGTCGCCCAATTAGTCCCGACCCTCGCGCCTCGATACCGGCCTTCCCTCATAACTCCAAGGGCCGGTATCGGGGACCGCACTTCCCCTCAGCCCGGATAGCCCAATGCCCGCAGTTCCTCTGCCAGCACCCGCAGGCCTGCCCGCAGGCGTTCTTCCGGCTGGGCGTAGGACAGCCGCAGGCATTGGCCGAGATGCGGCCAGGGTTCGCTGAGACCGGGACCAAAGTGATGTCCCGGAATGACCAGCACCCCGCGCGCCTTGAGTCGCTCATAGAGCTGCTGTACCGGCACCGGCAGGCGCGGAAACCACAGCCAGAGAAAAATCGCCCCTTCCGAGACGTGCGCCAGATAGTCGGTATGCCCGAGCAATTCGTCGCAGGCGGCCAGCGCACGCCGCGACGCCGCCGCGTAATGCGGACCAACCACCTCGCGGGCCAGTGCCAGCACGTCCTGCTCCGCCATCAGCGCCAGCATCAGGCGCGCGCCTACCGGGTTGGGCGCCAGGGTCAGCATGGCGTTGATGCTGGTTAAGAGGTCGATGGTTTCACTTTTCGCGACGACCAGCCCCGTGCGCAAGCCGGGCAGCCCCAGCTTGGACAGGCTGAGACACACGATGAGGTCTTCGTCCCAGGCCAACGATGCCGGCGCAAACACAATGCCAGGGAACGGTTGGCCGTATGCGCAGTCCACGATGAGGGGCACCCCGGCGTCTTGCGCCAGATGGCGCAGTCGGGCGAGTTCCTCATCGGTAATGACATTGCCGGTCGGGTTGCAGGGGCGGCTGACGCAGACCGCGGCATGCCGCTCGGTGACAGCGATACGGTCAAAATCGGGTCGGTATTTGAAACGGTGATCTGCCACGTGCTCAATCAGGCCCGGGAAGGACGTCAACATGGCAGGGGCAATGCCGCTCTGGGCGTAGCCAATGTATTCCGGCGCCTGTGGCAACAGAATCTGACGCAAGCGGCCTTTGGTATCGGTCCCGCCAAACAAATTGAACAGCGCGAAAAACGAGGCCTGGCTGCCGCTGGTCACCAGCAGATTGCCCGCCTTCGCGGGCCAGCCGAACTGCGTTCGCAGCACCTCGCTCATGCGCTCCAGAAACGCCGGATGGCCTTGCGGCGCGTCGTAAACGCTGGCCAGACTGACCCAGTCGGCCGCCGGCACACTGGCCCAGGCGCGCTCGAACATCGCCTGCATGGCCGGGATGAGGCTGGGGTTACCGCCGCCGAGATTAATCAGATCGCGTCCGCCCCGCGCGATGGCGCCCAAGTCGTCCATCAGTTCGCGGGTGCCGCTTTTTATCGCGAAGGCGTCGCCGAATTGTGAATACATAAGCCTATGTTCCTCGTAAAACCAACAGGGCTGCCGGCACGGCAGTTCGCTACAACCCGCGCAAGCGAATGGTGGATAATCCGGTCATGAAAATGCTCTCCCAGTTCCGCAATTTTGGCCTCTTCCGTAACGCCATGCTGGTCCTCACCGCAGGGCTCATCATCCTTGGACCGTTCAATGACGGCGTCACCTATCTCAGCGGTTGGCGGTTTTTCACGTCGGTCGTCGCACCCGCCATGATGGTGATCATCGTCTTTCTTCTGCTACTCGACATCACCATGGCCAGAGTCTTCGCCAAAGATGCCACGCCCGAGCGCAGCGTGACCTTACGTCTGGCCAGCAATACCGAGGCGCTGGCCCTGTTGCTACTGACGCTGGCGTGGTCGCCGTTTGTGTTGCGCATGCTGGGCATTTCTTTCGGCGAGTGACGTGCCGGCCGGGCGGTCGGCCCGTGCCCGCGCGGTGCCGGTCACAAACGCTCTGCCTCCAGCGCCACCCACAGCTGCCGGGCCCGCTTTTCCACCAGTTGCTCGACCTGTTCCAGCAGGGGGGACCAGGGAAGCGTTTCGCGCCACTGCGCTTTGGTGGCCGCCAGCGCCGGCGCCGTCGCCAGCGCCAGCTCCCGCAGCAGCGTGAGCAAATACCGCGACCCGACGCCAATCTCTTCTGCCAGTTCCCGCCAGCGCGACGGTAACAGCCAGTCGGGCCGATCTTCACGGCCCACGTAGAAGCCCAGGCGCTCGCTCATCTCCGGATAAACGTGGGTGGCGAGCAGGTCCGAGAACGGCGCCAGTCTTGGGCCCGCCGCGGTGAAGATGAAGCGCAGCGCGTTGCCGTTAGCCAGACCGTTGCCGCACAGGAGGCAGAGGCCAAGCCATCGGAGGAAACTGCGCAAGTCGAGCGCAGGCACGACGCTGTAGCGGCGGATCAGCGCCGCGCAGTCAAGCAGCGCAAGCCCGCCCTCCCGCTCGAACGCCTGCTCCGGCGCGAGCCCGGCCAGTTGGCTGAAGGTCTCCATATGGATCCGCTCCGGGACATCGTTGGCGCCCGCCACACAATCCGGCCTGGCGCTCACCAAATAACCGCGCTGCGCGCTCTGCCAGCGCGCCGCGACGACCGGCACGCCCAGCCTGCCCGCCAGTAGCATGCAAAACGCCTCGTTGACGGGCGCGTCAGCAAGCCCGTGCCGCGCTATTCGCAGCAGCACGTTGCTCGGGTGTCCGGGAGCCCCCAGCGCAAATCCGGCGGGCGACTCGCGCAGCGGAAGCACCGCCCCGTCGCCGGGCCACAAGCTATCGCCGATGGCCGCCGCAGGCTGGCCGTCGCGCAAGCGCTGAAGGCATTCGGCAAAACGCTCGGTGCTGAGCAGGGGCGCCTCATCGCGCACGGCAGGCGCGCGCCCGGGGAAGGCGAGACTCAGTGCCCCCGGACAGTCGCCGCCCAGCCCCCCTAACAAGGCGAAGTCGTTCCCCGGGGAGAACCCGGCTTTGAGTGCCAGACGTGCCGTCACGGCAGGGTCCGGCAACAGGCCGCGAAACCATGCACGCACCTGCGGGCTCAAAATTGACGTTGACGTCAGATTTGATAAAGACCATGCAGACGCCGGCTGCGGCGGCGCAGTATCCAGCGGCTGCCAAGCCCAGACTTCGGGCCCTTGGTTGAGCAAGTGTCCTGTTAGCTTGCCGTGCAAGTAAACTTCTAGCGCCGGCGAATTCACCATTGCGAAGGCCAGTCCCGAGGCCGCACCGAGAGTTCAAGCCCCACGGTTTCGACCACCCGTAATACCCGCCCGATCTCGAGTCCAGGGCGTGCATTCTCCAGATCCGACACAAACCGCAGCCCAACGCCCGCCAGACCAGCGAGTTCCGACTGGGTCAGTTGACTGAGGCGCCGCTGCCGCCGCACTTGCCGGGCGAGCCGCGCTAAGCCAGAAAATTCTTCAGATCCAGACGGAAAGCTCATATAAGTGGCTCTGGGATGTTATTTCGCTTAATCAGGAAAATAGACGATTTGATGGCTCTATAGAATTTAAATTTTCCTGTTCGGGAATAATTTTGAGCTTGGCGCCCGGGAAGCAGGCTTCCCGACGCCCACGCCCAGCCTGCGCCCGGAACGCCAGCTGCGTGCGGCCAGCGCGCGCCACCCCCACGATACTCGCCAGCGCACTAGCGCCGGGGAGTTGCCCTACGCCAGCCTCAAGCGCTGTCCCAACAGCAGGCTATGTGCCAGTCGCTCGGCGGCGCGGGATAACTGGCGACCCGCATCCCGCATCGCCTCGGCCTCGGACATGGGGCGGGCCACGCTGGCCGACAGTGCGGCGAAGCCATGTTTTAAATTGACGTTCGCGTCATCTGAAAGTGAGCCGGCAAGTCCAAGTACCGGCACGCCGTAGCGTGCGGCCAGAGCCGCCACGCTTGCCGGGGTTTTGCCGAACCGGGTCTGGCTATCGAGTCGTCCTTCGCCGGTGATGACCAGATCCGCCCCGGCCAAGGCCCGTTCCAGCCCGGCCCACGCCAGCACCGTGGGGCCGCCCGCCACCAGCCGCGCGCCCGCAAAGGCCAGTAGGCCAGCGCCCAGCCCACCGGCAGCACCGCCCCCCGGTAGCCGCAGCAAGGGCTGCCCGCAAAACGCGCCGGCCAGACGACCGAAATGGCGGAGGTTGGCATCCAGCACTTGAACGTCGGCCGGCGTCGCGCCTTTCTGCGGCCCGTAAACGGCCGCCGCGCCGCGTGGGCCAACCAGCGGATTGTTTACATCGCAAGCCACCAGCAGTTCGACCGTCGCGAGTCTGGGGTCCAGGCCTGCCCCGTCAATCCGCGCCACGCGCTGCAGGGTGCCGCCACCGATACCCGGGCGTAAGGGTCGACCACGCGCATCGAGCAAGCGCACCCCCAACGCCTGCGCCATCCCCGCGCCACCGTCGGTGCTGGCAGACCCGCCGATGCCCAGCAAAATCTGGCGCACCCCGCGATCCAGTGCCGCGCTGATTAATTCACCGGTCCCGAAGGTGCTGGCACCCAGCGGGCGACGACGGGTGGGCGAGACCAGCGTCAGCCCCGACGCTGCCGCCATTTCGATGACGGCCATGCCCTCCCGAAGCAAGCCCCAGCGCGCCGCCACCGGCTCGCCCAGCGGGCCGCAGACCGTCGTCGTGATGCGCCGCCCCCCGACTGCTGCCAGCAGCGCATCGACCGTGCCTTCGCCCCCGTCGGCCACCGGTACAAGCTGGTAATGGGCCGCCGGCAAGACGCGCCGCAGGCCGCGCGCGATCGCCCTTGCTGCCCGCAGGGCGCTGAGGCTGCCCTTGAAAGAATCCGGGGCGATGACAATTTTCATCGCGCTAGCGCAGCCGTTGTCGCAAGCGGCCGGCGCGCGCCGGCCGTAGGCCGGTCAGCGCGGTGCGCGCGCGGATTTGTTCCTCGACCGAAAGCGTGCGCAAAAACTTGATCTCGTCACCCAGTTGCACCGCGACCACCTCGCCGTCCTGCAGCACCAGCCGGTTGTTGAGCGTGGCCGGAATGCGCAAACCGGGCAGGACAATACCCGCCAGATTGGCCGGGTCGGCGGCATGGATGCCAATGAACTGCCGCGCGCCTTGGGCCTCCCGCGCAGCGCGCAAGGCCTCCACCGCGGTCGGCGCGGCGAATTGCTCGCCCGAGAACCCTGCCACAAAACGTCCGCCGCGCAGTTCTCCCCGCGCTTCTAAACGCCGAAAGGCGCGCAACAGGTCGCGCCAGGGCGGCAGCAGGGATTCGCGCTCCAGCATCCGCCGGAACACCACGCCGTAGCGCTTGATGAGCGTAAGCGCGATGGCCTCCAGCCGGGCCGGACTTTGGTCCTCGCCGACCTCCGGCTCGCTCAGGCGTCGCCGCACCAGATCCCAGCGCCCCACGTCTTCCAGCGCCGTCGGGGCGCGCGAGCGGCGAGTGGCATGCAGCGGACGCCGTTTATTCGCCGGCAGCAACAAGGCGCGCATCCCGGCAAAGCTGTCGCAGGTAATCAGGCCCAGACTTGCCAGTTCGCCCAGCACGTCTTCGGTCTGGGTTCGTAACAGGCCGTTATCGGCGCAAATATCTTCAAAAAACGACGCGCCCTGGGCTTTGAGATAGGCCAGCACGCGCTGCCCGACGCCACTTGGTGCGGCTTCGGACGGCGCGAGAAAGCTCAGCCAGTCGGCGAGCGCGCGGCGCGGCAGGATGGCCAGCGGCGTCGATTTCAGCGGGCCTGTGCTGCGCGCACCGGTATCGGCCTTGGGACTCAAGCGCGCCCAGGTGGCGCGGCCGCCGGCCAGCAGTTGGTCGAGATAGTCGCTGGAATAATCGCTGATTCGCGCGGCCAGCAGGGCCGATTCCCACACGCCTGCGGGAGCCTCGACGCCGGCAAGCATTTCGATCACCTTGCCGGTGGCCGCAGGGCCCTCGACCTGACTCGAGGGCGTGAGGTACTGCCACTCCAGCAGAAAACGCATATAGGCCGCGGCCGGTACAGGTTCGATCTCGGCGCGCAGGCGGTTAAGCGTGTAGCGATGAATACGGGCCAGAAGGCGCCGTTCGCACCACTCGCCACCCGCGTGTCCGGGGCTGAAGTGACCGCGCAAGACCGAACCTTCCTGCTCGAGTCGGGCCAGCGCGATGTCTATTTCGCCTACGCCGAGCGCCCATTCAGCCGCGAGCGCTGCCGCCGCCACCGGCCCCGCGATCGCGAGCCTGCCGCGCACAAGCTCGCGCAGTGCATCGTCGCGGCTGCCCAATGCGGTGCCCACGCGGCGCGCAATATCGCCCGGGCCCAGTTGCCGCACATGGTCCGGCCAGATCTGCGCCAGTTCGGCATAGCGCTCGGTCGCTACCCACAGGGGCGCCGGCGCCCCGGGCAGCGCAATGCGGCTGGCCCGTCCGCTGGCGGCCAGTTCGTGCAACCAGGCTTCAATCGGCGCCTTGCCTCCGCGCTCACCGGCCAGGGCGGGCAAGTCCAGCGCGCCCGCCACCAGCAGCGCATCGTGCGTTTCTTCCAGGTTTGCCGGCTGTGGCCAGACCTCGGCCCGCACGCGGTCGATGGCGGCTGGATCGAGCGTCCCCAGATTGCTCGCGGTATCGGGGTCGATCCAGCGCCGGCTCTGTACCGCCAGCGTGCGGCGTTCTTCCAGCGGCGCATCGTCCAGAAACGCGTAGGGGTTGGCGTTCAGCACCGCCTGGGCAAAGGGTGAAGGCTCGACCTGATCGCGACACACCAGCGCCAGCTCACCGGCCTCCATCCGCGCCAGCAGTTGCTCCAGCCCGACCACATCCATGGCGTCGTGGAGGCAGTCGCCGATTGCTTGCTGAACCAGCGGATGGGTGGGAATTTCGCGTCGCCCGCGCAGGTTCTCGGCGCAGGCGAGCTGATCGGGAAACACCAGCGAGACCAGATCTTCGGCCTGCATGCGCAGCAGCCGCGGCGGCGTTTTCTTGCCGTTGCGGAAGCGCATGATCGCCAGCGCGCAGGCCGCCACCCAGCGCCAGCGAATGCCAAACATCGGCGCATCCAGCAGCGCCTGCGTTAGCACGTCGCGCACATTGGCGGATTTTAGATAGCGCCAGACGTCTTCCAGCGGAAAGCTGTGGACTGCGCCGAGGGAAATGACGATGGCGTCTTCCACCGCAGCCGCCTGCAACTCGAAGTTGAACTGGCGACAAAACCGCTTGCGCAACGCCAGCCCCCAGGCCCGGTTAAGCCGCGCGCCGAGCGGCGAATGAATCACCAGCTGCATGCCACCGGAATCGTCGAAAAAACGCTCCAGCACCAGCCGCTCACGCGTGGGCATGGCGGCCAGTGAACGATAGCCGGCCAACAGGTAGTCGTAGAGCTGCCGGGCCGCCGCCGCGCCCACGCCAATCTCCGCGCTGAGCCAGCGTTCGGTGGCAGCGCGCGGGTCTTCGCCCGCAGCGTCGATCCGCCGCGCAAACTCATCGCGCAATCGCGACACCGCGCAGGACATTTCCTCGCTACGCGCCGGTGCTTCGCCAAACCAGAACGGCATATTGGGCGGCTGACCGGCGGCATCAGCTACCCGCAGCGCCGAGCTTTCTACCTTCAGCACGCGCCAGGCGGTATTGCCCAGCTGGAACACGTTGCCCGGCAGGCTTTCGATGGCAAAGTCTTCGTTGACCGTGCCCACGATGTGGCCCTGTGGCTCGGCGATGACATCGTAGTCGGCCGTATCCGGAATGGCGCCGCCGCAGGTCAGCGCGGTCAAACGCGCACCGCGCCGCGGCCGCACGATGCCGTTGACCGCATCGAGATGCAGCCAGGCACCGCGCCGCCCCTGCGCAAAGCTGTAGCCTTCGGCCAGCATCTGGATGACGGCATCGAAGGACTCGCGCGGGAGTTCGGCATACGGGCTTGCCCGGCGCATCAAGTCGAACAGCGCGTCCAGCGGCCAGTCGCGCGAGGCCACTTCGGCGACGATTTGCTGGGCCAGCACGTCCAGCGCCGGGCCAATGACGTCGATGCGATCAAGCTCGCCGCGCCGGGTCATGTCGAGCAGCGCGGCGCACTCCACCAGTTCGTCGCGGGTCTGCGGAAACAGCCGGCCCTTGGCGACGGCGCCGATGGCGTGGCCGGAGCGCCCGACGCGCTGCAGAAACATCGACAGCGTGCGCGTGGAACCCAGCTGGCAGACCAGATCGACCTCGCCAATGTCGATCCCGAGTTCCAGCGAGGCAGTCGCCACCAGCGCCTTCAACTCCCCGTTCTTAAGCCGCTGCTCGGCGGCCAGCCGTCGTTCACGCGCCATGCTGCCGTGATGCGAGGTGACCGCATCCTCACCCAGTCGGTCGGTAAGGGCCTTGGCCACGCGCTCGGCCAGCCGGCGGGTGTTGACGAACACCAGCGTCGTGCGGTGCTGCTGGATGAGTTCAGCCATGCGGTTGTAGATATCTGCCGCCGATTCCCCGGCCAGAACCGCTTCAAGCGGCGCCGGCGGCAGTTCGATCGCCAGTTCACGCTCGCGCATGTGGCCTTCGTCGACGATGCGGCAATCCGCCCCGGTGCCGACCAGAAACCGCGCGATGTCCGGCAGGGGGCGCTGGGTGGCCGAGAGCCCCACCCGCTGCGGCGGCGTTGGCGTCAGCGCCGCCAGACGCGCCAGCGTCAGCGCCAGATGAGCGCCACGTTTGTTGCCGGCGAGCGCATGGATTTCATCGACAATCACCATGCGCACATCGCCAAGCATCTCGCGCCCGCTCTCGCTGGTCAGCAAGACGTAAAGCGATTCTGGCGTGGTTACCAGCACGTGCGGCGGGGTCTTGCGCATCAGCGTGCGCGCGGTGACCGGGGTGTCGCCGGTGCGCACCGCCGTGCGCAGCGAGACCGCAGATTCGCCCCGCGCCGCCAGCGCCTCGGCGATCCCGGCCAGCGGCGCTTCCAGATTGCGCTGGATGTCGTTGCTGAGGGCCTTCAGCGGCGAGATGTAGACGATGCGGGTTTCGTTTGGCAACGGACCGTTGAGGCCTTCGCGCACCAGCGCGTCCAGCGCCGCCAGAAACGCCGCCAGCGTCTTGCCGGAGCCGGTTGGTGCGGCGACCAGCACATGCTCACCCGCCGCGATCGCCTGCCAGGCGCGTGACTGGCAGGGCGTGGGCGCGCCGAAAGCCTGGCTGAACCAGGCCTCGACCGCTGGATGAAAAAGCCCCGCATGCATCAGGGTCAGCCTAGCGCGGCCTGCGCACCAGAACCAGCGCTGTGCGCTTGACGGCAGGTCGGCAGCCTCGCACCGTGCGGGCTTCCCCAAAGCCGCAGGCGACACCGATGTCATCCACCTTCAACGCCAATCTGGAAATCATCGGTCAGGTCGTGACCGAGGTCGCCGACGACGACATTTCACGGCGCCGTCGCGAACTGGTCAGCCGGATCGAAATTGCGCCCCGCTTTGCCGCAGCCTTGCTCGGCATCGAGGCGTATTCGCAGCTCATTGTGCTGTTCTGGATGCATCGCGCGCGCACGCTGGAATCCCTGACCCTGCATCCCCGCGGTGACGAACAACTCCCGCTGACCGGCGTGCTGGCCTCGCGTGGTCGTGCCCATCCCAACCCGATTGGGCTGGCGGTGGTGGACCTGGTCTCCCGTCTCGACAACACGCTGACCGTGCGCCGACTGGATGCCTACCACGGTACGCCGGTGATCGATATCAAGCCTTACGACCACTACGACGTCTATCCGGAACCGCGCGTGCCGGACTGGTTTCGCCAGCGCCTGCGCTAAATCACCGTCGCCTGTGACGGCAGGCGCGATATTCCGGTAAATTGCGCTGCGTTCCTGTTCCGCCGTCGTTCCGGGTATTCCGTCATGCGCCTGCTTGCCACCGTGTTGAAACTGCTCCTCCCCATCGCGCTAGGGGCCAGCGCAAGCCTGCCCACCGCGGCCGCCGACACCGGCGCCTGGCGCAGCCGCTGCGAGCCCACCAAGGGGAAAATCGAAGGCGGCTGCTTTGTGTATCAGGATCTGGTCCTGCGTCAGGGCGGTCAGCGCGTGCTGCAATTCGCGGCCGGTTACGCGCAGGCCACACCCGACCCCATCGCCCTGCTCAGCTTGCCGCTGGGGATTTCGCTCCCGCCCGGCGTATCGCTACAGGTCGATGAGGGCAAAACCATCACCATCATGGTGGAACGCTGCGAGCCGACGGGCTGCCGTGCGGGCCTGAAACTAAGCCCCGCGCTCATGCGCGAACTGGTTGCAGGCCGCATGCTCAAGGTCAGCTTTCATGATGCCGAGCGCAAGCCGATCGAGATGCAGGTTGCGCTGGCCGGGTTCCGCGCCGCGCTGGACGAAATCAAGGGGAAAACGCCGGAAAATTAGCCGGCAAACTCAAGCGAGCGCCGGGCCCAAGACCCGCGGCTTCCGCCTCGCCAGCGTTGATCTCAATGACGTAGCGCGCCGGCCGGCGCGCCGGCAGATAGGTCTCGGACAGCGGTGTGGTGCGGCTGATCAAATCCACCACCTCGCCCTGCGCGTTGATAAAAATCATGTCCAGCGGCAGTGGCGTATTTTTCATCCACATCACCACCGGCTGGTCGTGACCAAAGTCGAAAATCATGCCGTGTCCGGCGGGCAGGGACTGGCGGTCCATCAGTCCGCGGCGACGCGCCGCCGGGCTCAGCGCGGGTTCCAATTGCAGGCTGACTGCCTCGCCTTGAGCCGGTTCCAGTCGCACGGTGAAAAATGGCGTCGCGGCGGCGGTGACGGCACTGAGCAGCAGCCCTGCCAGCAGACCGCCAGGGAGCAGGAGGCGTCTCATGGCCCTCTTTGCTTCAACCGTGCCAGCGCCGCGAGTCGTGCTTCGCCATGGTCCAGCATGGGCGGCGGGTAATCGCGTCCCAGCACCACGCCGGCGGCCTTCAGACTCAGTGCCGGCGCGCGCCAGGGCGCGTGGCGGTCGGGCGGCGACAGCGCTGCGAGGGCGGGCAACCAGCGCGCGAGGTAACGCCCCTGCGGATCAAATTTTTCGCTTTGCGACACGGGATTGAAGACCCGGAAGTACGGCGCCGCATCGGCGCCGCAACCGGCCGTCCACTGCCAGCCCAACGTGTTGTTCGCGAGATTCGCATCGACCAGCGTGTCCCAGAACCATGTTGCGCCCCGCAGCCAGTGCAGGCCCAGATCCTTGGTGAGAAACGAGGCGACGATCATCCGCACCCGGTTGTGCATGGTGCCGGTCAGCCAGAGCTCGCGCATGCCGGCATCGACGATCGGAAAACCCGTCTCGCCGCGACACCAGGCGCGGTAGCCTGCGGCATCCTCACACCACGGAAAATGAGCGAACTCCTCGCGCAGCGGCGCGTCGGTCGTCTGCGGGTAGTGCCACAACAAATGATGCGCAAACTCGCGCCAGGCGAGTTGTCGTAACCACGACAGTTCCTCGGCGGACGGCTCAAGCGCGCCGCGCTGTGCGGCCCGTTCGTGCACCGCGTGCCACACCTGCCGCGGCGAGAGCTGCCCCAGATGCAAATAAGGCGACAGCCCGGACACGCCCTCTTCTGCCGGAAAATCCCGCGCCGTGCCGTAGGCATCGACAGGGCCTTCGAGAAACCGCGCGAGGCTGCGCTCGGCATCCGTCGCGGCCGCCGGCCAGCGCTCACGCAGTCCCTGTGACCAGGCGTGATGCGGTAATAGTTGGAGTTCATCCAGGCTAAGCGAGGTCGGCCAGCGCGCCGGTGCGGGCAGTCGGTCCGGCGCGGGCAAAGGAGCCCCCAGACTTTGCCGAAGCGCGGCGTGGAGCGTGCGCCAGAAAGGTGTAAACACGCGGTAAGGGCCGCCGCCGCCGGTGCGGATGTCGGGCGGGTTGGACAACAGACTGCCGTTAAACACTTTGATTTCGAGCTGTGTGCGCAGCGCTTCGAAGAGCGCGCCATCAACGCTGCGCCCGGCGGGCTCATAGCGGCGATTGAAAGCGAGCGCTGTCGCGCCGGTCTCGCGGATGAGCGCCGCCAGCACGGCCTGCGGCGCGCCGGCTCGGAGCACGAGTTGCGACCCGCGGGCCGACAGCGCCGCCGCGAGTGCCGCCAGACTGTCGTGCAGAAATACCCGGCTCGCACCGCCTGGCGCCCACGGGCCGGGGGGCTCCAGCACGAAGACCGGAATGACCGGTTCTCCGCGCCGCACGGCAAAATCAAAGGCCGGCTGATCCGCCAGTCGCAGGTCGTGTCGCAGCCACACCAACGTACTCACCCGTGCCTCCGTTCGGTCTTGCCCGCTTGCTGTTCGCCAATGCTTTCGCGCATTACCATGCCGACCTCTTTAATGCTTGTGGGCGCAGCCCGCAGAAATTGTCAGGAGTTTTGCATGTTGCGTCGTTTCGCGCTCGCGTTGTTCTGCCTGCTGCCGTTGGCAGCCACCGCCCACGGTCCGTCTCGCCAGAAAGTCGAACAGGAAATCACGATCAAGGCCCCGGCGGCCAAGGTGTGGGGGCTGATTGCAGACTTTTGTTCGATCGAAAAATGGCATCCAGGCGTCGCCAAGTGCGAGGGCACCGGCGGCAATGCGGTGGGCGCGGTGCGCACGCTGCACGTGGGCAAACCCGACGGCCCGGTGATCGTCGAAGAACTGCTGATGCACGATCCGGCCAAGATGAGCTACAAGTACAAGATTACGCAGACCGACGTCAGCGTGCTGCCCGTTACGACCTACGCGGCGTTTCTGACGGTTAGCGACAACGGCGATGGCACCACCAAAGTGGTGTGGAAAGGCGGCTTCTACCGCTCCTGGGGCAAAAACGACCCGCCGCCGGAACAGAGCGACGCGGCGGCCGTGAAAGCCGTCACGGCGACCTATCAGGGCGGACTCGCGAACATCAAGAAGCTCGCCGAACAGTGAGCCGCCGCTGGCCGACCGTCGCGCTGCTGACGACGGTCGGACTTTGCAGCACGGCGCGGTGTGTGGCAGCGCCGTTAGCCTTCGTCACCAATCAGGGACCCGATACGGTGACGGTGCTTGATTTAGCCACCGGCAGCACGCGTGCGACGGTCGCGGTGGGCAAGGATCCGGCGGGCGTCGCTTGGGATGCCAAACACCAGCGGGTCTTTGTGTCCAATCCCGGCGGGGCCAGCGTGTCGGTGATTGAACTCGCGCAGCCCGGGCAAGCGCACAGCTTTCCTTCCGGCAAAAGCCCGCTCGGCATTGCGGTCGACCCGGTCAGGGATCGCGTCTATGTCGCAGACTTTTATGACCGACAGGTCGAAATATTCAGCACCGCCGATTTCTCGCCACAGGGGCGCCTGCAAGTGGGCAACACCCCAAGCGGACTCGCGCCCAGCGCCGACGGCCGCTGGCTGGCGGTCGCCAATCGCGACGACGATACGGTCGCGCTGGTCGATCTGGTGACGGGTGAGACCATCGCCACAATTCCCGTCGGCGGCCACCCCTTCGGCCTGACCTTAAGCCCGGACGGGCGCACGCTCTACAGCGCGAACGTCACCAGCAACGATGTCTCGGTGGTCGATCTGGAAGCTCGCGCGGAAATTCGCCGGATCAAGGTGGGCGATGCGCCCTATGCCAGCGCGCTCGATCCGACACGCGGCCAGCTGTTCGTGACCAATCAGCAGAGCGGCACGGTGTCGGTAGTCAATCCCCTCACGGGCGTCACGCTCGGGACCGTCACGGTCGGCGACTACCCGGAAGGCATTCAGTATTCGCCGTCGTTGGACCGGGTGTTTGTGGCGAGCTGGTTTGACAACGCGCTCTACGAAATCAACCCGCAAACCCTGCAGATTGAGCGCACCCTGCCCTGCGGTGATGGCAGTCGGGCGTTCGGCGTGTTTATCGCCGAGCCGGTAGCCCGGCCGCGGTAAGCCCGGCCCGAAAGTCGCGAAACATCGGGCGCCAGGCGGTGCGCGCGATCGTCGGCCCCGGATCGCAGCGCCGTGAGGCGCCGCCGCGCGCCGCTGGCGCCCCGGAAAACACCGGCGGCCGCAGCCCGAGTTGCGCCGCCAGCCAGCCGTAGTAAATCCCACGCCGCACCGGCATGCCGTCTGCCCCCAGTTCGACCCGCGCGGCGTCGGCGTACAGACAGCGCAACAGTAAGCCCGCCGCATCGCTGACGTGAATCAGGTTCAGCCAGGCATCAGGGCTGCCGTCGACCGGCTGGCCCTGTCGTAAACCGGTAGCGCCGACGATGCGGCCTGGCCCGTATAACCCGGCCAGCCGCACCACGCGCTGGGTTGGCACGGTCAGCCAGTGGTCTTCAATCAAGGCCAGACGCTGCTCGCGCGCGCCGACCGGCGCGCAGCGCGAGTCCGCGGTGACCGTTTGCCCGTGGCGCTCGCCGTAAACCGCGGTGCTGGAACTCAGCACCGCGCGCGACAGCCGGGGCAACGCGGCAAGCCCCTGCATCACCCGGCGCAGCGGTGCCGGCTGGCCGGTGGCGTCGAGGCAGGCCGACGGGGTTAACAACACCAGCGCATGGCTGGCATCGGGCGCAGCCTCGGCCAAACGCGCGGCGGCGTCATCGGTTTCAAAGTTGATGGTGCTGACAGTTGGCCCGAAGCGGGCGGCCAGAGTCGCGGCCCGTTCGGCGCTGCGGGTTGTTAAAGCGAGACTGAGGCCAGCGTTCGCGGCTATGGCTGCCACCTGCTCGCCCAGAAATCCGCAACCGACGATAAGCAGGCTCATGCGCCTGCGCGCTGCGCGGCCGCGCGAATCAGCGCCGCGACGGCCTGCGGTTGCTCCCAGTGCAGCATATGCCCCGCGCCTGCCAGCACGTGTTGGGTGCAAGCGGGGTAGTACTGCGCGCAATCCGCCAGCGGGTCGAAGCCGCGAAAGCGATCCAGATAATCGGAGACCGAGCCGGCGACCAGCGTGACCGGCGCCGTGGTCGCGCGCCAGCAGGCGGCGGCCTCTTCGCGACGGTACATCACGGCGTGCACGCCTTTATGCGCAGGGTCCATCCGCAAGCGCCAGGCGCCGTCAGGCAGACGCTTTGCCCAGCGCGGCAAGACCTGATGCAGCACCGCCTCGTCGGCGGTTGGTGCGAGACGCTGCAAATGCCGCATGAGCGCGGCTTCGTCGACAAAATCGCGCAATGCGGGGGGCTGACGGGTTTGATCCAGCCAGCGGCGATAGCGGTCCGGCGCCTCATCCGGCGAGGTCGGCGGCAGGCCAAAGCCTTCCAGCAGCACGAGACTCGCAATGCGCGCCGGCCGTATCCCCGCATAGAGCCCGCAAACATTACCGCCCATGCTGTGGCCCACCAGCGTGACCGGTCGGGCACCGCTCAGGGCATCGAGGCAGGCGTCCAGATCGCGCAGATAGTCGGGAAACCAGTAGCCGCCGGCGGTTGGCGGCGATTCGCCATAACCGCGTAAATCTGGGGCGATGAGAAAAAAATCGTCGTGCAAGGAAGCCGCCACCGCGGCGAAAGTCGCGCCGCTGTCGCCCCAGCCATGGACCAGCACCACCGGCGGCGCCGCCGGATTGCCCCAGTGCCACACGGCAAGCTCAACATGATCGCGGACCACCTGGGTCCGGGCGGGTTCGGGCAGCATACGGCGCGTAGCTTAGTTCAGGGCGCGAGCGGCAGCGGCGGCATCGCGCAGTCCCTCGCGAAGATATTGGCTGACGTCGTCCTGATGCAGCGGCTCGCTGAACCAGAAGCCCTGTGCCGCCGGACACTGCATCTGCCGCAGTCGCTTGAGCTGCTCCGGCGTCTCCACGCCTTCGGCCACCACCTTCATGCCCAAGGTCTGCCCCAGCGATACCAGCGCCTGCACGATTGCCGAGCTGTCGTCTTCCTCGGTCATCGAGGCTACAAAGGACCGGTCGATCTTGAGCGTGTCGTAGCGGAAGCGCTGCAAATAGGTCAGCGAGGAGTAGCCGGTACCGAAATCGTCCACGTGCAGCTGGATGCCAAGCTCGCGCAAGTCGGCCAGCGCGTTCAGCACCAGATCGCCGTGATTCATCACCACGCGTTCGGTGATTTCCAGATGCACCGAGCTGGGCGCGATTTCATAGTCTTCCAGCAGTGCCGCCATGCGTTTGGCCATGTCGTCCGACATGAACATGCGCCCGGACACGTTGATGCTCATGGCCAGCGGCGGGTCGATCTTGAACAAGCGCTGCCACTTGGCGAGTTGCTGAATCGCCCGCTCGATTACCCACCAGCCTATCGGGCCGACGAGGCTGGTTTCCTCCACGATGTGGATGAAGGTCTCGGGCAATACCAGTCCGCGTGTCGGATGGCGCCAGCGCAACAGGGCCTCAAAGCCGAGCACCCGCTGGCCGTCTTCAAGATTGAGGATGGGCTGGTAGAAGAGTTCCAGTTCGCCCCGGTCCAGCGCGCGGCGCAGGTCGGTTTCCATACGGTGATGGAACATGGCCTGGTCGTGCATCTCGGGGTCGAACACCGCATAGGTGGCCTGCCCTGCGTTTTTCGCGCGATACATGGCGATGTCCGCATCGCGCAGCATCTCTTCGGGCAGCCGGTAGGATTCGGCCGCCAGGGCGATACCCACGCTGGCAGAGGTGTAGACATTGTGCAGATCGAAATCGAAGGGCCGGCTCAGATTTTCCTGCAGCCGCTCGACGACGTAGATCACATCGGTAGAGCCCGAGACATCGTTTAGCACGATGCCAAACTCATCGGTGCCGAGGCGCGCCAGCGTGTCGCCGGGACGCAGGCAGCTGGTCACGCGCGTAGCGACCTGCACCAGCAGTTCATCGCCCGCAGCCTGTCCCAGCGCTTCGTTGACCTGCGAGAAGCGGTCAAGGTCAAAAAAGAGCACGGCAAACTGCTTGGCAGAATCGCGCCTGTAGCGCCGCAAAGCGAGATCAAGCCGGTCCATGAACAGCAGGCGGTTCGGCAAGCCGGTCAGCGGGTCGTGCACGGCTTCATGCAGCAGCCGCGTCTCCGCCTGCTTGCGGCGGGTGATATCGGTCATTGAGCCCGCCATCCGCCAAGCCGCGCCCGCGCGGTCGCGCAAGGCAACGCCGCGACTTGAGACCCAGCGCGACTCCCCGCCGCGCGTGATCATCCGGTATTCGCATTCGAAGAACGCCGAGCGGCCTTCCAGATGCTGGTTGAGCGCCGCGTCGAAACGTGCGCGGTCCTGCTGATCGACCCGGTCCAGCCACTCGGCGATGCGGTCAGAAACATCGTCCTCGCTGTAGCCCAGAATGGCTTTCCAGCGCGGCGAGAAATAAACCTCGTCATCGCGCAGGTTCCAGTCCCAGATGCCGTCGTTGGCGCCACCGACCGCCAGCGCGTAACGCTCCTCGCTGGCGCGGAGTGCGCGCTCGGCGCGGTGTCGTTCAATGGCGTAGCGAATGGCGCGGCCGAGGACAATTTCGTCCAGTTCGCGCTTGATAAGGTAATCCTGCGCGCCTTCGCGCAAGGAACGCAGACCGAGTTGCGGGCTGGTCTGATTGGTCAGCACGATGATCGGCACATCGGGCGCGGCGTCATGCATCCGCTGGCAGACTTCGACGCCCACCCCGTCGGGCAGATTTAGATCGAGCAGAATGAGGTCGTAGCGCTGGGTGCGCGCGCGCTCAAGCGAGGGCTCCAGCCGCGGCAGATGCTCGATGACAAAACGCCAACCGCTGATTCGGCGCAGGTGCGCGATGGCAAGCCTGGCTTCGGATTCAATGTCTTCCACCAGCAGTACGCGGCAGGAAATCGGGGTTTCGCTCATCGACTTGCCACCTCCCGGGGCACCGGGCGGATCACGGACCGGAGACCCGGTCCCCGGAATTCCATCATGAAGATTGAGCCATTACCCGGCGAGGAATCTACAAAGAGTTCACCGCCGTGGGCGCGCACGATCTGCCGGCAAATCGCCAGCCCGATGCCGAGGCCCGGGTATTCCTGTTCACTGTGTAAACGCTGAAACATGCCGAAGATCCGCGGAATATCGCGCGGCGCGATGCCAATGCCGTTGTCCTGCACGACGATCCGCAGGCAGTCCCCGCTGTCTTGCGAACTGATGCGCACCCGCGGCGGACGAGGCCCCCGAAACTTCAGCGCGTTCGACAGCAGGTTCTGGAACACCTGCACCATCTGCTGCCGGTTTACGAGCAGCGTGGGCAGCGGATAGCGCTCGATAGTAGCGCGCACTTCATCAATCTCGCTCTGTAAATTGGCCAGCGCATCGGTCAGGGCATTGTCCAGATTGACCGCTTCCGGCTCCGACTGTCCCGAGCGCACGGTTGATACCGCGAGGATGCCATCGAGCATCTGCTGCATCCGCTTGGTAAGCGCCGCGATTTCCTGCGAGGACTCGGCGAGCTCCTGCCCCAGTTCACTCCGCCGCGCCACCAGCCAGCGGGCGTTGCTGGCCAGTGAGTTGAGCGGCGCCTGAAGGTCGTGCGTAACGGCAAACAGCAGTTGTTCAAGTTCGGCGTTGCGGGCGGTAAGCGCCGGGCTGCCCGGCAACTCGGCGGCGCGCAGGGCAGGACTCGCGCTCAGAATCCACCAGCTGCCCTGCCGCGGTTGCTCGCCCAGCGGGCGCAGGAGCAGGCTGAACTCATCCGACGCGCTGCCCTCGTGGGCCACGCTGAGGGTGAGGCTGTTGCGCTGGCGGGGGCCGTTGAGGATTTGCTGCAACGCCACGCGTTCATTCGCCGCGCCCATTTGGGCAAGCCCGGTGTCGAGCATCGCGTAGCGCGGCAGATTGAACAGCACCTCAAGCTCCTGATTAACCGCCCGGAACCGCCCCTCGCCATCAACCAACGCGCTGGCGGCGGGCACCGCACTGCCCATCAGGGTCGCCGCCTCCTCCGGGTAGCGCTCGCCCAGTTCGCGGGTCTGGCGCACGCGTTCCAGCAGGCGCTGGGGGAGGCTTAGATAGCCGGCGCTGTCCTTGCGGTCGCGGCCGTCCACGCCCAAACCCACGCAGGACTCGGCGGTCGGCGCGTCTTCCTCGGCGGTGAACAGCCAGAACAGGCAGGCGGGTTCGCGCTGGCGGGCGAAACGGATCGCGTCGCTGACTTCAGCCAGCGTAGTGCCCGGGTCACCGACCACGGCGGCAACCGGACCGCTGCTTAATTCATGCATGAGCTCCAGCAAGGAGCCGGCCTTGGCCACCGTCAATTCCGGCAGGGCGCTGCGCAGCGCGAGGGACAGCAGCCCCCGGTCGTAGCGATCGGCGTCGTAGACAATGACTCTCATTTTTGGAATCAAGGGTTTGCGCTTGTTACTTAAAAAAGCTGTTCACATTCGCGAGAATAGGCGAAGCCTTGGCAAGACTCAACGACACGGGGATTACGCCGGAAGATTTCCTGCCGTGACAACGCTGTTCCAAGTGTGGAAAACTTGCCGTGATTTCATGTGAACGGGAGACAGGTAAATTGACTACACCCATTGCACCGGCCGACGGCGCCATCATTTCTATCGCGAACGGTCGGCTGACCGTCCCCGACAATCCGATCATTCCTTTCATTGAAGGCGACGGCATTGGCCCGGACGTCTGGCGCGCCAGCCAGCGGGTAATGGACGCCGCGGTCGCGAAGGCCTACGGCGGCCGCCGTAAAATCGCGTGGATGGAGGTTTACGCCGGCGAAAAAGCTAATACCCTCACCGGTTCCTGGCTGCCGGAAGCCACGCTGGACGCCTGCCGCAAGTATCTGGTGGCCATCAAGGGCCCGCTGACGACGCCGGTTGGCGGCGGCATTCGTTCGCTGAACGTCGCACTGCGGCAAATTCTTGACCTCTACGTCTGCCTGCGCCCGGTGCGCTGGTTCAAGGGCGTGCCCTCGCCGGTGAAGCGCCCCGACCTCGTCGACAT
>JALRCR010000209.1 GCA_023257255.1 Gammaproteobacteria bacterium | reverse complement strand
TCCCAGACCCGCCCGTGGGAGCGGCAACGCCGCGACACCAGCATCACCTCGACGATCGCTTCAGTCGGAACAATAAGCCCCGCTCAAGAACGCTTTCCCGGATCGGTCCTCGCGATAGCAGATGCGGCCGGTCGGCCGCGATTGGATTTGACGATCACGCCGGGGACCAGCCCCGGCGCTCCGACTTACCGCGGTCCGAAAACCGCCGCGAGGCTGAGTGCGCTGACCGCGCCAAGGCTTAACTGCAGGCGCAGCGTCAGGAACCAGCGCGGTAGCTCATGCAGGCGTGCGACGAGCGCATCGTGGACGAAGGCGGCGCAGACGCTGGCGGCGAGCAAGGCCGCGCCCGCGCGCAACGGCAGCAGCAGCGCGACCCAGCCGAGCAGCGAAGGGCACACGCTGTAGATGAATTCGCGCGCCGCCAGACTGGGCGTGAGGGACGGGTGGCGCAGGCTCAGCCCCCACACGATGCCGCCGAGAAACGACAGGATCACCGCGCCGTAGGCCACCAGCACGCGCGCGGCCAGCGTTTGCCACTCACCTGCCGGCAGGAGCGCGACCAGCAGCGCCGGCACGACAAACGGCAGCAGACCGCCGTAGCCCAGCCAGCGGGCGATTACGTGCGCAGAAGCGGGCGCGGGGTCCATCGGCAGCCTACAGGGAGCTGAACTTGCGCAGCTGTCGGTCGTGGAAGCGGCGACAAATAAGCAGGCTCAGTATCGCGCCAAGGCCGGCCAGCGCCATATCCGACTGCGTGTCCCAGAGGTCACCCTGCGCGCCAAGAAACGCATCCGCCGCCGCGCCGCTGGTCACCGCCACCGCCCATTCGATGAGTTCGTAACTGGCGCTGAGCGCAAGACAGATGCACACCACCAGAAAGCCCACCCAGTGGCGCTTTGCCAGCACGCGCCGCCGCAGCAGCACTTCGCGGGCGATCACCGCCGGCACGAAGCCCTGCGCCAGATGCCCCAGCCGGTCATAGTGATTGCGGGTAAAGCCGAAGAGATCCTTGAAGCTCTCGAACAGCGGGACTTCGGCGTAGGTGTAATGCCCGCCCACCATCAGGATGATGCAGTGGACCAGCACCAGCGCGTAGGCGAGACGCGTCAGGGGAAAACTGCGGCGAGTCGCCCACAGCACGAGCAGGCCCAGCACGGCGGGCGCTACTTCGAGCGCCCAGGTGAAGTAGTCGTGCGGACTTACCGCCGACCACACGAACACGCCAAACCAGATTGCGAGCCACAGACCGACCACGCGCCACAGCCTCCACGGGAATGAATGACCGCGCCAGCGGCGCGTTGAGCGATGAATGGGCGAATGATGCACGGCGGCCCGCTATAGAGTCCACCCGAAGCCTTCACGGTATAGTGCCGGCCCGGCCTGAATTGAGAGTGACCGTCCATGCGCCACGTCCGTTTTGCCAGCCCCGCCAGCGACCGCTGGTTTGAAGATTACGAAGTCGGGGGAACCTACACCCTCGGCACCTTCAGCCTGACCGAAGCAGAGATCATCGAGTTCGCGACCCGCTTCGACCCCCAGCCCTTTCACATCGACCACGCGGCGGCAGCGGCCTCGCCCTACGGCGGCATCATCGCCAGCGGCTGGCACACGGGTTCCTCCGTGATGCGGCTGATGGTGAATGAGTTCATTTCGTCCTGCGCGGGCCTTGGCTCGCCCGGGCTGGACGAGATCCGCTGGCTGAAACCCGTCCGGCCAGAGATGCCCCTCACCGTGCGCATCACCATTCAGGAAGCGCGGGTGTCGCAGTCGAAACCCGACCGCGGGTTCATTAAACATTTCATCGAGGCCTTGAACGAGGCCGGAGAGCCCGTCATGACCGTTCGCGGCATGGGTATGGTGAGGGTCCGGCCATGAGTGCGAATTGCTGGAATGACGCGGCCGCCTACGACTTCCCGGCCCTGGTTGATGGGCTCAACAAATATCTCCGCCTGAAAGCCACGCCGCTGGGACTGAAGCGTTTCCGCACGGTAGAAGACATGCAGGCAGTGCCCAAAATCCGCCGCCCGCCGGCGGGCGAAAAATTTGCGTTCGACCAGATCGTCGGCCAGAGCCGCTGGCTCGGCTGGACGCTGGGCGTGACGATGGACAACCTGATGGGCGCGCAGTGCGGCGCGGTCGTTGGTCTGCATCCGGCCGACCCGGAGTGGCTGCAGGGCGCGCCCATGAAGGGCGTGTGGTACGCGACGCTGGAAGACACCGGTGCCCATCAGCGCGCGATGAGCTGCGCGAGCTATGGCGACTACGCCGCGGTGGCGGTTTCGCCGCTCGCTTCCGGCCGGCTCGACAACCCCGACATCTGCCTCATCTACGGCACGCCAGGGCAGATGATTACGCTGGTCAACGGCCTGCAGTACCGCAACTACCGCAAGTTCAGCTTCAGCTGCGTCGGCGAAAGCGCCTGCGCTGACTCCTGGGGCAACGCGCTTAAAACCGGCGAGCCCTCGCTGTCCATTCCCTGCTACGCCGAGCGCAAGTTCGGCGGCGTGCTGGACGAGGAAATGCTGATGGCGATGCCGCCTTCGTTCCTGCCGGCCGCGCTGGCCGGGCTCGAAGCGCTGTCGAACAACGGCCTGCGCTATCCCATTCCCAATCACGGCATTCAGAAGTCGCCGCTGGACAGCATTCAGGCCAGCTACGGCGAACGCAAAATCTAGCGAGAGGAGCCGCACCATGATCAGCACACAGGCCGCCGCACTGGGTTTTGACCCGACCCGCCTTGCCCGCGTCGCCACCCGTATCGAAGCCGACCTCGCCGCCGGCAAGTACCACGGCGCGGCGCTCCGCGTGGCGCGGCGGGGTGAGACGGTGCTGGACCTTACCCTCGGCCACGCCGACCGCGCCGCCGGCCGGGCGTTGCAGGCCGACGACGCGTTCGTCAGCTTTTCCATCGGCAAGCAGTTCACCAACGCGCTGGTGCTGAACCGCGTGGAGCGGGGCGATCTGCATCTGGCGATGCAGGTGCGCGAGCTGATTCCGGGCTTCGAGACGCGCGGCCTGCGCGAGGTCAACCTGTTCCAGCTGCTGACGCATACCAGCGGTCTCCTGTCGGCCATTCCGACGGTGCCGCTGGAGGTGCTGACCAACATCACCGCGCTGACCGACTGGGTCGCCACCCAACGGCCAGAGTCCTTGCCAGGCGAGCGCGTGAACTATTCGATCATCGTGGCGCATTCGGTGATGGCCGAAATGCTGCGGCGGGTCGACGGCGGCCAGCGCAGTTTTGGCCAGATGATCCGCGAGGACCTGTTCGAGCCGCTGGGCATGCACCGGACGAGCCTTGGGCCGCGCGCGGATCTGGTGGCCAAACTCTGCCCTGCGGTGGCCTGCTATGAAGCGCCCGGCATGTTCTATCCGGAAGAGGTCGCCGGTGTCGGTGCGGTGGTGCTGATGGACGGGGCTGAAATTCCGGCCGGCGGCTACCTGACCTGCATCGACGATTTGCATCGCTTCGCCCAGATGCTCGCCCGCGGTGGCGAGCTGGACGGCGTGCGCATCCTGTCGCCGCGCACGCTGGACTACTGCACGCAGAACCACACCGGTGGCTTGCGCAATGTGCTGTTTGACTACGCGCGCGACACCCGCGGCTGGCAGGCCTGGCCGGCCAACATCGGCATCGGCTTTTTCATGCGCGGCGAAGGGCTACAGCCAGGCCCCATGAGTAACTTCTCCAGCGCGCGTACGTTTTGCGGCTGGGGCGCGGGTTCTACCTGCTTCTGGGTCGACCCGGTGCAGCAGCTTAGCTTCGCGTTTCTGTCCACCGGGCTGATGGAAGAAACCTGGCACTGCGAGCGGCTGCAGCGGCTGTCGGATCTGGTGGTGACCGCGCTGACCGACTAGCTGCTGGCGGTCTCTTTGGCAACTTCGCGGTCGAAGTCGCCATCGTGCATGTAGGTCATCATGGTGGCGTAGATGCGGTCGAACTCGGCCGTGATCTCGGCCAGCGGTACATCGGTGAACTCGCCGCGATAGCGCAGATATTCCATGTGCTCGCGGCCGTCGAGGTCATAGGGGTGGTAGATGGAGTCTTCGCGCCCGTCGAACTCCAGCGGCTTGATGCGAAACTTCTCGCACAGCGAGAGGTTGAACGCCGGCGTCGCCTTGACCCAACGTCCGTCCAGCCAGATCGAGGTGTAGCCGTGCCAGCGGAACTCGTTGGTCTGCATGATTTGGCGCATGCGCTCGGTCGACAGGTGGTTGCGCACGTCGGCAAAGCCGAGTCGTGCCGGGATGCCGTTGGCCCGACAACACGCGGCCAGCAGCACCGCCTTCGACACACACCAGCCGCGCCCGGTCTCCAGCACCCGGGCGCCCGACAAACCCTGCGGGCTCAACACGATGGAATAGGGGTCGTAACGAATGTCGTCGCGCACCGCGTAATAGAGATTGACCGCGCGCTCGCGGTCGTCGCCGCTGCCCGCATGGCGGGCCGTGAAGTCAACGACTAGCGCGTGCGTGCTGTCGATGGTGGGGGTAGGCAGCAAGCTGGCCGCAGACGGATTCATGGACGCGGGTCCTCCAGACGAATGGCGATCAGGGTGCGTTGGTGAAAGCGCCCGACCAGTTTCGATAACACATCGCCCAGCCACATCAGCGTGCCGTACTTCTTGCGCAGCGCCTCGTAGGCAAGGCCAATTTCGGCCGGGCTTTCGATGATGCGGGCGGTGCCGTCCTGCCAGTCGCCCAGCGCGCCGCCCCGCGCGTTGCAGGTCGCAATGCGCACCCGCGGATTGCGCCGAATCCGCTTCACCTTGCCGGCTTCTCCGGCGCTGAAGACGTAGAACTCGGGTGTGCCGCCGGCAATCCACACCGGGGTGCGCACCTCGCGGCCGTCGCGACGGAAGCTGGCCAGCGAGACGTAGGTGTCGCGCGCGGGGTTAGGCAGCGGCGGGGTCATGGGCGCGACGCCGCCTTGGGTTTTGGGGTCGTTGCCGGGCTGGCGGCAAACGGCGGGCATTCGCCAAACGTCACCGTCTCACCCGTCCAGGGATCGCGAAACCTGATGCCCACGGCAGCCAGCTGCAGGCCCTCGGTGTTCTTGTTGCCTTCGCCGTAGCGCGGGTCGCCCATCACGGGCAGCCCGATGCCCTCAAAGTGGCGGCGGATCTGGTGATAACGCCCGCTCAGCATGCGGATGTGCACGGTGCTGGTGTGGCTGACCGGGTCGTAGTGTTCGAGCTGCCACTCGGTGACCGCGGGCTTGCCGTCCAGCGCCTGTTCGATCCGGCCCTGGGTGCCGCGCGGGCGCAGGTCGCCGCGCAGCGTCACCCGGTAGCGCTTGTCGATTTCGCGTCCGCTGAAGAGGGCAGAGAGCTTGGCGGTGGCCGCGCTGGCATGCGCGGCGATCACCAGACCGCTGGCTTCCATATCCAGCCGGTGCACCAGGTGTACGTCGCGCTTGCCGCCGAAATGGTCTTCGATTTGCCGCGCCAGCGTGGCGTGGTCGCCGTAGCGCGAGCCTTCAATCAACAGTCCCGCCGGCTTCAGCCACACGCTGTAATGGCGGTTCTCGGCGACCAGCGTGGCCGCCGGGGGCTCACGTTCCAGCACGGCCGAGTCGTAGTGGATGGAGAGACGATCGCCGCCGGCCAGCGGCGTACTGACCTGACGCAGCCGCACCGGCTTGCGGCTGCCGCGCTGCAGCCACACGGCGCCTTTGCTCATGGCGTCTTTGATGCGGAGCTTGGCCAGTCCGGTGATGGCAGCCAGCGCCTCGGGGGCGCTGGTGGGCTGGTGATAGGGCACGACCATCTCGTGGCTCAAAACCACGCGGCCAGGCTCGCTCGGCGTGACGCGAACGGGCAGCGCCGGCGGCGCCGCCCGCCGCCTCACGGCAGCAGACGGTCGGCGTGTTTGCGCCATTCGATCAGGATCGCGCCAATCGTGTCGGGCGTGATCTGCAGGTCAAACAACAGGTGGCGCTGCAGTCGCTGCAGCTCGTCTTTGTCCAGTTCAGCAACAAAGCCGGTGCAGTAGTAGGTGATGCTCCAGAGGTCATCCAGCGGGTTTTCCAACCACAG
Source organism: Gammaproteobacteria bacterium (assembly GCA_023257255.1). Classification (GTDB taxonomy): domain Bacteria; phylum Pseudomonadota; class Gammaproteobacteria. The sequence continues at coordinate 91 of JALRCR010000209.1, read as the reverse complement.
ATACCAGCGGCCAGATTCCGGATGGGACCCGTTTGCCGAGGAGCGGGCCTTGGTCAGTTGCGGGAACTGGCTGCTCACCACGAGGCAGGCG
>JALRCR010000208.1 GCA_023257255.1 Gammaproteobacteria bacterium | reverse complement strand
GACTTTGTCATGAACGGCCGCCTGCGCTGGCCGGACGGCGAACTGCCGATGAACACCAGCGGCGGCAATCTCTCCGAGGGCTATATGCACGGCATGCAGAACACGATTGAGGCCGTCCGCCAGCTGCGCGGCGTGGCGCGCTGTCAGGTTAAAAACGCTCGCCATGCCTTTGTTTCCGCCGGTAACGCCGTGCCCACGTCGGCCATGATTCTGCGAGGTTCGCTATGAGCGCCACCGAAGCCTTCCCCTACCCCATTCCCGAGTTTGGCACCGAGCCCTACTGGGACGCCGCCAATCGTCGCGAGCTGCGCGTGCAGCGCTGTCTGGACTGCGGGCGCCTGCGCTGGGAGCCGGCGCCGCTGTGTCTGGACTGCCAGTCGCAAAAGCACGAATGGACGCGCTTGTCCGGACACGGCACGGTGTATTCCTTCACTGAAATTACCCACCCGGTGCACCCGGCAGCCTTCGCCAAAGTGCCGTACATCGTGGTGGAAGTGGAACTCGCCGAGCAGCCCAATCTGCGCATGCTGAGCAATCTTCTCGGCACGCCGGCGGCGCAGTTGCAGATTGGCGCGGCGGTTGACGTTGACTTCAGCCCGCACCCCAACGGCCAACTGCTGCCGGTGTTCCGCCTTAGCCAGACTTGAACATGCAGCGCGAGGCGATCATCCGGCTGCACCAGCAGCAGCAGCTCAGCGAGGCCTTGCCCGCCTATCAGGCCTTCCTGGCTGCGCATCCTGATGATGCCGGCATGTGGACCAATCTGGGCGTGCTGTTAAGAACGCTGCGCCACTACCCGATGGCGATAGCCTGCTATCAGCGCGCGCTGGCCCTGCGCCCGCCGGATGCCGGCATCCTCAGCAATCTGGGCAATGCGCTGAAAGACTGCGACCGACTGGATGAGGCCGTGGACTGCCATCGGCGCGCCCTTGCGCTGGAACCGACCAGCACCACCGTGCGCTTCAACTACGCTATTGCGCTCCGCGAGGCCTGCGATTTTGACGCTGCGCGCATCGTGCTGGATGACTTGCTGCAGGAAGACGCCACGCGCGCCGTCTGGCAATGGGAGCGCGCGCTGGTCAACCTGCAGGCCGGGCATTTTTCGCAGGGCTGGATCGATTACGAAGCCCGTTGGCGCACCGGCGAATTGCCGCAGCTCGACTGGGGCTGCCCGCGCTGGCGCGGTGAAGACCTGTCCGGCAAACGCCTCTTGCTGACCACCGAGCAGGGCTTTGGCGACACGATCCTCGCCGCGCGCTTTATCCCGCTGCTCGCGGCGCGTTATCCGACGGGCGCGCTGAAGCTGGTGTGCAAACCCGAACTCCAGCGGGTGCTCGCCGGCCTGCCGGCGCAGCTGCTTGATGCCTTGCCCGCAGCCGGCAGCGCCGACTACTACTGTCCGCTGATGTCGCTGATGGGCGTGCTGGGCATTGATGATCACAACGTGCCGCCGCCGACGCCGCTGAGTATCCCCGCCGCAGCGCGCGAAAAATTTGCCTGGCTGGCCGGACATGCGCGGGGCCGTCGCAAGGTCGGCATCGTGTGGAGCGGCAGCCTGACCTTCAAGGACAACGCAAAGCGCGCGGCCGGGCTTGAGCAGTTTCTGGCGCTGGCAGAATTGCCGCATCTGCAGTGCTACAGCTTCCAGAAAGGACCCCGCGAGGAAGACTTGAAAACGCACGCCGCCACGCCGCTCATCTGCGATCTGGCCCCGCAGATCGCTGACTTTGCCGACACCGCGGCGGCTGTGATGCACATGGATTTGATCGTGATGACCGACAGCTCGCTGGCGCATCTGGCGAGCAGCCTCGGCAAGCCGGTGCTCAATCTGCTGCAGTACAAGCCCTACTGGCTCTACGGCACCGATTCGCGGATGAACGCCTGGTATCCCGCCATGCGCGCCCTCCGCCAGCAACAGCCCGGCGAGTGGTCGACGGTGTTCGCAGCGGCGCGGGAGATCCTGTCCGCGACCTAGCCGCTAGCCTATTGGCACATCTGGCCGGTGTTGGATTTATGGGCCACCACCCCGCCGCGCTGGCCGCCGCCAGCGTCGGCAATCTCGACGCTTTCTCCGTCTTTCTTGTCGTCTTTCTGCTCGTCGCCAGCTGCTGCGCTGTCGTCGACTGCGGGTTCCGCCAACTGGTCGACGGTCGTCGACTCGGCTATCGCCTGCACGCTCCCGACTACCGTCTCGATGCTGGTCGATGCCAGCGTGCTCGCATCAAGCAAGGGACTCGCCGCCGCGACCAGACCGGTCGAGACCACATTCCCCAGCCCGGTGATTGGTCCCTCCGAAAGGAAAAACGCGTTTTGATGCCCGAGGTCGAGCGCCCCGTTCGCGCCAACGACAAGGCTGGCATCGCCGGCCGTCGCGCGATTACCACGCGGCCCCAATGCCCCGCCGAAGAGCAGCGTGGTACCGGGGAGCTTGCTGAAATTGAGATCGTTCAGGAAATACGGCCCGTTGCCCTCAGGCGCGTCGGGCATGGTGTTTTCGATGTGTACGGTCTGGCCCGGCGAATAGGCTGCGAACTGGGCGAGAAAATCCTGCCGATCTGGATCGATGCTCGCGACGCCGGGGCCCAGATCCACGTGCGTGTCGGTCAGAAAAACCACATACGGCACATCCGGATCCTTGAACGTCAGGCCGCCCGCAAACTCGAGGCCCAGGCGCGCGGCGAAGAAGGCGTTGGGGCTTGAGGTCGGTGAGCCGTTGAAGGCCGGCAAGGGCAGCGTGATGCCCGCGGTGGCGGCGGCTTCAGCCAAACGAAGCAGCGACAGCTTGTCGCCCAAACTCCCGGACAAGGTCCCGTTGCCCACGAACACCGGCGTTTCGAAGCGCGCCGCACCGTTGGCCACCGTGACCGCCAGACGCCGCGCGATTAGTTCGCCGTTTACCGTGAGACTCCGGAACCGCAGGTCGCCATTCGCCAGAAAGCTGGCGTGGTTGAACACCAGTCCATCGACGACCGGATTTCCCGCACCGTCTGCGCTGAGCTTGGCGTAGGTGTAAACAGTGGCGTCGCCGCGATACGCGCTGTTGTCGAGTTCGACGTGACCGCTGAGGGTTTTGCGTGTCGACGGCGCCGGCAGCATGGTCAGCGCGCTTTGCAGACTGGTGGAGGGCAGCTGCGCGAGGCTGGAAAAATCGGTATTTGCGAGAAAAATCTCACCCGCGGCCGTGTGGGCCGCCAGCCCGGAACTGCTGCCGAGCGGCGCGATGAGCAGCCGGTCGGCACTCAGCAAGCCGGCCTCGCCGGTATTGAGCACACCACTGTCAAAGCTGACAAACAGGCGGCTGTCGCGAAGCTTGCTGTCGGCCAGCACTGAGGCCGCAATATCTATCCCGCCGCCAAAGAGCTGCACCGTTGCCTCACCCCGCTCGGAGTAGGCCCGCAGCTTGGCCTCGATGTTCAATGCGCCACCCTGCGAGACACTCCCCAGCTGGCCCTGACCCGCCAGCATCGAGACCATGGCCGGGCCGTAGTCGGTGATGGCCGAGACTGCGTCGGCCACGTTGACGGCGCGCCCCTGCAGCGTCACGGTCGCTTTTGCGGCCAGCGGGTTCATGCCGGCCGGCACATCTGTTTTCGCCACGACCGGGCCCGAGACCTCTAGTCGCCCCCGACTATTGACCACCTGCACCGTGCTGAACACGTTGGAATAAGCCGAGATGCCGTCGGTCAAGCTGAGAGTAGCTGGCGCATTGCCAGCGCCAGTGCCGCCCGCAATATCAACGGTCGCCGCGCCACGCGGGGCCACCGCGCGCACCGCGCCCAGCTGCCAGCCGTTCGCCCCCAGCACGTGGACACTGGCAAACTGGTCGGCGAAATTGATAGCCGTTGATGGGCTTACCACGCCCCGGCCGCCGGCGACGGCCACCAGCCCACCCGCGATCGTGCCGCCTTGCCCCGCCACGTTCACCTGCGCATCGCTGCCACCGAGGGCCTCGAGCTTGCCGGCCACATTGATCGTGCCGCCGTTCATGTTCTGGATATTGATCGACGCATCCAAGGCACCAAGTTGCCGCGCGCTGATGTCGCCGTTCACCGCCACGCCTTCCTCGCCCGAGAGCAAGAGGCTGGTGTCCTGATTGCCTCGACCGGTCACGCTGAGGTCGTCGTTGAGCGCAAGCGTTCGTCCGATGATCGACAGGCTGGCACCCGCAGTCTCGCCAAGCACCGACACCGGGCCGCCGATCTGCACCGCACCGCGCGCGGCAATGGCGGCAGGCCCACTGGTGACGGTGGCGCTGGCGTTCCCGTGACTCGCGACCACGCCAAGGCCATCTGCGACCGCAATATCACCCGCGTTAGCCGCGGTAATTTCCAACAATGCGAGGTTCCTGCCGGTCGAGTTGAGCCGGCCGTCGACGGCAATACTTCCACGCTGCGTCCGAATGCCAAGATCGCTGATGTCATGCCCGCTGGCCGTGACATCGCCGTTAACGCGGATGCCGGTACCAAAAGTCGAGGTGCCGTCGGTGTCGAGCAAAATGCCCGCAAGCACGCCGTTCAGCGCCGACACCCCGCCGCTGCCAAGCACCTCGATGGCCTGCGAGCCGGGGGACAGCTGCTGGCCATGGGCCAGGAAAACAATCTGGGTTTGCCCGCCATGCTCGGCCGACAGCACCTCCGCCAGCACGTCACCGCCAACGTGGATTTGATTGGCCTCGACCAGCGCATTAGCGAAAGATCCGACGCCGCTGCCAGCCCCGTGCACCAGCCCCGCCCGCACCCGGAGATCCTCACCGAGCATGACCAGCCCGGCCGGATTACTGATCTGAAATTGCGCCTTGCCGTCATCACGCAAGGCAGACAACGAGACTGTGCCAGCCACGCCCACGGTCCCCACCCGATTGCTCACATTGACCGACGCATCGCCCACGGAGTTGCCCGCGAGCAAATCCCCGCTCAGGGTGATACCCGTCGCGCCAGTCAGCAGGATGCTGGCAAGGCCGGCATCGGCGTGCGCCTCGACTTTACCCAGCAAGCTGAGCGTCCCGGTGCCCGTACTGGTCTGCGAGAGATTGACCAGCGCACCTGCCGTCACCCCTTCCGCCGCTACCGCGCCGTTGATGCTGATGTCGCTCTCGCTAAACACCTTAACCTCGGCGTGATTGCCGCTGGCAGAGAGACCCTGCAGGCTCGCGCGATTGCCCTTGACCGTGATGAAGGCGTCCTGGCTTGCGGTGACCTGCACATCGCCCGTGATGGTCACCTGCCCGCCCAGCTTGGTGCCATCGCTGCGCGACACATTGAAGAGGCCGTTGCCAAGCCCGTTGATAATGACATCGCCAACAATCATGGCGTCGTCCTCGGCCAGCACCTGGATCTGGTTGGCGGCCCTGAGTTCGCCGCCCAGATTGACCGACGCGCCCTGCACGACAATGTCCGGCGTCGTCAGCGTGACCGTAGCGTCGGTCGCCACGAGCTTGCCGGCGGTGACCCTGCCGCTCGGACCTAAACCGGCAGCGAGTTCAATTTTTCCTGCACGCACGTCACCAAGCTGGATTTTCCCGGCCCCCGGTCCGCTGGTGCCAACGCCAGCGATCGCCCGGAACTTCCCGGCGAGGTCAAAGCCCACGCCGGCAAGATTGATGTCGCCATGGTTATTGGTGGTAACGGTGGGCAGCCCGGTGCCATTGAGGCTGAATACGCCGGCCGAGGAAGTCGCGCCGGTGACCGTGCCAATAGCAATCGTGAGGTCACCGTCCGCATCGGTACCCACGACCGAGCTCACGCCTGATGCGTTGATTTCGTCGGTGGCAATCAGCAACACGTCGATGCCGGCGTTCAATTGGCCTTCCACAAAGCCTTTGCCGACCGTCACGCTGGTGGTTCCACCGGGGGCACTTGCGTTGTTCTGCAACGAGAGGAAGGTCGGGTCGATCAACAGCGCGCCGCCGCGTCCGGGGTCGACCGCTGTCTCACCCACCGCCATGCCGCCCTGATGCGCGCTGATTTCAATAAAGCCGCCCCGCTCGCCTCCGGCGCCGCCGGCAGTGCTTACCTGCGCGCCTTCTTCCACCACCAGATTCTGCTCGCCAATCAGCCGCACCACGCCGCCCTTGCCCGCACCGCTGCCCGTCGCCAGCACCTTGGCCCCGTCGGTGACGATGACGTCCTC
>JALRCR010000207.1 GCA_023257255.1 Gammaproteobacteria bacterium | reverse complement strand
TGGAACGCAATCGTCCGCGCTGTGACGGACCACCCAAGGATATCCAGATTTCAAAGGACGGCCATGAAAACGATTAGCCGCTGTTTACCGCCACTGGTCGCCGCACTCGCGGCGCCGGGCGCGCATGCGGTAGCGCTGGGCGAGCTACACACGGCAAGTCTGCTGGGCAACCCCTTGCGGGCTTGGGTGGAACTCTACGCCGCGCCCGGCGACAACCCGCTCGACTGGCGGGTGGAGGTGCTGCCGGACTACTTTGCCGAGCAGGGTGCCGCGCCGCCGGCCGTGTTGGCCGGACTGCGCGCACGGGTCGCGCTTTCGCCCGAGGGTCGGCCCTATATCGCGATTGAAAGCGCGACCCCGATCGATTACGCCAATCTGGCCTTCCGCCTGCGGCTCGCCAGCGCCAACGAGGCGCTTACCGGGCGCTTCGCGGTCCGCCTGCCGGACATGGCCTCACCCGCGCCGCTGGTCAAAAAGGCCCCGCCGCCGCGTCCGCGCAAGGCGGGCTCCGTCCGCCGCGCCCCCACGCTGGTCGCCGGGACCGACACCTACGGCCCGGTGCCGGACGGTGAATCCTTGTGGCATATCGCGCGCAAGCTCGCCGGCGCCGGCAACATCAACGTGCTGATGCAGCAGCTCCATACCCTCAACCCGGACGCCTTCGTGCGACGGGATATCGGTCGCCTGCGCGCCGGCGCGGTGCTGAAACTGCCGGCGGGCAGTGCGCCCGCCGCCGCCACGGCGACACCGTCGACGCCAGCGGCCACGCCGGCCAGCGACGCGCGCACGCTAGCCGAGCGCGACCCGGCGCTCAGCGCCAGGCTAAAGGCGCTGGACGCCAAGTTTGCGGCGATTCGGGCGCGCTACGGCAATCCGGCCGCGCCGGTCCCCGCCAGCGTGGCGCTTTCGCCAGACGCACGCCCGACGGGTCAGGTCATCGATGCCCCGACGCCGGTGAGCAAACCGGCGGTGCCGGTTGCGCTTACCCCCGCGCCGGCGGCCAATATCCCCGCGGCGCCCCCCGTGCCAACGCCACCGGCGGCGAAGCTCGTGACAGCGCCCGCGCCGGTCGCGTCAGCGGCGCCCGCCGTGGTCACGCCGGCAGCACCCGCGGCGGCCGCATCGCCGAACACCGCGGCCCGCCGCTTGCTGGAGCCGACGCCGGCGGAGAACGCCCAGAACGATGCCTCGACGGATTCACCGCTGGGCGGCGGACTGGCGCCCTACCTGCTGCTCGGCGCCTGCACGCTGGCGGCCGCCGGCGTCTATGCCGGGCGCCGCCTGCTGGCCAAGCGTGCCGCCCGCAAAGCGGAGCAGCACGATCCGGAAGCCGAGGCCAGCCTGAAAGCCGAGGTCTCACGCAAGACCGTCAACCGGGTGCGTCTGGAAAGTGAAATCCGGGCGCTGGTGGAACCCACTGGCGCCATGGGCACGCGGCCCGAGTCGCTTGCCGCGCTGCCGCCGCTCCCGCTTAGCGCGGATGGCGGCGGCGACACGGAGGCGATCGATGCCAGCATCGCGCAGGGTCAGTACGCCGAAGCCGAAGACATGCTTCGCGCGGTCATCGAAGAGAAACCGCGCAGCGTGCAGGCAAAGCTGCGCCTCGCCGAAGTGTTCTACATCACCGACCAGCCGGATGCGTTTGCCGATCTGGCCGAGGAATTGATGATGGGCCACCGACAGGACGTCAGCGACGATGACTGGCAGCGACTGGTGCGCATGGGCAAGATGATTGCGCCTGATTTTGCGCTGTTCAGCGGTCCGCGACCGGTCGGTCTGAGGGCCTGACGCAAGCCGCTCAGGCGGCGCGGCTTGCCATGCCTTCGTAGGCGCAGCCCAACGGCTTGGGCAGCCCTTCCAGCCGCGTCATTTCCAGCCTTTTGATGCCCAACCCAGCGCCGGTCAGCGCGGTTTCAATCGACAAATCGAGCCGGCAACCGTCCACCAGCAGTCGCTGCAGTCCGTTCAGGCGACGCTGCCAGCGGGCCTCTGCGGGGTCGGGGCTCAGACCGATTTCAACGAAATGAAAGCGACCGCCGGGCTTCAGCACCCGGAAAATCTCGGCCGCCACCGCGTCCAGATTGTCGACGCAGCACAGGGCAAACGTGCTGACCACGCAGTCGTAGCTGGCGTCTTTGACCGGCAGGCTTTCGGCCCGACCTTCGCGGACGTCGACCGGGAACGGCACCTGCCGCAGTCGACGGCGGGCGCGGGCATTGAGCACCGGATTGGGGTCGACGGTGGTCAGCGAGGTGATTTCTCCGGAGTAGAACATCAGCGTCGAGCCGATGCCGCTGCCGATTTCCAGCACGTGACCCCCCACATATTCCACCGCGCGCTGACGCGCAGCCTCGAAGCCGGGCAGACGTTCACTCCAGTCCAGCAGGCGAGGCAACACGCGGGTGCGATAAAAGCCCGTGGTGCCGGGATGCGGCCGCGGGCCGTTCAAGCCGTTCGCGGTGAGCAATCGCTGGGTATGCATGGCAGGTCACTCCCGTGGCGGGACGCAGAGGGTTCGGGTGCCTGGGGGGCGGGCAGCGGTGGCGCCGCGTCCAGTGCAGGGACCGGCAGGCCGGCATTGCGATAAAGGGCGCGCAGGCGTTCCAGCGCGGCCGCATGCCCCTGACGCGCCGCCGCCCGATACCAGGTAATTGCCTCCGCCTCGTCGGCGGTCACGCCCTCCCCGCGGTCATAGCGCTGTCCGAGTGCAAATTGGGCGTCGCGCCAACCGCCGGTGGCGGCCCGCTGCAGCCACAACCAGGCGTTGGTCTGGTCGTAGGGGGTGCGTTTCAAGCTCAACAGCACCTGCGACAGCAGCCATTGGGCTTCGGCATTCCCGGCAGCGGCCTGCTGCTCCAGCGTGGGCAGCGCCGCCAGCGGCTTGCCGGACTGCAGCTGCGCGCGGGCGTCCTGCAGATTGGGGTCGGCGGGGACGGCCGGCGCCTCCGCCGACGGCGGTGCCGCATCGGGCGGGGTGATCGGACGTGGAGGCGGCAAGTCGCCGTCGACGTTGATGCCACGACTGCGCGCCAGTTCCAGCGCGTTCATTTCATCGAGCGAGACCTCGTCCGGCACCGGCACGGGGGCGTTTGGCAAGGTCGAGGGGACAACGTCGTCGTCGGCAGCTGTCGTTGGGGCCGTTGGCGCGGCGCCGGGCGGTGCCGGCGGCGGCAAGGCGGCGGGGGCAGCGCCCTGCTCGTCGGCCGGCGGGCTGATGCCCGCCGCGCGATAGAACTCACTGACGTTTTTCTGCGCCAGCGCGTGGCCCTGCTTGGCGGCCGCGCGGTACCAGGTGAATGCCCAGTCGTCGTCCTGCGGCACGCCTTCGCCGAGCAAATAGAGGTTACCCAGCGCGAACTGCGCATCCGGATTGCCCAGTTGGGCGGCGCGCTCATAGAGACCCGCGGCGCGCGCCAAATCGCGCGGCACGCCCTGCCCCTGGTGATAACGCCGGGCCAGATCAAGCAAGGCCGCCGGGTCGTCCTGCACGGCAGCCGGCAGGGCACCACCGCTGTCGGCCGGCTGGGGCGGCGGCGCAGCGAGCGCCGGTCCAAGCAGACCCAGCCATAAGGCAAGGCCCATGATGCTGACCAACGGGCAGTGAGGCGCCTTGCGTGGACTCGGCTTGTCGGGTGGATTAGTGACCATCGCGCCACAGTATATTGGGGCAGACGCTGAAACGTCACCAATATGTTGCGTTCGGCACACGCTATTTGCCGCGCGGGCGGTGTCCGCACCACCCGCCCGATGCAATTTTGCGCCCGACGCCGCGGCTAGACCGCCTCCACGCCTTGCGGGAACAGGGTAATGCTGCGACCCGCCGTCGCAATTTGCTTGTTGCTGACCATGTGCTTCAGGACCTTGGTCACCATTTCCCGGGTGCAGCCCACCAGCCGCGCCAGCTCCTTGCGGGTCACGACCACCTGCTTGCCTTCCGGCAGGGACAGGGTTTCGGGCTGTGCCGCGAGGGCGAGCAGCGCACGCGCCACCCGACCGGACACATCAACAAAGGCCAGATCGCTCAATTTCTGGTTGGTCGCCCGCAGCCGTCGCGCCAGTTGGCTCGTCATCGCCACCAGCAGCGTGGGGTAGAGCTCGGTCAATTTGGGCAGGCGGCTGTAGCTGATGCGCGCGATGGCGCAGGAGCTGCGCGTCCGCACCATGGCGGTCCGGCTTTTGTCCACCGAGAAGTAGGCAATCTCGCCGAAAAATTCGCCTTCGTTGAGGTAGGCGAGCACAAACTCGCGGTCGTCATCATCGGCCAACACCACGGCCACCGAGCCCTGCACGATAAAGAACAGTTCGGTAGCGGCCTCGCCTTGTCTCACCACCGTGACGCCGGGGCCCAAACGCTGAATCTGGCACTCGGCCAGAAAGGGCTGCAGAAAACGGGGCTCGAGCAGGCTTGGGGAAGTCATGCATCACCGGTCCTTGGAGAGGGTCGCCGAATGCTTTATCGGCAAAGTAGCGCAGGCTTTAGACAAATCAAGTCATACCACTCACGGCGGGCTTACCGGCGCTTGCAGCAGCGCGTCCACCGAGTCGGCGGCAGCGCCGGACGGCGCTGGCCGCAAGGCCTGCAGCGTCACCCAGCGCCGCGCGGCCCGGTCATAGCGGAAGTGTGCGATTGGCGCGCCGCGGGCGTCCTGCCGGAAGCTGCGCACTAATTCGCCCGCCACCAGTTTCAGGTCTTCGCGGGTGGCGGCTGGCAAGGGACGCGCCGGCGTAAGCGGCGCAAGGTCCAGCGATTCAAACGCATTCGCGAGCCATTTCCAGCCGCGTAACTCGGGCGCGACGTCCGGCTCAAGGGCGGCGGTGCTGATCAACAGTTCGGGCGTCGCGTCGGCGTCCAGGTCGAGCGCCCAGCACCCGCGCAGCGCGCCGACGCCGGCCACATCCATGCGGGTCAGCACGTCGCTGCCGTCGGTGACCGTGATATCCAGCCGATCGGCCTCAACCGTTACCGCCACCGCCACCGTCCCGAGCCTCACCGCGCAGGTCTCTACCGGCGCCGCCTGAGCCGGCAAAGGCAGCATTACGCCCAGCAACAGGGCAAGCAGCCCTGCGTTGATCCGGACCGCGGCGGTTTTTTGCCTTGAATTGATCACATTGAGCCCCTATCCTTTAGCACTACTCACCGATGAGTGCTAATAACACCGTTCGGCGTTCCGAGTAACCCTGAAAAAATCCAATTAGTTCGCAAGTCTTCAAGGAGAAGAGAGACCATGAAGATCCGTCCTTTGCACGACCGCGTGATCATCAAACGTCTGGAAGAGGAAAAAACCTCCCCGGGCGGCATCCTTATTCCTGACTCCGCCGCCGAAAAGCCCGTTCGCGGTGAAGTCATGGCCACCGGCAACGGCAAGTTGCTGGAAAACGGCACCGTCCGTCCGCTCGACGTCAAAGTCGGCGACAAGGTGCTGTTTGGCAAGTACTCCGGCAACGAGGTCAAGGTCGACGGCGTCGACTACCTCGTGATGCGCGAAGACGACATCGTCGCGGTGCTGGGCTAATCGTCCGCGCCTCACCGCAACCCCATTACTAGAGGAATCTGAACAATGGCTGCAAAAGAAGTCCGCTTTTCCGATGACGCCCGTGCGCGCATGGTGCGTGGCGTCAACATTCTCGCCAATGCTGTAAAGCAGACGCTGGGCCCGAAAGGCCGTAACGTCGTGCTCGAGAAGAGCTTTGGCGCCCCGACCGTCACCAAGGACGGCGTCTCCGTCGCGAAGGAGATCGAGCTCTCCGATCCGATCGAGAACATGGGCGCGCAGATGGTGAAGGAGGTCGCGACCAAGACCTCCGACCTCGCCGGCGACGGCACCACCACCGCGACCGTGCTCGCGCAGGCCATCGTCAACGAGGGCCTGCGCTACGTCGCCGCTGGCGGCAACCCGATTGCGGTCAAGCGCGGCATCGACAAGGCGGTGGTCGCGGTGGTCGAGGAGCTGAAGAAGATCTCCAAGCCCTGCACGACCTCCAAGGAGATCGCGCAGGTCGGCTCGATCTCGGCCAACGCCGACAGCGACATCGGCAAGATCATCGCCGACTCGATGGACAAGGTCGGAAAAGAGGGCGTCATCACGGTCGAGGACGGCAAGTCCCTGCAGAACGAGCTCGACCTGGTCGAGGGCATGCAGTTCGACCGGGGCTATATCTCGCCCTACTTCATCAAC
>JALRCR010000206.1 GCA_023257255.1 Gammaproteobacteria bacterium | reverse complement strand
CGCGGCAGTCAGGCCGAGACCCACCAGCGCGCAGTAGAAGATGTTCAGCGTGTTGACGCCTTCCACCCCGGCGAACGCCCAGTTGGTCACCGGGTAGAACGCGACGGCGGCGATGAGGCCGGCCACGATCAGGCCCCGATACAGCGCGTTCATGATCTTGCCGCCGTCGGAGGCCTTCACGAACAGCGAACCGACCACCGAGGCGATGATCGACACGCCGCCCAGCACCAGCGGGTAGAGCACGGCAGCGTCGTTCTTCACCATCAGACCACCCAGCAGCATGGTCGCGATGATGGTCACGGCGTAGGTTTCGAAGAGGTCGGCGGCCATGCCGGCGCAGTCGCCCACGTTGTCGCCCACGTTGTCGGCGATCACGGCGGGGTTGCGCGGGTCATCTTCCGGAATCCCGGCTTCCACCTTGCCGACGAGGTCAGCACCGACGTCCGCACCCTTGGTGAAGATGCCGCCGCCCAGACGGGCAAAGATGGAAATGAGCGAGGAGCCGAAGGCGAGACCAACCAGCGGGTGCAGGTTGACCATTTCACCGGCCGGCGTCTGGGATGCCAGATAAGCGTAAAAGCCGGTCACGCCCAGCAAGCCCAGACCCACCACCAGCATGCCGGTGATGGAGCCGCCGCGGAATGCAACCTGCAGCGCGGCGTTGAGGCCTTTGCGCGCCGCTTCCGCGGTGCGCAGGTTCGAGCGGACGGAAATGTTCATGCCGATAAAGCCGGCCGCGCCCGAGAGCACCGCGCCGATCACGAAGCCAACGGCGGTGGTCACATCAAGCGCGATGGCAAGGACGACCGTCAGAATGACGCCCACGATGGCAATCGTCTTGTACTGGCGATTCAGATAAGCGGACGCGCCCTGCTGGATGGCGAGGGCAATTTCCCGCATCCGATCGTTGCCTTCCGGTTGGCTGAGAATCCAGCTGCGAGACCACAGCCCGTAGACGATTGCAAAGAGCGCGCAGCCCAAAGCAATCATGAGTTGCACCGACATGATGAAGCTCCCCTTCTTTTCTAGATGCCGGCAATGCCGGCGATGAGTGAACGGCGGCCTCCCGACCCCCGTCGTTCCCGGGCCGACGCACCGAGCTGGCCGCGGGAGCACCCCGCGAGCCGCGCTTGTCGCACCGACCCCGCTGAAAACTCCCGGATTCTACTGTTCAATCACTTGAGTGCAAACGACGACGTGGTGCGGCGGGGGACGGCGATGTTCTGCAGCCGCACGTATTGGGGCAGGCCGTTGGCGTAGGGCGGGTAGTCTTCGCCCTGAATCAGCGGCTGCAGGTAGCGCCGGCCGGCCTCGGAAATGCCGAAGCCGTCCTCGCTGATGAACTCGCGCGGCATCTTCCGCTCCTGATTGGCGACCTCCGCGAGCGGCGCCTCACCCAGCGTCCAGACATAGGGGGCGTCGGACTGCCGCACGATGGTCGGCATCACCGCGTTGTGGCCGGCCAGGGCCAGTTCCACCGCCGCGCGACCCAGCGCATAGGCCTGCTCTACGTCGGTTTTAGACGCGATGTGGCGCGCAGCCCGCTGCAGGTAATCCGCGACCGCCCAGTGGTATTTCAGCTTCAGCTTCTCCCGGATGAGGTTCGCGATGACCGGCGCGACCCCGCCCAGCTGGGCGTGGCCAAAGGCATCGCGCAGCCCCTGATCGGCCAGAAACTGGCCGTCGGCGCTTTTCACACCTTCCGAGACCACGATCGAGCAGTAGCCATGGGTCTTCACCAGCGCGTCGACCCGCGCGAGGAAACGCTCGGGGTCGAAGGTGATTTCAGGAAACAGGATGACGATCGGCAGCGGGCAGTCCGCGTCAGATGCCAGACCGCCGGCACCGGCGATCCAGCCGGCGTGCCGCCCCATCACTTCCATCACGAAGACTTTGGTTGAGGTCTTCGCCATCGAGGCCACATCAAAGCTCGCCTCGCGCATCGACACCGCCACGTATTTGGCCACCGAGCCAAAGCCCGGGCAGACGTCGGTGAAGGGCAGGTCGTTGTCGACCGTCTTCGGCACGTGAATGGCCTGGACGGGATAGCCCATGGTGGCCGCGAGCTGCGAGACCTTGAGGCAGGTGTCGGCCGAATCGCCGCCGCCGTTGTAGAAGAAGTAGCCGATGTCGTGGGCGCGGAAGACTTCGATCAGGCGTTCATATTCCGCGCGGTTCTGTTCCAGGCTTTTCAGCTTGTAGCGACAGGAGCCGAAGGCGCCGGACGGCGTGTGGCGCAGCGCGGCGATGGCGCTCGCCGATTCGAGGCTGGTGTCGATCAGGTCTTCGGTCAGGGCGCCGATGATGCCGTTGCGTCCGGCCAGCACCTTGCCGATCCGGTCGGGGTGTTGGCGGGCGGTTTCCAGCACGCCGCAGGCGGAGGCATTGATGACGGCGGTAACGCCGCCGGACTGGGCGTAAAAGGCATTCTTGACGGACATCGGGCGTTCTCCGCTGGGTCGTGGGCTGGCTGGCAATCTTAAGTCGCGCGACCAGCGCCCGAAAGCGCGCGCGAACTCGGGTCCGGTTGCGCGGTCGGATGCGGCAGGACACCCCGCAGCGGCTCGCGGGCCTGCAAGTCACCCTGCTAGACTCCGGAGGCACATGAAAACCGCATCGCCAAGCCGCCCCCCGTCGCGCGTCCGCCGCTTTGGTCTGGTGCTGGGTGCCCTGCTGGGCCTCGCCGGCGGGCTTGCCAGCAGCGCCCAGGAAATCGACGACCTGCCCGACATCGCCGACTCGGCCGGCGCCCTGATTTCGCCTGAGCAGGAAAAGCAGCTGGGCCTCGCCACCATGCGCGAGATCCGGCGCTACGCGCCGATCATCACGGATGAAGAGGTAGAGGATTACATCCAGAAGCTCGGCATGGAGCTTGGAAAGCACTCCGGCTACTACGGCGATTTCCACTTTTTCATGATCAAGAGCAACGTCGTGAACGCCTTCGCGATTCCCGGCGGCTTTGTGGGCTTCCACTCCGGACTGATTCTGAACTCGCACAGCGAGAGTGAAGTGGCGTCGGTGATGGCGCACGAAATCTCGCACCTCACGCAGCGCCACGGCGCGCGCATGCTGGAAGCCGCCAGCAATATGAGCATTCCCTCGATGGCGGCGTTTCTGGGTGCCATCCTGTTGACCGCCATTGCCCCGCAGGCCGGCATCGGCGCCATCGCCGGGGTGGCCGCCGCCCAGCAGCAGTATCAAATCGACTTCACCCGTGGCAACGAAAAAGAAGCCGACCGCATCGGCATCGATCTGCTGAACAAGGCGGGCTTCCGCACCCTGTCGATGGCCGACTTCTTCGAGCGCCTGCAGCTGTCCAATCGCTATTCCGATCCGAAAATGATTCCGGAATTCCTGCGCACCCACCCGGTCACCGTCAATCGTATTGCCGAGGCCCGCGAGCGCGCCGAACAAATGCACAGCAAGCTGGTGCGGGAAGACAGCCTCGACTACCAGCTGATCTGGCAAAAGCTGAACGTGATGGCGATGAGCGACCCGGCCCAGGCCAAAAACTATTACGAAGCGGCCCTGCGCGAGCCCAATCAGCCCAACGAAATGCTGCTGCGCTACGGCTATGTGCTGGCGCTGACCGAGGCCAGCGACTTCAAGCGGGCGCGCGAAGAACTCGCGCCCTTGCTGGCCGCCACGCCCAATCTGACCGCGTTTCGTCTGGCCGAGGCGCGGCTCGAGGAGCGCGCCGGCAAGCGTCCGCTGGCGCTGGCGCTCTACGGCAAGCTCGTCAAGCAGGACCCCGAAAGCCGGGCGGCGGCTTTTGGTTATGCCACCCTGCTCAATAACACCGGCAATCCGGCCGAAGCCCGCCGTGTGCTGCGCGAGTTTGGCGCGGCAGACCAGCGCGAACCGCGCTTCTACAAGCTGCTGGCCCAGGCCGAGCAGCAGATGGGCGAGCGGGCCAATTCGCACTACAACCTCGCCGAGTACTACCGCAGCATCGGCGAGCTGGAAATGGCCGCCGAGCAACTGCGCCTCGCGCAGGTGGTGCCTGAACTGACCCACTATCAGCGGCTGCGGATCGACGCCCGTCTCGATGAAATCGAGAAAGACCTGACCCGGCTCGATCAGGACCGCGCCAAGCGCCGCGAGCGCGAGGAGCGGCGCCGGCGCACCTGAGCCGACGCGGCATCACCGGCCCGTTTGCGCGGGCTGTCTCTGCATGAGCAGCCACAAGCTGCACCCAGCCTGTGCCG
The DNA here is from genome assembly GCA_023257255.1 of Gammaproteobacteria bacterium. Lineage (GTDB taxonomy): Bacteria > Pseudomonadota > Gammaproteobacteria. The sequence goes on along the minus strand of JALRCR010000206.1, from coordinate 1,975 downwards.
GATCAGGCGGCGCATGACAGCGCCCTGCTAGCCTGCGTTTCCCGTTCAAGGAGGACGCTGACATGGCGCTGATTCGCAAACTGGTTCCCGTACTCGATCTGGCCGGTGTGACCGCGCTGGCGCTCGCCGCGCTGGCGTTGGCGGTGCTGTACGGCTTGCTCGACAACATTCCCGAAGCGTTCGCCTTGCGCGGCTTCGGCTTGATGTTTGCGCTGGGTCTGCTCGCGCTGAGCGGCGCGCGCGTGCTGCAGATTCTGATGCGGCTACGCGAGGCGCCGGATCCGCGTCGACTGCGCGCGGCGAATGCGCAGGCGATAGGCGAGTCCCGCGCGCTCGGGTCATAATGCCCGTCGATTCTTTGTGCCAGTACGGCGTGGCGTTCGCCACGCGCTGAAGCCCGGAACGGAGCTGATGGAAGCCAGCGAAACCCCGACCGACAAACGCTACGTCAGCCGCCTGACCCGCGAAACGCTGGCGCTGATTCTGGCCGGTGGCCGCGGCGATCGCCTGCAGGGCCTCACGCGTTGGCGCGCCAAACCGGCGGTGCCGTTTGGCGGCAAGTTCCGCATCATCGATTTTCCGCTGTCCAACTGCGTCAATTCGGGCGTGCGCAAGATTGGCGTGTTGACCCAGTACAAGGCGCATTCGCTGCTGCGCCATCTCTATCGGGGCTGGGGCTTCCTGCGCAGCGAACTCGACGAATTTGTAGAAGTGCTGCCGGCCTCCCAGCGGGTCGACAACGAGTGGTATGCCGGCACCGCCGATGCCGTGTATCAAAATCTCGACATCCTGCGCGCCCATGCACCGACCTATGTGCTGGTGCTGGCGGGCGACCACATCTACAAGATGGACTACGGGCAGATGATCGCCTTCCACTACGAGCAGCAGGCCGATATGACCATCGGCTGCATTGAAGTGCCGGTGGCGGAGGCCTCGGCCTTTGGCGTGATGGGCGTGGATGCCAGCTATCGCATCCGCGAGTTCGCCGAAAAGCCGGCCCAGCCCAAGACGCTGCCCGGTCGCGACGATGTGGCGCTGGCGTCGATGGGCATCTACGTGTTCAACACCGCTTTTCTTTACGAGCAGCTGATCAAGGACCGCGACATGCCGCGCTCCAGTCATGATTTTGGCAAGGACATCATCCCTTCGGTCATCGACCGCTATCGGGTGGTGGCTTATCCCTTCCATAACCCTGCCGGCGACAGCGCCTACTGGCGTGACGTTGGCACGGTCGACGCCTACTACCGCGCCAACATGGAACTGCTCTCCGTGGTGCCGCCGCTCAATCTTTACGACCGAGACTGGCCGATCTGGACGCATCAGGAGCAGGTGCCACCGGCCAAGTTCGTGTTCAACGACGAAGGCCGGCGCGGCTACGCGGTGGACTCCATGGTCTCCGGCGGCTGCATTGTGTCCGGCGCGGAAGTGGCCAACTCGCTGCTGTTTTCCAACGTGCGGGTTGAACACGGCAGCCGGCTTGACGCCTGTGTGGTCCTGCCGGAAGTGCGGGTGGGCGCCGGCTGTCAGATTCGCCGGGCGGTGATTGACCGTGGCTGCAGCGTGCCGGACGGCATGCAGATTGGGCTCGACCCGGTGGCCGACCGTGCGCGTTTCTGGGTAAGTCCTGAAGGCGTGGTGCTGGTGACGCCCGACGCGCTGGGGCAGGCGCGCCACACCATTCGCTAGGCGCCGCTCAGGGCGTCTCGGCGACCGGCGGGGTGGCCGCCATCTTGCCGGATTTCAGCTGGTCGATGAGCGCGGGCAGGCCGATGCGGCCCATGGGGATCAGTTTCGCCGCATTGGCGTCGACATGGCGCTCGCCGCCATGAGTCGGCGCGCGGCCCGTGCCGCCGCGCAGGAACTCGGTGTCGGTGGCCGTCGGCGCAATGGTATTGGCGCGGATGGTCGGCGCGTTCTCCACCGCGATGGCCTTGGTCAGCGCGATGACGCCCGCCTTGGCCGCGGCGTAAGGAGC
>JALRCR010000205.1 GCA_023257255.1 Gammaproteobacteria bacterium | reverse complement strand
GAAAACGTCTACTCCGGCGAAGTGGAAAACGCCCTGCACGAACACCCGGCGGTGCGCGAATGCGCGGTGATTGGCCTGCCGCATGAGGATCTAGGCGAGACCGTGCACGCCATCGTCGTGCCGCATGAGGGCGTACTGGTCACGGCGGAGGAACTCGTCGCCCACTGCCGGCGGCTGATCGCGGGCTACAAGTGTCCGCGCAGTCTTGAAATCCGTCAGGAAGCGCTGCCCTTGTCTGGCACCAACAAGATTCTCAAGCGACAGCTGCGCGAGGAAGCGCTGGCCAGACGCTGAGCCCCGCGCGTGAGCGATTACGACGTCCTCGTGATTGGCGCGGGCGCGGCCGGCATCGCCGCCGCCCGTTGCCTGCAGCAGCAGGGGCTGGCGGTGCAGGTGCTTGAAGCAAGCCGTGAACCCGGCGGGCGGGCGCACAGCGAGCGCACGAGCTTCGGCTACGCCTTCGATTGCGGCGCTCACTGGTTTCATTCGCCGGCGGACAATCCTTTACGCGCAGCGGCCGACGCGCTCGGCGTCGCCTATGCGAGCAGGCCTTACCCGGCGCATTGGTATCGCGACGGGGCGCTGCTGTCGGTCGCCGAGAACGCCGACTGCGCGCAGGCCATTGAGGACGGCTTTGCGCGCATCGTGGCGCTGGGGAAGGCGGCAGCCGATCAGCCGGCCGCCGCCGCGCTGGCACCCGATGCGCCGTGGGCGCCAGCCATGGCCGCCGAGTTCACCGCCAAGCAGGGCGTGGCGCCGGCGCGGGGATCATGCCGTGATTTTTCGCGCTATCAGTGGAAGGGCGAAGATCTGCCGCTCGTCGACGGCTTCGGTGAACTGCTGCGCCGGCTGGCGCATGGGCTGCCAATCGCGCTCGACAGCCCCGTCACGCAGATCGACTGGCGTAATGCGCGGGGCGTACAGGTCCACGGGCCGCGCGGGACCTTGCGGGCGCGTCGTGTGATCGTGACCGCCTCGACCGGCGTGCTGGCCAGCGGTGTCCTGCAGTTTCTGCCGGCGCTGCCGGCACGCACCCAGGAGGCCATCCATCGCCTGCCCATGGGTCACTGCAACAAGCTGGCGCTGGCGTTTAAACAGCCTGTTTTCGAGGATATTGGCCCGGTCTTGCTGGTACCCGCCGGGGCTGACGCGGAGCCGCTCGAACTGCTGCTGCGGCCGGCCGGTCAGGCACTCGCCGTGGCGATCGTGAGCGGCGAGTTTGGCCGCGCGCTCGCCGCGGCGGGACTGGACGCGGCCCGCGACTTGGTGCTGGGGCAACTCGTCAGCCTGTTCGGCTCCGCAGTCACGCGCGCGCTCGCCCCGTCGCAGCGGCTGGTCAACTGGGATGCTGCGCCCTGGGTGCGCGGCTATGTCGCGGCGCCGGGGCCCGGCGACGCCGATGCCCGCGCGTGGCTGGCCGAGCCCGTGGGTGAACGGATTTTCTTCGCCGGCGAGGCCACCTCGCTGACGGCGATGGGGGACGCGCATGGTGCCTGGCGTAGCGGCGAAGCTGCCGCCGCCGCGGCCGCGCGCGGATTGGCTTAAGTGTGTTTTGTAGGAGACAGGTTGCATGTTCGTTGAAACCGTATTACCGCTCGGCAAGGCCGATTCGGGCCTTAAAACCAGCGACGGGGCGATCGACATCACCAAGGTGCCCGCCGACGCCGCGCTGGTCGAAAGTCTGGGCTATGACGGCCTGACCGTCCGCGACAACAAGGACGACCCCTATATCCTCTCGACGCTTGCCCTGCAGGCCACTTCGCGCATTCAGGTCAGTACCGCGGTCGCGATTGCATTTCCGCGCAGCCCCACGGTGACCGCGATGGCGGCCTGGAGTCTGGCGCGCCTGTCCGGCGGGCGCTTCGTGCTTGGCCTGGGCAGTCAGGTCAAGGGACATATCGAACGTCGCTTTGGCATGCGCTGGTCGGCGCCGGGTCCGTGGATGCGCGACTACCTGCAGGCCTTGCGCGACCTGTGGGGCGCCTGGCAGCAGGGCCAGCCGGTGGCGCACGAGAGCGCGCATTACAAAATTAATCTGAATGTCCCGGTCTTCACCCCGGCGCCGCTGGCGGCCGGTGGCATTCGCCTGCAGTTGGCGGCGGTCAATCCGTACATGTGTCAGGTGGCCGGGGAACTTGCAGACGGCGTCTGCGTCCACCCGATTTGTACGCCGCACTACGTGCGCACGGTGATGTGGCCGGCCATTGAACGCGGCGCGGCACGGCAGGGCAGGGCGCTGGAGGGTTTCGCGGTGGCCGTCGCCCCGCTGGTCGCCACTGGCCCTGACGAGGAAACAGTGCTGCGTAAACGCGAAGAAATTCGCGGTCGAATTGCGTTTTACGGGTCTACGCCGGCCTATGCCGCGGCGCTGGCCGCGCATGGTCTCGACGCGCTCGCTGAGGAACTCAACCGCCTGTCGCGCGCCCAGCGCTGGAGTGAGATGGCGGGCCTGATCGACGACGAGGTGCTTGACCGCTACGCCATCGTCGCCGACCACGACCACGTCGCCGCGCGCTTGATCGAGCGATATGCGGGCCTGGCAACCCGGCTTGAATTCAGCATTCCCGTGACGGGGCCAGCCGTGGCGGAACGCTTGCAAGACATCGTGCGCGCGCTCAAGGCGGCGTAAGCGGCCGCCGATGAACCGCAGCGGGCGGGCTCTCGTACACGGGACAGCACCAACACAACGATCCAGACGGGCAGTGCCATCGGTTATCCTGCCCGCAGCTTTCCAAACCCTAGATGAGGACTTCGACATGGATACCAGCAGACGCAATTTCTTCAAGCGCGGCCTCGGTGCGGTTGCGGCCGTTTCGGTGGCACAGCTTGCCGCCCATCGCATCGCCTTCGCCGCCGATATGGCGCACGTCGACGAAGCCTCGCCGCAGGCCGCGAGCCTCGGCTACAAGCACGACGCGGCCGCCATCGACAAGGCCAAATATCCGCGTCTGGCCGACGGCCAGAACTGCGGCAACTGTGTCCTGTATCAGGGAGCGGCCGGTAGCGAGTGGGGCGGCTGCGGCATCTTTGCCGGTCAGGCCGTGGCCGCCAAGGGCTGGTGCAACGCGTACGCGCCGAAAGCCTAGTCCTGCCTGCGAAGCCCGGCCCGGCAATGTCCGGGCTGGGCGTTCGCGCTTGAGCCTGCCGTGCCGCCGGCGCTCCAGACCATCCTGCTGCTGAGCCTCAGCAACGTCTTCATGACGTTCGCGTGGTACGCGCATCTCCGCGAACTGGCGCACCGGCCGTGGCTGATTGCGGCATTGGTCAGTTGGGGCATCGCGCTGTTCGAGTACCTGCTGCAAGTGCCGGCCAATCGCATCGGCCACAGCGTGATGACGGTGGCCGAACTGAAGCTGCTGCAGGAAGTCATCACGCTCACCGTGTTTGTGCCGTTCGCCGTGTTCTATCTGCGTGAACGGCTCACCTGGGATTACCTTTGGGCCGGGCTGTGTCTGCTGGGTGCGGTGTATTTCATGTTTCGCAGTAGACTCGGCTAACCCTTTTTCTCCGGAGCTCTTCAATGACCCCACGCCCCGCCGCCGTCCCTACGGTTCAGATCGATAACGACGCCGTCCGCGTCACCGAATGGCGCTTTGCGCCGGGGGCAGAAACCGGCTGGCATCGACACGGTTACGACTATGTCGTGGTGCCGGTAACGCATGGCGTGCTACAGCTTGAGACGCCGGAGGGTCCAATCGAAGCCGTGCTCACGCTGGGTCAGTCCTACAACCGGCCGGTTGGCGTCGAGCACAACGTGATTAACGCAGGCCCCGATGAGCTTGCTTTCATCGAAGTTGAAATCAAGCGCTGAGCGCACCGCGTGCACTGGGCCCGCTACTGCGCCGCGTGCGGGGCGCCGGGCATCGCCTGTACCGATGGCCGGCGGCTTGACTGCGCGCGCTGTGGCTTCGAGTTCTATCAGAACGTGGCCACTGCCGTGAGCGCGGTGCTGCGCCACCAGGGGCAGATTGCGTGGCTGGTGCGGGCGCGCGAGCCGGGTCTCGGCCTGCTCGATTTGCCCGGCGGTTTTGTGGATCCTGATGAAGATTTGGAAGCCGCGCTGGCGCGTGAACTGCGCGAAGAACTGGCGCTGGACGTGGGTCGTGGGCGCTACCTGTTTTCGGCGCCCAATCACTACCCCTATGCGGGCGTGCGCTATCACACGCTGGACGCCTATTTCGCGTTTGAACTTGGCAGCCGCCCGCAGGTCTCGCTGAACGACGAAGCCCGCGCGCTGCGCTGGCTGTCACCGCATGAGATACAGCCCGATAGGTTGGCATTTGATTCGCTGCGCACGGCCTTGCCGCAGCTACAGGCACTGGAGAATTCCTGATGAAAACCCCGATTTTTGGACTGCTGCTGGCGGCCTGCTGCCTGAGTAGCGCCTCGGCGCTGGCGGCGCCGGACGACGACGACGGCCTGCCCAAGCTGGCCGCCATCAAAGGCCTTGAAACACCCGATCGCCCGAGCTTCGGCGCCTGCGCCGCCTACTTTTTCACCGCCGCCCGCGGTCATTCCGCCCCCTTCTACGACAGCTATTACTCGGCCGGTGAGTTCAGCCTCAACGCCGCCGTGCTGTTGCACGGTGCGCAGGAAGGCAATCGCATGATGGAAAAAGCGTCGGCCGTGATGATGGATGAGATGGGTCGCGACTGGCAGAAAATTAACGTGCTCGATCGGCACCACGCCCCCCCCTGCGAGGCCTTGATGCGCGACGCCGGTTACGTGCCGCCGCGCTAGTCGGCGGGGCTTAACAGGCCTTCAACCTCGCGGGCCAGCGCCAGAAACTCGCTGCTGCGCACGCTCGAGCGGCGCCAGGCCAGACCCAGTTCGCGATAGGCGCCCGCCGCTGCACCGTCGCTGACCACCACATCGGTGCCGCGCAGAATGCCGGCGTCGAGCGCGATCTGCGGCAGAAAGCTCACGCCCAGATCGAGATTCACCATTTGCACCAGTGTGTGCAGGCTGGCCAGCGAGTATTGATTGACCTTGGACGCCTCGCGTAACCGACAGGCGTCGATCGCGTGCTGGCGCAGGCAATGCCCTTCTTCCAGCAACAGGATGCGCCCGTCCGGAATGTCGCTGTAGTCGCGCGGCGGTGAAGCGGCCAGCGGGTTATCCCGGTGGCAGATGAAACGGAACGGGTCGCGTCCAATCGCCACGCTCGCGATGTTGGGCGCGGTCCAGGGCAGCGCGATCAGCGCCACGTCCAACACCCCTTGATGCAAATCGTCCAGCAGCCGGTGGGTGAAATCTTCCTTGATGCGGGGCTCCAGCAGCGGGAATCGCGCGCCCGTGCGGGCCAGTAACTGCGGCAGCAGAAACGGCGTAATGGTGGGGATAACGCCAAGCTTCAGGGGGCCTTTCAGTTCGCCGCTCCAGCCGCGCGCGATGTCGGTCAACTCGCCGGCGGCGAGCAACAGCGGGCGAGCGCGCTCGACTAGCGCGAGGCCCAGCGCGGTGAAGTTAAGGGTCTTGTTGGTGCGCTCGACCAGCACCCCGCCCAATTGCTCTTCGAGGTTGAGAATCGCCGCGCTAAGTGTGGATTGACTGACCGCGCAGGCGCTGGCCGCGCGACCGAAGTTGGCTTCGTCGTGCAGGGCGATCAGGTATTGGAGCGAGCGCAGGGTGGGCAGGTGCTTCATCGGTTTTTTCCATCGCTGTCATCGGGACAACTCATTGTACGCAGGCGGGGGCGGCGTCGTTTCATGAGCGCCGTGAAATCAAGCCGTCGGTCCAGCGACCGGCGGCGCGTCATCCCTAACCCTGAAGGAGACCTTGCATGAAAACCGTAGGCGAACAGATCCCCGCTTTCTCCGTCACCGGCGTGAAGCCTGGCTTCAACGACCACGAGGAGAAGGGCGTCAGCGCGTTCGAAACCCTCACCGAGGCGAGCTTCGCGGGCAAGTGGAAAATCATCTACTTCTACCCCAAAGACTTCACCTTCGTCTGCCCGACCGAAATCGTGGCCTTCGCCAAGCTCAACAAGGAGTTTGCCGACCGCGACGCGGTGTTGCTGGGCGGTAGCACCGACAACGAGTTCTGCAAGCTGGCCTGGCGGCGCGGCCACCCGGACCTCAATCGCCTCAACCACTGGGCCTTTGGTGACACCAACGGCTCGCTGGTTGACGGCTTGGGCGTGCGGGAGCAGACGGCGGGCGTGGCGCTGCGCGCAACGTTCATCGTCGACCC
>JALRCR010000204.1 GCA_023257255.1 Gammaproteobacteria bacterium | reverse complement strand
CCCAGCAGCACCAGCCCGAACACGCTCCACAGCACGTAGAGCGGGCGATAGGCCTCGCTCGCGGATTGGCGGGTCAGCATGTAGAAGCCAAGGTCCGGCAGCGGCATCCAGGCCGCCAGCGTCTTGATGCCGCGAGCGTTGCGGTAGCCCTTCAAATCTATGCCTTCGTGTCCGGCGATGGCCGACGCCGCCACCGCCGTCATCGGTAGCGCTGCCGGTGGCGTACCCGGCGGGCCAGCGGCATAGTTCCGCAAGTGGACGGTGAACACGCTGGTCGTGGCGTTCGCCAGGTCGGGACGGAGGCGCTTCAGTTCGGCCATGTTGCGCGACTCGCTGATCATGCGGGCCTCGGCATCGAAGGCGTAGGTCTCGCCGGTTGTGCCGATGCGCCCGGCGAGAAACAGCTTGCTGAAGCTACCCCGCGGGTCTTTACGCACGACCAGCGCCGCCGTGGACGGCCGCCCATCGGGCGCCGGAATCGGCACGATGAAGGCCATGAAGGGGTTGGTGCCCCCCTGGGCCAGAAACGGCGGCAGAAACTGCGGCTTGCCGGTCTTCACGGCCAGGCTCAAGGGGTCCAGCAGTTCGCTCACCACGCGCCGGTCGGCTTCGTCACCCTTGGCGGCGAGCACCACTTCGCCCTGCGCGGTGGTCAACCACCAGTCGGTTTCCGCATCGTCATCCAGCATCTGGGCAATGGCCGCGCGCAAGGCCGCGACCTCGCTTGCCCCGGCACTCGTCCCGCCCGCGCCCAGGTCGCTCGCAAACTTGACCAGTTCGGGGCGGGTCGCGGTGAGGCGGGCGTCCAGCTGACGCTCCTCCACCCAGGCCCGCACAATCTGCGCCTGAGATTTCAGCACCGCGCTCAGCGCCGAGCCGACTTCCTGCTCAATCTGATGCCTGACCAGCCACAACACCGCAGCGCCACCCAAGGCCAGCGCGGCCAAGGCCAGCAGCAGACGGCGCCAGGCGCGCTGCGCAATCCTTCGTTCGCTTGGCAGCCCGGTGACCGCCGGGGTGGGCAGCATGCGCTTTGCCTGCATTCCTCATCTCCATCACGCTCGACACCCGTCCGCGCGGCCTGCCGGCGTTTGGCCGGCGGCAGCAAAGCTGGACGTAGCGGCCGAGTGTGCCCCACACGAACGCAACGGCCGCACTAAACATCACCGAAATGGCGCGTTCTTGCGCACGCGCGCCGCGGCCCTTGATTAGCCTTGGCCACCCTCCCCAGATTCAAGGCAGCCTCGATGCGCAAAAGACATTCCGTCGCCCCCTTTCTGCTGGCCTGCCTGACATTGCCGGCGTCAGCCCAGCTTGAAGACTCTCGTCAAAACTACCCCAAGGCAGACGCCGGACTGGGCGAGCACATTGGCGAGACTGAAGTTGACGATGTGATGGCCTTGATCGAAACCATCTCGGAGAAAATCAGAACGCAGTACACGCCTGGTGAGGCGCGTCGCGATGCGCACCCCAAAGCGCATGGCTGCGTGCGCGCCACGTTTACCGTTGATCCGACGCTGCCCGAGCACCTGCGGGCGGGTTTGTTCCAGCCCGGCGCCAAGTATGAAAGCGTGATTCGGTTTTCTAACGGGGCGCCTAATCCGGAAGCCCCGGACTACAAAGCCGACACCCGCGGCATGGCCATCCGCCTGTCAGGCGTGCCCGGCGCGAAACTGGTGCCGGATCCGGCCGCGCCTGACGCACAGGATTTCATCCTGATGTCGGCGCCGTTCTTTTTCATGAACGATGCCCATCGCTACAGCGAGTTTGTTGAGGTCTTCAATTCCGACAGCAAATACGCCTGGTTGCAGCTGCCGTTTATTCTGGGCTGGCGCGGCACGGTCAACGCCTATCACATGCTGTCGCAGACGATCGCGCATCCGATCTACACGCCCTATTTTTCGATCACGCCCTATCAGTTTGGCGAAGGCGATGCGCGGCAGGCGGTGAAGTATTCCGCCCGGCCCTGCGACCAGACGCCGCGCGCGATGCCGGCCAATCCGGGCCCCAATTTTCTGCGCGAGGCGATGAAAGATTCGTTAAGCAAGGGCTCGGTGTGTATGGCCTTTATGGTGCAATCCAGCCAGGGTACGGACTACACCGTTGAGGACGTGATGACGGAGTGGGACGAGACCGTCGCGCCGTTTGTCCACGTCGCCGAAATTGATATTCACCAGCAGGATTTTGACACCGGACCGCAGAACGCGGCCTGCGAAAGCATGGGCTTCAATCCTTGGCACGCCTTGCCCGCGCACAAGCCGCTCGGCGCCATCAATCGACTGCGCCGAGCGGTCTATCAAGCCATCGACAAACTACGCAATGAAATGAACGGCCCGCACTAGAGGCTCTTCAAGTATTCGATCAGCGCCAGTTTGTCGGCCTCCGACAGGCTGGTGCCGTACTCGTGGCCGCTGTTTGAATTGCCAGCGACCTGGGTGTCGAGCAGCACGCTGTGCGGCCGCTGGTCCTGCACGAAGCCGACACCGACGGGGTCGAACTCAGGCGTCCCCACGTAAAACCGGGTCGGGCGCTGCGCTACCGGCATCAGCAGGTCTTTCAGCGTTGGCACCGAACCATTGTGGAGGTAGGGTGCGCTCGCCCAGACCCCGTCGAGCGGCCGGGCGCGGTACTGCGCGGTCTGCACCTCGCCCATGCATTCTTTTTCCTGCCCGTCAAAGAGGTGAGACTCCTTGACCATCTGCTCATAGAGCGCCGCCCGGTTGGTGCTGCGCGCCGTCAGCGCAGCGCTTATTTCGGCGTCCGCTGCGCCCTGCGCGCGCATGCTGAGAATCAGGTCCTTGTCCGAGGGCACGACTTCCTCCGGCGCAAACGTACCGCCGAAGAAGCGTGCGGTCCGGTGCATCAGGTCGTCCCAGAAGCTTTCCAGCACCGGCCGCCACGCCTCGCCGACGTCGTGCATGATCACGCCGACGGTGATGTGCGCGAGCACCGCGTTGGCCTGGGCGGTTGCGCAAAACGGCTCGCCGCGCACAAACGCTTCTGGCCGCCCTTTGATGGGGCCGGTAGACACCAGTCGACTCGCAAAACCCATCGCCGCTGCCGGGTCGGTCCCGATGTCTTTCAAAGGCACCAGCTTCACGGGCAGTGAGGCAAGCTCGCCGTAGTTCTGCGGGTCGACCTGCTGGTGGCATTCCACGCAGTTGGCGGCGTAGACCTTCGCGCCATTGGCAACCATCGGCTCGTCCAGGGGCGGCAGCACGCCGCGCGAGGCCACCTCAGCCCAGCGCGGCGGCCGTAGGGTTTGCAGGGACGATTCCAGCGTCTGCAGGCTGTCGAGGCGCACGGTCGAGAAGTAGCCGCCGGGCATCGTGCTTTCGATCAGGGAGACTTCACCAAATACGCCGAGTACCTGCCCGACATTGCGCCCGAGCGCGCCGGCGCCGCGATTGGGCACCACGCCGTTGTACTGCACATGTGTCAAGTAGGGCGCACCCCACAAGGGCGGGAAGCTCACCGGCGCATTCGGGGCAATCGAATTGTCCGGCCGTTCCAGCATGTGCCCGCTGGTGCGATTGAGAATGATATTAAGCGCGTCCACGCGGCCGGGGCCGGGCGAAAAATCCGGCGTGTTGTTATCTGACCACTGCTCGCGGCGTTGCGCGAAGTAGCGCACGCGCCGATGCAGCTTTCGCGCGGCTTGCTCGGTGTATTCCTTACCGAGCAGCCGTCGTGCAAAGCGATCGAACTTGGCGGGGTCGCCGGCCGTCTCTTTGAGACTGGCCAGCAGGTCGGCGGTAAACCGGGCGAAATCAAACAGCGAAACCCCGCCGTCCACCAAGGTCTTTTGCCCATTTAGCGTGATCTCCGTCACGTGGCAGGCGGCGCAATTCATGCCCAGCATGGGCTCATCGGTCATCATCCCGCGGTCAATGGTTAGCCCGATCGGCAGACCGTTCGGATTCAGCACCGAGGTGTTCTTGCTCGTCCAGTAGTTCATGCCCATGGACTCAAGATAGGCGCGGTCGCTGAAGAGCGCTTCTGACCTTGGCTGCTCCAGCGCCATGAAATACTCGTAGGGCATGATGGGCGAGCCCTGGGGCAGGTGATAGAACGTGTCACGGTCGCTTTCAGTCCAGCCCTGATCGAGCGCAGGCACGTCACCATAGTCGCCCGTGACTGCGTTAGCCGGGGTAAGGCACCCGAGCCAACACAGCGTCATCAGAATGCAACCCACGATTGCAGTACGCATCTTATGTTCCCCTGTTAAAACAAAAGCGGATCGGCGCCCCGGCAATCGCATGGGGTGCGGTCGGTATGATTCACCACCTGCCCACGAGGCACTGGTCAATCGCTGCGGGACGACACCGACTCATCCCGAGAATAACCAAGGCTCAGGACGGCCACGGCGGCAGAACTTTCCGTTTCGGATTCTTTCCGGTGGAGGATTCTCAAGGGCGCCGGGCGCGGGCCTTGGCGATCCGCCGCGCGATGGCAGGCGGGTCGTTTGGCCTGCCTTTCGGTGTCCTTACCGCGTGGCAGTAATCAGGGCTGCCTGGTCCCAACCACCGCCAAGCGCACGGTAGAGTTGAATGACCGCGCCGTAGGTCACGCCAGTCGCCTGAAGACGGGCCAATTCGGAGGAAAACAGTTCACGCTGCGAATCGAGCAGCTCGAAATGGCTCGACACGCCGTTGTGATAGCGCAATTCAACCAGCCGCAGGCGCTCGCGATCGGCCGTGACGGCCTGGTCCAAGGCCAGGCGCTGCTCGCGCGAACGCTGGTAATCCAGCAACGCATTCTCGACTTCAAGAAAAGCGTTGCGCACCACTTGCCGGTACTCCTCGGCGGCGATGCGCTGCTGGCTCCGCTCCGCCTCAAGACTGGCGCTCAGGCGTCCGGCGGTAAAAATTGGCAAGCTGGCTTCCGGGCTCACGCTAAACGCCTCGCGCCCGCCCACAAACAGACGGGAGAGTTCAGGGCTTACGACGCCCAGAAATCCGGTGAGCGAAATGCTGGGGAAGAATGCCTTGCGGGCGGCTTCGACGTTGGCGCGCGTCGCCGCCAGCGAGCGCTCGGCGGCGCGTATGTCGGGCCGCCGCGCCAGCAAGCTCGAGGGGAGGCCAGCGTTGAGCGTCTCGGGCAAAGCGAGTTGGGCCAATTGGGTAGCCCGCTGCACCGCCCCGGGATTACGGCCAATCAGCACCGCCAGCGTGTTCTCGGCGCGCTCCCGGCGCCGCGCGATATCTGCCACCGCGCGTTCGGTGGCCGCCAGCGAGGTGCGCGCCTGTTGCACATCGACCCCGGCCGCCACGCCCGCATCAAAGCGCAATTGCACCATCTGCATCGATTTCTGGCGCAGGGCCAGCGTGCCGTTGGCGACTTCGTTTTCGGCATCAAGCTCCAGCAGGTCCACATAGGCCAGCGCAACCTGCGCAACGATGCTGCTACGCAATGCCGCCTGCGTTTCGGCCGTGGCCAGCAAAGTCTGTCGGGCGGCCTCATTCAAATCGCGTAAACGGCCCCAGAGATCGATCTCCCAACTCGGCGCGGAAAGGCCGAAGGTACCCAGTTCGGAATCGGTGTTTTCCGACCCCAAACCTGGCTGACGTTGGCGTTGATACCCGGCGCCCATCGCCAGCGTCGGAAACAGCAAGGAGCGTTGCACGGTCAACCGGGACTGCGCCTGCGTGATGCGTTCACTGGCGATTTTCAGGTCGCTGTTGGCCACCAGCGCTTCATCGATCAGCGTGGCGAGTTCTCCGTTCCCAAAAATCTCGCGCCAGTCGCGCTCGCCCAGACTGCTCGCGGTCCCGGCTGTCCCTCGCCAGTTCGCAGGTACGGCCGGCAAGGCATCGGTCTCGGCGTGGCGCGACCAGGGCATCGATTGGCAGCCGGCAACAAGCACGGTGCCCAGCAACAATAAGCAACGGCCATTCATCAGGCTTGTCCTCCAGCAGGTGGGCTGGCGGGTGGTGCGGCCTTCTTGCGGACTAATTTCATTACCAGCACATAGAACACGGGGGTGAAGAACACGCCGATCAGCGTGGCCGCCAACATCCCGCCCATGATGCCGGTGCCCACCGAGTGCTGGGTGGCGGCGCCTGCGCCCGAAGCGCGCACCAGCGGCAACACGCCCAGAATGAACGCCAGCGAGGTCATGACGATCGGCCGCAGGCGCAGGCGGGCGGCCTGCACGGCAGCGTCGGCGGCTTCGACGCCTTGGTCGACCAGGTCTTTGGCGAACTCGATGATGAGGATGGCGTTCTTCGCCGACAGGCCGA
>JALRCR010000203.1 GCA_023257255.1 Gammaproteobacteria bacterium | reverse complement strand
GCTCCATTTCGCCCACACACCAGCGCAGGGCGTTGGCGGCTTCCTTCATGTCTGTCACCACCGGCGCGAGCAGGCTGGGAATGCCTTCGTAGACCGACAGTTCGAGCATCTTGGGGTCGATCATGATCATGCGAACGTCGTTGGCGGTCGCTTTGTACAGCAGGCTGAGGATCATCGCGTTCAGCGCCACCGACTTGCCCGAGCCGGTGGTCCCGGCGACCAGCAGGTGCGGCATCCGGGCCAAGTCGACCACCGACGGTTTGCCCGCAATGTCCTTGCCCAGCGCCAGCGTGAGGCTGGAACCGCTCTCTTCGTATTCGCGGGACTTCAGGATTTCCGACAGGCTGACCACTTCGCGGCGCTCGTTGGGGATTTCGAGCCCCACCACCGACTTGCCCGGAATCACTTCGACCACGCGCACGCTGACGGTGGACAGCGAGCGCGCCAGATCTTTGGCCAGATTGGTGATTCGGCTGGCTTTCACGCCCGGCGCCGGCAAAATCTCAAAGCGGGTGATGACCGGCCCCGGCAGCACCGCGACGACCTGCGCCTCAATCCCGAAGTCGCGCAGCTTCAGCTCGACCTGTCGGGACATCGCTTCCAGCGCTTCCGCCGAGTAGCCGCTTGCCGCCAGCCGGGGTTCGTCCAGCAGGCTGAGCGGCGGGAGCGCCGTTTCCGCCGGCTCCTGAAACAGGATGACCTGCTTTTCTTTTTCGACCCGGTCGCTGACCGGCACGGTCTGGATTTGAGGCTCGATACGCGGCGGTGGGCGCTGGTCCTGCCGCTCGCTTTCCATTTCAACGATGGCGGTGCGCTCGCGGCGCTCCTGCCGACGCGCCAGCCATTCGCGACCGACGGCCAAATGGCGTCGGGCTGCGGCATAGCCGACGAGCGTCCAGTAGCCGGTGACGTCCATCACCACCAGCCAGGAGATTTCGAGCATCAGGGTCAGGCCGGTAAGGAACAGGGCCAGCATCAGCAGTACGCCGCCCAGTTCGCCACACAGGGCGATGAGCCCGCGTCCTATCAGGTCGCCCATGATGCCGCCCGCTTCCTGCGGCAGGTCGGGCAACGCGCCGTGCGCCCTCACCCACAGCAAGGCCGACCCCATGGTCAGCGTGAACAGGAAGCCCGCGCCCTGCACGTACAGTCGCACCTTGTCGAGCGGCGCATCGGCGCTCACCCGGCGGCGGCAAACTTTCCATGCACCCCAGGCCAGCACCAGCGCGCCGAGAAAGGCGCAGCGGCCCATTAGATAGAAGAGGATGTCGGCCAACCAGGCGCCGAACAGGCCTCCCCGGTTGTGCACGCCGGGCAAGCCCTGCCCGGTATGCGACCAGCCGGGATCGGCCGGGTGATAGGTCCACAGGGCGACCAGCACGAACAGGCCCACGCCGCCGCCGGCGATCAATAAACCTTCACGCAAGCGTTGCGCGAGGTGGAAGTTTACCGGCGGGGCAACGCGAGTTGGCCGTCGGATCGCCTGTGCCATGTGCTCAACCTGATTATGCGAATGATCGATTAACTTGATGTGATCTAAAGTGAATCTGATGATACCTGCATTAGTTTCTCAAGACTATCATCCGTGCACGTCAAGGCAAGATGTGGCGGCTGGACAGCCCCGCCAACCGCCTCATGAACGCCCATGCATTGATCTCACGCGGGTTTCCCGCACCCCGCCGGCCGCCCCATGCAACCGGGTGTCGGGCAGGGGTGAATAATTTCAGCCCCGGCTCTAGTATCGAACCCACTTCCCTAGGACACCGCACATCATGAAGCGCGAGCGCACTTACCGTGTCAGCTTTCACAATCAGGGCAAGATTTATGAAATCTATGCACGCAACGTCAGCCAGAGCGGACTGATGGGTTTCGTCGAAATCGAAAATATCGTTTTCGGCGAGCGGACCACGCTGGTGGTCGACCCCAGCGAAGAGCATCTGAAAACCGAATTCGAAGGCGTCAGCCGCACCTACATCCCGATGCACTCGGTCATTCGTATTGATGAGGTGGAGAAATCCGGGCCGTCGAAAATCACCGACGGACGGGGCGACAAAGTCACCCCCTTTCCGGTCTTCACCGGCCCCGCCGGCACGCCGCCGGCCAAGTAAAAGGAGAACCCCGCCGCCCGGCCACGCCGCCGGCCGGCATGCCCCATGAACTCGCCCGCTCCCGACATTCGCGTCATCCGTCGCCTCTCAGACCTGCCCGCTGCGCAGTGGAACGCGCTGGCGCTGGGCGGCGACCCGTTTCTGCGACACGAGTTTCTGGCCGGTCTGGAAGTCCACGGCTGCCTTGAGGGCCATGGCTGGGACCCCGTGCATCTGTTGGCCTTCGTGGATGGCGAACTGGTCGGGGCCCTGCCGCTCTACGCCCGCGACAACTCCTACGGCGAGTTCGTGTTCGACTGGAACTGGGCCGAGGCCTATCAGCGAGCCGGCGGACGCTACTACCCAAAGCTGGTGACCGCCGTTCCCTTCACGCCGGTTGCCGGTGCCCGCCTATTGCTGCGCGATGGGCACCCGGCGCGCGCGGCGGTTGCGGCCCAACTGGTCACGGCCGTGATGGAGATGACCCGCGAGCTCGACGCCTCGTCCTGGCACTGTCTCTTCCCGCAGGACAGCGACCTGCCGCTGCTCGAGCGGCCCGAGTTGCTGGTGCGGGAAGGCTGCCAGTATCACTGGTACAACCCGGGTTACGCCGATTTTGAAGACTTCCTTGCCGGCCTCACCTCCAAGCGGCGCAAGGAGATCCGCCGCGAGCGCCGCGACTGCGCGGCGCTGGGGCTGGAGATTGAACTGCTGGAAGGCGCGGCCATCAGCGACGAGCACTGGGCGGTCTTCCACGCATTCTACTGCTCAACCTTCGAACGGAAATTTGGCGAACCCCGCCTGACCCTGCCGTTTTTACGTCATCTGAGCGCAGCCCTGCCGGCGGCCCCGGTCCTGCTTCTGGCCAAGGACCAGGGACGCTACGTGGCCGGCGCTTTCGCGCTACGCGGCGCCACCACGCTGTATGGGCGCCATTGGGGCTGCAGCGGTTACTACCGCAACCTGCATTTCGAGCTCTGCTACTACCGCTTCATTGACTACGCGATCGCCGCGGGGCTCCAGCACTTTGATGCCGGCGCGCAGGGCGAACACAAGGTGCCGCGCGGCTTCATCCCGATCAAAACCTGGTCGGTCCACTGGCTGCGCGACAGCGGCTTCCGGCAGGCAGTCGCCGACTTCCTGCGTCGCGAGACGCGCGCGATGGACCGCTATGTCGAAGAGGTGTCCGAGCACACGGCGTACCGGGAAAACCAGGATAGCTGAGCCCGTGGTGCCGTCCGCCGACGCGAGCTTCTTCAGTTTTGCCGACGAGCGCTGGTTGCCTCAGCTGCCGTCGCCGGACCGCGCCCTGCGCGACCCCGACGGCCTGCTGGCCGCTGGCGGCGCGCTGGACACGCCCACCCTGCTCGCGGCCTACGCGCGCGGCATTTTCCCATGGTACTCGCAGGGCCAGCCCATCCTGTGGTGGTCACCCGATCCGCGCGCCGTGTTTTATCCGGGACGGTTTCACGTGTCCCGCTCGCTGGCGCGCACCCTGCGGCGGGGTGAGTTTGAGTTGAGTCTCGACCGTGACTTTGTCGGCGTGATGCGCGCCTGTGGTCCCGAGCGACGCGGCGAGTCCAGTAGCTGGATTACCCCGCCGATGCTGCAGGCCTACACCCGACTGCACGTCGAAGGCCACGCCCACTCGATCGAGTGCTGGCGCGCAGGTGAACTGGTCGGCGGGGTTTACGGGGTGGCGATCGGGCGGGTATTTTTCGGCGAGTCGATGTTCAGCCGCGCCACCGATGCCAGCAAGGTCGCGCTCGCCACCCTCTGCCGCGCGCTGTGTGACTGGGGATATGAACTGTTTGACTGCCAGATGGCGAGTGCGCATCTCAGTTCGCTGGGCGCGCAGAGCCTGTCCCGGCCCCGTTTTTGCGAAATGCTTGACGCACTGATTCCAGCGCCACCGCTGGCCACGGCCTGGCTGGCGCTTGCGGAGAACCCGACCCGATGAAGCCGCCGACCGGAACCCAGCTAGGATTTTTCGTCACCCCGCCGCACAAATGCGGCTACCTGCCCGACCGCAGCGCCGTGACCATTTTTGTCGATCCGCGGCGCCGCCCCAGCGTGGCCACCTACACCATGCTTTCCCAGCACGGCTTCCGGCGCAGCGGCGACCATGTCTACCGCCCGCAATGCCCTGACTGCATGGCGTGCATCCCGGCGCGCATTCCGGTCGATCAGTTTGTGCCGAGCCGCGCCCAGCGGCGAACGCTGCGGGCCAATGCCGATGTGACGCTGGTGCCCAAGTCGTCGACCTACCATGCCGAGCACTTCGAGCTGTACGAGCGTTACGTCAACGCCCGTCATCGGGGCGGCAGCATGGAAAATCCCGACCGCGACAGCTACCTCGAGTTTCTGACCTCGGGTTGGGCGGACAGCGTGTTTTACGAATTCCGCCTGCGCGAGCGCCTGCTCGGCGTGGCGGTGGTCGACCATCTGCACGACGGGCTGTCGGCGGTCTATACCTTTTTTGATCCGGAAGAGGCCGGGCGCAGCCTCGGGCGCCTCGCGGTGTTGAAGCAGGTGGAACTCGCGCGCGCCCTGCAGTTGAAGTGGCTTTATCTTGGTTACTGGATCGAGGACTGCCGGAAGATGAGCTACAAGCGCGAATACGCGCCGCTGGAGGTCCTGCGCGACGGTCAGTGGGTTGTGCTCGAAGACAGTCCCTGAGACCGTCCGCCTTTACCCGGACAGCGCTTATCGGGCAGAATCGGGCACCCCGTCCGGGGGCCCCTCCCCCACGGCCACAGAGGAAGCATGGCGAAAGAAGATCACATTGAACTCAAGGGCAAAGTTGTTGAGACACTGCCTAATACGATGTTCCGGGTAGAACTCGAAAACGGACACATCATCACCGCCCACATCTCGGGCAAGATGCGCAAGAACTACATCCGCATTCTCACGGGCGACACGGTCACTGTAGAGGTCACACCCTACGATCTAACCAAGGGCCGCATCGTCTACCGCGGCCGCTAAAAGCGGTACTTGCAGGTTAAGCCGTGACGGGCTCTTCGCTCGGTACCGGCACACACTCGAGATCGAGTCCGCTGTCATCGGCCTTCACCGAGACGCGCACCAAACCGCCCTCGACCAACTTGCCAAACAGCAGCTCCTCGGCGAGCGGGCGCTTGATGTGCTCTTGGATGACTCGCGCCATGGGCCGTGCACCCATCTTCGGGTCGTAACCGGTTTTCGCAATCCAACGCCGCGAGGCGTCGTCGAGTTGCAGCGATACCCGCTTGCCCTCGAGCTGCGTTTCGATTTCGACCAAAAGCTTCTCGACGACGCGCTCGATCGTGCGCTCATCGAGCCCACCGAACTGGATGACGGCATCGAGTCGATTACGAAACTCCGGCGTGAAGAGCTTTTTGATCGCTTCCATGCCGTCGGTGGTGTTGTCCCCAGGCGTGAAACCGATCGGCGTGCGCGCCATGTCGGCCGCGCCCGCGTTCGTCGTCATTACGATGATCACGTGGCGGAAATCCGCTTTACGACCGTTGTTATCCGTGAGCGTCCCGTGATCCATGACCTGCAACAACAAATTGAACACATCCGGGTGTGCCTTCTCGATCTCATCCAACAGCAGCACCGCGTGCGGATGCTTCGCAATCGCTTCGGTCAGGAGCCCGCCCTGATCAAAGCCGACATACCCGGGCGGCGCACCGATCAAACGGGATACCGTGTGACGCTCCATGTATTCGGACATATCGAAGCGTAGGAACTCGATGCCAAGTGCGACGGCCAACTGACGCGTGACTTCGGTCTTGCCGACACCCGTCGGCCCGGCAAATAGAAAACTGCCGACCGGCTTGCGTTCATCGCCGAGCCCCGAGCGCGACATCTTGATGGCGTCGGTCAAAGTTTCGACCGCCTTGTCCTGACCGTAAATCACGAGCTTGAGGTTGCGCTCCAGGTTTCGCAGCACTTCCTTGTCGTTGCTCGAGACCGTCTTGGGCGGAATACGGGCGATACGCGCCACGACATCTTCGATCTGTTCGACATCCACCGTCGCGGCCTGCTCGGTGAGACCCTTCACGCGCAGGCGCGCGCCGGCTTCATCGAGATGGCCAAGGCAGTCGATTTCGGTTCGACCGGTCTGTGGACCCGCATGAATTCGCTGAATTCGCCCTGGGCGCTCGACGACATGATCGAGGTGGTCGGCGCGGTCGGCAACAAGCTGGACGTG
>JALRCR010000202.1 GCA_023257255.1 Gammaproteobacteria bacterium | reverse complement strand
AGGCCGCCGAACTGCAGGCCGACCTGCGCCGCGCAGGCATCACGCCCTGGGCCTGGGTGGTCAACAACAGCGTGGCGGTAAGCAATCCGCAGGCGCCGCTGCTGCGCCTGCGCGCGCGGCACGAACTGCCGGAGATAGCCGCCGTCGCCACGCAGCACGCCTCGCGCTATGCGGTCGTGCCCTTGCTGGCGGTGGAGCCACGCGGGGTGACGGCCTTGCTGGCGTTGAGTGCACCCGCCAGCAGCGTTTGAGGGGGCGTTGGCAGCCAGTCGCCGCGCCCGCTCGGGCGGGGCTTGCGCACGCCTTGCGGGCGGCGCGCCGTCCGAATCAATTTGCCGGCGCTAGCGCCGCGTGCAGCGAAGCACGCTGTCGCGGTCGCGATAGAACCCGCAGGCCTTTTGTAGCGCCGTCGCCAAACGCTGCCGCGCGCGGTGCAGGCGCACGCGCACCGCGCCCACGCTAAGCCCCAGCACCTCGGCGGTCTGCGCGCCGTCCATGCCTTCCAGATCGTGCAGCACCAGCGCGGCCCGATAGTCCGGCGGCAGGCTATCGATGACCTCGCGCACGCACTGGTTCATCTCGTCAATCACCAGCCGCTCGTCCAGCGCCAATGCGCCGTCTTCAAGCTCGGCCGTGTCGTCGATGTCGATAATTTTTTGTCGCCGCGCGGGCTGCCGGAAATGGTCAATCACCACGCGGCTCGCGATCGCAAACAGCCAGGTCTTCGGCGATGCCCGGCCCGCAAAGCCGTCCAGACTGCGGGCAGCGCGGAGCAGGGTCTCCTGCAGGAGATCTTCGGCCAGGGCGGCATCCCCCACCTGGCGCCCGAGATAGCGCAGCAGCATGGGCGAGAACTCGCGGGCCAGCGCGGTGAAATCGGGCAGGGTCTGCGGGGTGGCAGTCATCGACGCGTCCTTGAAATGGCGGCACGTCCCTGTGCCGGGGCGAGCAAGCGGCTAGCAGCAGGACGACTTGGCGGCGGGCTGCGGGCTGCAGCCGCTCATCTTGCTGGCGGCCTGCGGGGCGCAGCAGGAGGCCGCGTCGGCCGTTGGCATCGCCTCGCTGCCGGCCGTCAGACGCTGCGCGGTGGCCAGCACCTTGCGCGCGGGCACCTGACGGATTTTGTCGGCCAGCGCGATGGCGGCGGCAATTTCGCCACCCGTCAGGCCCGCTTTCTGCGCCTCGGCCACGTGGTATTCCACGCAGGGTTCGCAGTTGCTGGCGAGCGCGGCGCCGAGTGCCACCAGTTCGCGGTCGCGGAAAGAAAGTTCGCTCATGTTTGAAGCTCCAGTGGGGTGAGGTGCTGGCAAGCGCGGCCTGCCGTTCGCGTCTATAGACGGGCCGTGCGCGCCAAACGTTACAGCCCGGGCCTAAAACCCTGGCGCCAGCGCGGCCGCTGCGGCGACCGCTGCCGCGCGCGAGGCGGTGTCGGCTTCGGGGCCGTAGAGTGTTTTCTCGACGGTCAGGCACTGCACATCGGCGATGCCGATTTCCTGCAGCCACAGGCGCAGATAGCGCTGCTGGTCATCCCAGATCTCGGCCGAAAACGCGCCCGCGGCGTTGCCAAACTCGACCCCGCGCGCCAGCACCAGCAGGGCGCGGCATTGGGTCAGCAAGCCGTTCAGGCCGCGCTCGTCAAAGCTGAACAGCAGGTCTTTCTGGGTGACGACGTCGATCAGGTGTTTCAGCTTGTAGGGGATGGTGTAGTTCCACATCGGCGCACTGACCACCAGCCGGTCGGCGCGGTGGAAGCGGTCGGCCAGCGCCTTCAGTTGGGCCCATACGGCCGCCTGCTCGGGGCTCAGGGGCTGACCGGCCAGGCCGGCGTATTTGGCGTCCAGCGCGGCGCCGTCGAACTCCGGCAGCGGCGTGTTCCACACGTCCAGCACGTCTACCGAGCCGCCGGGGTGGCTGGCTTGCCAGGCCTTGAGGAAAGCCTGGGACACTTCGATGGAAGCAGAACGCGTCTTGCGCGGCGAGGATTCGATGTAGAGCAAATGAGGCACGGCAGGGATCTCCTTGGACTGGGTTTAGGGGATTTCAGTCGGCGCTGGCGGCGACCAGCGCGCGTTGCAAATAACCATCGTGCAGCGCGCTGAGCAGCGCATCGCCCACGCGCTCGTGACCACCGAGCAGCCAGCGCAGCGGCAGGCTGGTGCGGGCGACCAGACCGGCCCCGGCGGCGGGCGGCCATTGCGCCAGCACCAGTTGCACGCGGCGGTCGTAGGGCGAGCCTTCGGTCGTGACCTTGGCGGTCAGGCGATGGCTGCCGTCACGCGAACGCACCGCGAGAAAAGTTTCGACCGCGCCGTTGATGAGCTCGGCCGCCGGTAGGTCAAACTCGAGCGCGGCCAGCCAGTTGCCGCTCGTCATCAGCGAGGCGCTGGCCCGCAGGGGGCGGTAACGGAAGTGGGCAGACGGCGCATGCGCGGATTATGGCCTCGCAGGCGCCGATGTCACCCACCGGCGGCCCACAGATGGGCTGCGACCAGCGCCCGCCAGGGGCTGAACTGGGCCAGCCAGTCCGCCGTGCGCGCGGCATCAGGCCGTTCCGCCGCGCCCAGCAGTTGCTGCAAGCCGCGGCGCACCGCGACATCACCGTGCAGCGAGCCATCGAGATAGCCGTAGCCGCGCAACAACGTGTAGTTGACCGTCCACGGCCCGATCCCGCGCTGGGCCAACAGCAGCTCCTCGGCCGCGACGGCGGGCAGGGTGTCGGCCCAGATCGTCAAGGGCAGCCGGCCGTCGGCGGTGGCTGCGCTGATCGCCCGCACGGTCGCCGCCTTGGTCGCGGTCAGGCCGGCGGCACGCAGGGTGTCCTCAGTTGTCGCCGCCAGACGCGGCGCATCCGGGTGGCAGTAGAGGCCCGTGTGATGCCGTTCGCCGGTGGCGAGAATCAGTTTGCGTCGAATGGAAATGGCCGCGTGCACGCTGATCTGCTGGCCGATGATCGCCCACACCAGCGCCTCGAAGGGGCTGGCGGCCACCGGCACCCGCAGGCCGGCCTGCCGCGCCAGCAGCGGGCCTAGCTCGGGATGATTCGCATAGCGGGTTTCGAAGGCTTCGACCGTCTGGGTCAGGCCCAGCATGCGCGCGGCCAGCGCGTCGAGTCTGGCGGCGTCCCTGGTGAGCGCCGGCCCGTCGAGCTCAAGGCTGACTTCCGCCTGCGTTGGCGTGAAAACGATCGTCAGACAGGCCGGCAGGCCACGCCACAGCAGGCCTTTACGCAGGCGATCCGCGCCGACCGCCTCGGCGATTTCTTCGCGGTCGCGGCGGTGGAACTTGAGAATGTCTTCCGCCCGAAAGTGCGGCGGCAGCGCCAGCGTCAGCCGCTGCGTGCTCATCCTTCCTGCTCGCCGCGTTCACGCGCCAGCAGCGCACGCTTGCGCGCCACGCCCCAGCGATAGCCGGACAAGTCGCCGTTCTGGCGCACCACGCGATGACAGGGCACGACCACGGCGAGCGGATTGGCCGCGCAGGCCTGGGCCACGGCGCGTGAGGCGCGCGGCGCGCCGATTTGCGCGGCGATGTCGGCGTAGCTCGCCGTGCGGCCGGGCGGAATCGCGCGAAGCGCCTGCCATACCCGCTGCTGGAAGGCGGTGCCGCGCAGGTCCAGCGGCAGCTCGGCGGCACCGCGCGGCGCGTCGACCAGCGTCACGACCTGCGCGACGAGTTCTGCAAAACCCGGCGCGGCTTCGGTCAATTGGGCCTGCGGAAAACGCTGCGCCAGATCTGCCCGCAGCGCGGCGGCGTCGTCGCCAAAGAGAACCGCGCAGACGCCGCGCTCGCTGACTGCGACCAGCAGGCCGCCCAGCGCACACTGCGTCAGCGCATAGCGGATGACGAGCGCGGCGCCACCGGCGCGGAACTGGCGCGGCTGCATGCCGAGCGCGCCAGCAGCCTGCGCGTGCAGCCGGCTGGAAGAACTGAAGCCGGCGTCGTAACCCGCGTCGGTGACGCGCTCACCCCGGGCCAGCGCCTCGCGCAGCCGGGTGGCACGCCCGGCGTCGGCCCAGGCTTTGGGGGTGAGCCCGGTCACCCGCTTGAACAAGCGGTGCAGATGCGCCGGACTCAAGCCCGCCCGCGCGGCAAGCGCGGCCAGCGGGAGCGGCGCCTCGGCGGCGTCGATCAGTCGACAGAGGTCGGCGACGATCGCCGCCTGCACGGCGGCCGGCGGCGTGCTGTCCGGCTTGCAGCGCAGACAGGCGCGAAAACCCGCCGCGCGGGCGCTCGCGGTATCGCTGAAAAAACGCACGTTCTCCGGACGCGGCGTGCGCGCGCTGCACACGGGACGGCAATAGACGCCGGTCGTTTTGACGGCGAGAAAGAACCGCCCGTCGCTGTCTGGCGCGCGTGCCAGCACCTGCGCCCAGCGCGGGTCGGCCAGCGTCGCGGCGGCGGCTTCCTGTTTGTTCATGGCGAGTCCCTGTGGCAAAACCTGCGCACATTGTCGGTGGGCAGGGCCTCGCGCGCACTCCGTCTTTTGCGCGGCAATTCGCGTCGATCAGCTTGGCCTGCTAGCGGTCCAGTCAGCGCTGAGCGCGGGCAGTGCCTTGGCCCAGAAGTTGGAGAACGAGCCCGCCCGCCGGGCGGGGTCGACACAGGCGCGCGGCATCGGCGGTAAAGCCAGCGGTGCGAAGGCTGCACCAAGATGCAGGTTGCCGACGCCCTGCACCGACTGCGCCCCGGCCAGTGCGTCCATCAGCGCGGGCCCGCTGGCCCACCAGCGGTGTGGGGTCAGCGCCGTCATGCGCTGGCTGACGAAGGCCCAGCGCCGCGCGCTCCACGGCCAGCGGCCGTGGAAGTCGCGGTCGCAGATGGCGATGATGAGAGACCCCGGCGGCGGTGTGGCGAGCGACCAGGGATGCACCAGCCACACCGCCTGGCCGGCGATGAGCGCTGGATCGGGCGGGCCGAAGTCAGCCGCGGGCGGGGCATCGAGCAGGGCGGGCGGGGCGATACCGACGCCCTTCATCGATCCGCCAGGCACTGCCCGCGGCGTCGCGGCCAGCGTGCTCAGCTGCCCGTAGCCGGTATCGATTGCCGTGCCCGGGCTGTGCCAGTCGGACGGTGCGTACTTCGCAACGTTCTCCGCGTTGAAGAGATACGGTCGGTGACTGCCGGTGCCTGCCACCCACTGCCAGGACAGGTGATTGCTCGCCAGATCGCCGTCCAGCAGGTGGCCGTAGAGCCAATCCGCGCCAACCCGCCAGTGCACCTTGCGCAGGTGGACGAGATACGACGCCAGCCACATCCGCGCGTGGTTGTGCAGGTAGCCGGTGGCGTAGAGCGTGCGCACGGCGGCGTCGATGGCGGGCACGCCGCTGCGCGCTTCCGCCACATCGGCCGGCAGGCTTTGCGCGTAGGCCGCATCCGGCAGCGGGCCTTGCTTCAGCGAACTGAAAATGCGCTCGCCGTCGTGGCGCCAGGCGTGATGAAAGAACTCCCGCCACGCGAGCTCGAACACCAGTTTGTGGCCCGGCGCGAGCGGCCCGCGCGCAAGGAGCGCAGCGAGTACCTCGGGCACGTGCAGAAAGCCGTGCGTCAGATAGGGCGAGAGTCGGGTGACGGCACCGTCCAGCGCATTGCGGGTGCGGGCATAGGCGCCCGGATTTACCGCTGCGAGACGGGCCGCGGCCGCCGCGGGCGTCGGCGCGAACGGTGCGTCGTTCATGCGGGGCTCGCGGCGCGTAAGCGTGCGGCCTGGGCGGCGATCGCCGCGCGCTCTTCGGGGCCGAGGCGGGCGAGGTTTCTCACCTGCATCACGGTGCGCGGATTGGCCGCCAGCAGCGCCTCGTGGCGCATCAGAAAATCCCAGTACAGCGTGGTGAACGGGCAGGCGCGCGGCCCGAGGCGCTCCGCCGGTTTGAAGGCGCAGCGCGCGCAGAGGCTGCCGGCGCTCATGCGCTCGATGTACTTGCCGCTCGCGATATAGGGCTTGCTGGCCATCAGCCCGCCGTCGGCGGCCTGGCTCATGCCGAGCGTGTTGGGCAGTTCCACCCATTCCACGGCGTCGACATACACCGCCAGATACCAGGCGTGTACGGCCTGCGGCGACACCCCCAGCAAGAGCGCGTAGAGTCCGGTCACCATCAGGCGTTGGATATGCTGCGCGTAGCCGTGCCGCAGGGTCTGGCCTATGGCGTCCGCGAGACAGGCCATGGGCGTGTCACCGGTCCAGTAAAAATCCGGCAAGTCGCCGCTCGCGCCCAGCGCGTTGCGGTCGAGATAGTCGGGCATCCGGGTCCAGTAGATGCCGCGCACGTATTCGCGCCAGCCGAGAATCT
>JALRCR010000201.1 GCA_023257255.1 Gammaproteobacteria bacterium | reverse complement strand
CGTGAAACTAAAAGCTGAATCCGGCGCGCCCGTCCGGCTCAAACTGCCCGCCATGTTCTTTGTCACCAGTGCCCTGTCGGGTCTGCTGCTGGGACTGGGTTTGCTGGGCATCGTGCGGCCCTCGGCGGTGCCCGTGCTGGGTGAGTTCACTGTCAGTCTTGCCGCAGTGGGGGGCGGACTGGGACTCGAAGTGTGGGCTGTGGTGATCTTGATTAAGGCCCAGCGCGCCGCGCGCCGGGCGGCGCACAGGCCATGAGTCCGCTTGGCGTACTGAAGTCCCTGCCGCTCTGTCGCGACCTGTCGGACGAGGCGCTGACCGGCGTGGCCGCGCTGACCCATATCGCTCAGTTCATGCCTGGCGAACTGCTGTTGCGACAGGGCACGCCCTCAACCTGCGCTTACGCGCTGGTTGCAGGTCAGGTGGCGGTGCTCCGCACCTTGCCGGGCGGCGGCGAACTGCCGCTGGCGGAGGTCGGGCCGGGCAGCGTGGTGGGAGAAATGAGCCTGCTGGCCGAACTGCCGCGCATGGCGAGCGCGCGGGCGCTGGATGTGGTGCAGGCCGTGGTCTTCGACCGGGCGGTCTTCGCTGCCGCCTGCCGCACCCGCCAGCCGGCGGCGCGCATCATTCTCGAAGGCGTGATGCGGCGGGTTTGCGCGCATATACGCTCGCTGACCGCGCCCCTGCAGGCGCAAGCCGCGCCGGGCCCGGTGTGGCAGCCCGCGCCGGATGCACCGCCGACCGCTGAGTTCGACTATCGCCGCTTTTTATCTCTTCTGCGCTGTGCGCCCGCGCTGGGCGATGCGGGTCTTGACCGCTTCGTTGCGCTGGCGCCGCCCCGCGCCTTGAGCCGCGGCGAGCCTCTCTTCACGCCGGATACCCTCGCCCCTGGCCTCACGCTGGTCGTACATGGCGCGCTGGAAAGCCTGCCCGGAGCGACGTCAGACGCGCAGGCCATGGAAATCTACGGCCCCGGCAGTCTGGTCGGCTTGCCAACGGTACTTGATGGCGGGCCGCTGGATTGGCGGGTGCGCGCGCGTGAACAGAGTCTGGTCCTGCAGTTGCCGCAGGCCACGTTTGAGGCCTGTTACGCCGGGCAGGATGACTTTGCCTTCGGGTTGCTGCGCGCCGTGGCCGAGCAACTGGCAGACAGCATGCTGCGCCTGTCCAACCGCCTCGCTCAGAACACGGGCCTGCAGCGGGCGCAGACCATTCTGGCGCGACGGCTGGCCTGACGTCCGCTAAAGCCGAATGTCCGTGGTGCTCAGCATGGGCCGGCGGGCGCTGCTGTCGACGGTCAGAAGTCCGTATTCCGGCACTTCTATCCACGACGAGACGTCCGCCGTCAGCGGTTCGGAGGCGATGAGGATGGCGTCGGCCGCGTCTTCGGCGCCCACCATTTTCCACTCGCCCTCGTGGTGGCCAAAGTCGTGCCCCAGCGTGTACCACAGCGAGAGATAGCGCAGATTGGCTTCGTTCACGCGGGCGGGGTCGTCGGTGCGGTAGCGCCCGAAGTCGAAGCAGTAGCGCAATGCCGCGGCCACCTCGCCGTTGCTCATGAAGAGATTGACCGAAGATGAAATGGCAATGCCTGCGCGCTGCCTCGCCTCACGAATGATGCCCAGCGCGGCAATGACAGCCTTACCCAGTTCGTCGGCCGAGAAACTCACCGGATCGGCCAGTTGCGAAATGACCAGCGCGGCGATCCATTCGCTGTCGGTAGTGCCGCAGATTTGTCGTCGCCAGCGCGGTGCCACCGCCGGCGCCAGGAGCTCGCGAATCTCCGCAAAGCGATACAGATCCCCGTTGTGTGCCAGCGCCAGCGTGCTCCCTTCAAAACGAAACGGGTGAGTGTTCTGGGCGGAAATATTGACCTCGGTGCTGTAGGCCACGCCGCGCACATGCGCGAGCAAGGACGACGCCCGCACCTTGCCGGCAAGGGATTTCAGATTGCGGTCGAACACCGGCAGCGCGGTGGAGCGATATTCCCAGGGCAGCTCCGGCGCATGAGACTCGCGGTCCCAGGCCAGCAGACCGAAGCCGGCCAGATTGAGCAGATGCAACATGCGCGGATTGAAGGACTGGCGCACCAGCGCGCTGTCCGGCTGATAAAGCAGATGGTCCAGCAACACCGGGCGACCGAGATACAACAGGGCACGACACATGGGAGTCCCTTCGGGTTTCCAGCGTAGGGGTGATTGGGTATCGTCGCGGTCACCCGCCCGCTTGGCAACCCACAAAGGCACCGCGCATGAAGCATGTTTATCACCCACAACCCGAACCTTACGAAACCATCCTCGTCCGCCGCGAAGGCGCGATTGACTGGCTGACGCTGAATCGCCCGGAAGCCCTCAACGCGCTGTCGATCCGGATGCAGCTGGAACTGCAGCACTACTTTGAAATGCTCTATCGCAAGCTCGATACGCGGGTGGTGATCTTGCGCGGCGCGGGGCGCGCGTTTTGCGCCGGGCTTGATATCAAGGAAGTGGACCTGTCCAAGGACATTGCCAATCCGGTGGAAGGTCTGCGCGTGCAGCAGCGGGTGGCGGATGTCATCAAACTGATGCGCAAGATCCCGCAGCCCATTATTTCGCTGGTAAACGGCGCGGCCAGCGGTGGCGGTATGGCACTGGCGCTGGCCAGCGACGTGCGCGTCGCGACGCCCACTGCACGCTTCAATGCGGCGTTTATCCGATTGGGCGTGACGTCCTGCGACGTCGGCACCAGCTATTTCTTGCCGCGTCTGGTGGGCTGTTCGGTGGCCTCGGAAATGATGCTCACCGGGCGCTTTATTGACGCCGCGCGGGCGGAACGCACCGGGCTCGTGTCTTCGGTGGTGGCGGAAGATGCGCTGGAAGCGACCGGCCGCGCGATGGCAGAGGACATGCTGAAGACCTCGCCGCTCGGGCTCCGGCTGACCAAGGACGGCATCAATCAGAATCTGAATGCGCCGAGTCTTGACGCGGCCATGGCGTTGGAAGATCGCCAGCAGATACTCTGCGGGCACACCGAAGACGTGAAGGAAGCCTTCCACGCCTTCGTCGAAAAACGTGATCCGCACTACAAGGACCGCTAGAGATGAGCGAACTTTTTTCTGTCGCCGGCAAGGTGGCCTTGATTACCGGTGGCTCGCGCGGCATCGGCCTGATGATCGCCAAGGCGCTGGTCGCGGCGGGCGCCAAGGTCTACCTCTCCTCGCGCAAGGCCGCGGTTTGCGATCAGGCGGCGGCCGAGTTGGCCGCGCTGGGCGAATGTCATTCGCTCCCGGCGGACTTGTCGAAAATGAGCGAAGTGGAACGTCTGGCCAGCGTATTCGGCGAGCGCGAGCAGGCGCTACACATTCTGGTCAATAACGCGGGCGCGACCTGGGGTTCATCGATCGAAGCCTTCCCCGAGCAGGGTTGGGACAAGGTGATGGATCTCAACGTGAAGTCGGTGTTCTTCCTCACCCAAAAGCTGTTGCCGATGCTTGAGCAGGCCGCGAGTCCGAGCGATCCCGCGCGCGTTATCAACATCGGTTCGGTCGACGGCATGCACATGCCGGCGTTCGAAAACTTCTCCTACGCGCCGTCGAAAGCCGCGCTGCATCACCTCACGCGCATGCTGGCAACGAGCCTCGCTGCGCGGGCCATCACGGTGAATGCCATTGCGCCGGGGCCTTTTGCGACCGACATGATGGCGCCGATGGTCGCCACCATGGGCGAGAAAATTGTGGGTGCGGTGCCGCTGGGGCGGATGGGCGAGGGCGACGACATTGGCGGCGTGGCGCTGTTCCTGTCGTCCCGCGCCGGGGCCTATGTAACGGGCGTGGTGCTGCCGGTGGACGGTGGCCTATTGGGCGCAAGCTAAGGCTATAGCGCTTAAAAAGTCTGGAAAAACACAAAAACGGGGAGAGCCGCATGAT
This sequence comes from Gammaproteobacteria bacterium, assembly GCA_023257255.1. Classification (GTDB taxonomy): domain Bacteria; phylum Pseudomonadota; class Gammaproteobacteria. The sequence goes on along the minus strand of JALRCR010000201.1, from coordinate 2,446 downwards.
TCTGCCGACGCTCGACGAATACTCAAAAAAATATCAGCACATCAAGTTTCACCGCGAAGACGGCATTTTGCAGTTGACGCTGCACAGCGAGGATCAGGACCTCGTCTGGGGCTTCGCGCCGCATCAGGAACTGGGCTACTGCTTTGCCGACATCGCCGCCGATCCGGAAAACAAGGTGATCATTTTTACCGGATCGGGCAGCACCTTTATCCACAAGGAAGACTTGGGCGGCGGCGGTGTTACGGCGGAAATCTGGGCCCAACACGTGCTGCCGGACGCCAAACGCCTGCTGACTAATCTGCTGGAAATCCAGGCGCCGATGATCGCGGCCGTCAACGGCCCGGCGACGGTGCACGCCGAACTCGCGCTGTTATGCGACATCGTGCTGGCCGCTGACCACACGGTCTTTCAGGATGCCCCGCATTATCCGAGCGGGCTGGTGCCGGGCGACGGCGTGCACGTGGTGTGGCCGATGCTGCTGGGCCTGAATCGCGCGCGCTATTTCCTGATGACCGGGCAGCAGTTGTCCGCGGCCGAGGCGCTCAATCTGGGCGTGGTCAATGAAGTGATGCCGCAGTCGGCGCTGCTGGATCGCGCATGGGCGCTGGCCCGCCTCGTTCGCCAGCGCCCCGCGCTGACCACGCGCCTGACCCGCGAAGCCATGCTGATGCAGGTCAAACGCGCGATGCTGGAGCAACTGCCCTACGGGCTTGCGCTGGAGGGCCTCGCGGCCTGCGACTATTGGCCGACGCAGTTTGCGGCGGCGAATATTGCGAAGAAATAAGCCCGGATTGGCTAGCGCGCCGCCGGCGCGCCGGCGCTCAAAAAATCCACCGCCACCGCGCCCAGCGCGCGGGCGCCGGTGACGAGTGCGGCCTCGTCGACAAAGAAGCGCGGCGAATGATTGGACGCCGCCTTGCTCATGTCCTCGTCCGACGGCGTGACGCCCACAAAGAAAAACACGCCCGGCACCTGCTCCTGAAAATAGGAAAAATCTTCCGCAATCATTACCCGCGGGCTGACGCGCACCTTGTCCTTGCCGGCGATGCGCACCAGCGAGGGCAGGGTGCGCTCGGTCAGCACGGGGTCGTTCAGGGTGACCGTGGTCGCGGTGTCGATGGTGACCTCGGCGCTCGCGCCATTGGCCGACGCAATGGCCTCCGCGATGTGCTTCACGCGGGCGTGGATGTCGCGCCGCATGGGTTCATCAAAGGTGCGGATGGTGCCGGTCATTTCCACCGCGTCGGGAATGATGTTCTTGCGGATCCCGCCGTTGACGGTCGCCACCGTCACCACCGCCGGTTCTTTGGAAATATCAATCTGACGCGCCACGATGTTTTGCAGGCCGGTCACGATCTGCGCCGCGGTAACCACCGGGTCCACCCCGTTCCACGGCCAGGCGCCGTGGGTCTGCCGCCCGTTGACCTTGATGCTTAGCCAGTCGTTGCTGGCCATGAACGGGCCCGCGCGATAGCGGATCTCGCCGGTCGGGGTGCCCGACACCACATGCAGACCGAAAATGGCATCCGGCTTCGGGTTGTCCAGTACGCCTTCTTCGCGCATCAGCAAGGCGCCGCCGCGCTCACCGGCCGGCGCGCCTTCTTCCGCCGGCTGGAAAATGAACTTCACCGTGCCCGGCAGTTCGTCCTTCACCGCCACCAGCGCCTGCGCCACGCTCATCAGGATTGCGGTGTGCGCGTCATGCCCGCAGGCGTGCATCACGCCGACCTGCTGCCCGCCATATTCGGCTTTCACGTTCGAGCGGAACGGCAGTTCGACTTCTTCGGTCACCGGCAGCGCGTCCATGTCGGCGCGGAGTGCGACCACCGGGCCCGGCTTGCCGCCTTTCAGCAGCGCCACCACGCCGGTGTGCGCGACGCCGGTGGTGACTGCCAAGCCCAGTGTTTTGAGATGCGCGGCAACCCGTTCACTGGTCCGGGTTTCGCGATTGGAGAGTTCGGGGTGGGCGTGGAAGTCGCGACGCCATTCAATGATTTGAGGTTCGAGCCCGGCGATGGCGGCGTCGAGCCGCGCCGGCAAGGATTCGGCTGCGGCGCAGGGCAGGCCGGTGAGCAGCAGACCGAGGGCAGCAAGTCGCAGCGGCAGATGGGGCATGGCGGGGCGCCTCCAGCGTCAGGGGTATCCGAGTCTACGCGCGCCGGCGCGCTCAGCGGAATCAGGTCCCGGGCCGCCGCTTGCGTGGCCCGCGGCATGTGCGGGTAAGGGACTGCGCGTGAGGCCACGAAAGCAGCGTTTTCGGGCGCCGGATTCCATCTATTTCGGATGCAAAGTATCCCCCGAAAACGGACGTGCATCGGGCAATTGCCGGTATCGTCGATACGCGTCTCAAGCCGGCTCCCGGTGCTCGGCAGGATGGCTGTACTGGGCCAATGTGCCGGCGTTTTTCCGTCGCGTGTGCGGCTTTGCGTCTCGGCGTGGCTGCAAC
>JALRCR010000200.1 GCA_023257255.1 Gammaproteobacteria bacterium | reverse complement strand
AAGATGCAGCAGCGTGCTCTTCCCCGAGCCCGAAGCGCCGAGAATCGCCACGCTTTCACCGGCCTCGACCGTGAAATCAAGCCCTTTCAGCACGCTCACCTGCAGCGCGCCGTCGATATAGGTTTTGACCAGACCCAGCGCGCGCAGGGCGGGCACAGCAAGCACGTCATTCATGGCGTAAGGCCTCGGCAGGACGGATACGGCTGGCGCGCCACGCGGGGTACAGCGGTGCCAGCAGGCACAATGCGGTGGCGGTCAGCAGGGCGATAACGACGTCTGCCACTTCGAGCTGCGAGGGAATGCGGCTGATGTAGTAGACGTCGGGCGACAGGATATGAAAGCCAAACGCGCGCTCGATGAGGCTGACGAGGGCCTCCACGTGCAGCGCGAGCGCGACGCCCAGCGTCCCGCCAATCGCGACGCCGGCCAAACCGATGATTGCGCCCTGGGTCATGAATACGCGCAAGAGTCGCCGCGGCGTCAGGCCCAGCGTGGCGAGAATCGCGATTTCGGTCTGCTTCTCGCCCACCACCATGACCAGCGTGGAAACCAGATTGAACGCCGCCACCGCGACGCTCAGCAGCATGATCACGAACATCACGATTTTTTCGGTCTGCAAGGCACGAAACAGATTGGTATGCAGCATGGTCCAGTCGCGCACGCGGAGCTCGCCCAGCTGCGGCGCCAGCCCGGCCACGATTCGGGGCGCGTCAAACGGCTCGGCCAGTCTGGCGCGCCAGCCGCTCATCCGCCCGTCGGTGCGAAACACCCGCGCGGCGTCGGCCAGCGCAACAAACGCCGTGGCTTCGTCGTATTCCTGCACGCCGGCTTCAAAAATGCCGGCCACGGTGAAGGACTTGAGCCGCGGCAAGACGCCGGCGGCGGTGCGCATGGGTTCCGGCAAGACCAGCGTGACCCGATCGCCCAGCCCGACCCGCAGGCTGTTGGCCAAACCGCGCCCCAGAACAATGTTGAACGTCGACGGCCGCAAGGCGGCGAAATCGCCCTGCGCCAGCGTGGTGTGGATGCGGGTGACCTGCGCCTCAAGGCCGGGCTCGACGCCCACTACCCGCACGCCCTGCACGTCGCCCGCATGGGTCAGCAAGGCTTCAGCGGTGATGTACGGCGCCAGCGCCAGCACGCCGGGGGTCTGCGCGATCAGCTGGTCGAGCCGGGCTTCGTCGCGCACCCAGCCGGCCGTGCTGTCGATGGTCAAATGGGCGGACATGCCGAGCAGCCGGTCGCGGAGCTCGCGCTCGAAACCGTTCATGATCGACAGTATGGTGATGAGCGAAGCGATGCCGAGCGCCACCCCGCCGATCGAAATGGCGGCAATCAACGAGACGAAGCGCGTTCGGCGGCGCGCCCGTGTATACCGCCAACCGATGAAGGCTTCGACAGGAGTGAACATGTGTCGCGATTATAGCCATGGCTGTCGCCCAGCGGCGGGGTCCTTCGTGAGCCGGCCGCAACCATGAGGCTGCTGGCGCTTGAAACCGCGACCGATGCCTGCTCCGTCGCGCTGTGGCTGGACGGTGAAATCCTGCAACAGTTTGAGCTCGCGCCCCAGCGGCACACCGAACTGCTGCTGCCGATGGTGGCGGCGCTGTGCGCCGAGGCCGGGTGTTCGCTCGGGAGCCTCGACGCCATCGCGGTGTCGGTCGGGCCGGGCGCCTTCACCGGGGTGCGGGTCGCCTCGGCGCTGGCGCAGGGCCTCGCGCTGGCGCATACCCTGCCGGTAACTGCGGTCTCGACGCTGGCCGCGCTGGCGGTGGGTGGCCATCGACTCAGCGGCGCCGCGCACTGGCTGGTGGCGCAGGATGCGCGCCGCCAGGAGCTGTACTGGGCGCATTACGAAATCCTCGACCAGGGCGATGCCCGGGCCCTCACCCCCGAGCAGGTCAGCCCACCGTCACGTCTGTGTCTGCCCGCGGCGGCGGATTGGGCCATTGCCGGGAGCGGCTGGGCGGTGCACGGGGGTGAGATTGCCGACGGTATTCACGCGGCCAGACCGGTCACGCTGGTCTTTCCCGAGGCGCAGGATGTGGCCGCACTGGGCGCCCGGCAGGCGGCCGCCGGCGGGCTCGTCTCGCCCGAGCACCTGGCCCCGGTCTATCTGCGGCCGGCGGTGTAGGCGCGCGCGCCCCGGGCAAATTTCCTAAGACCCTGATCCGGCAAGTTTTCGTCGACTTATCCCCAGTTTTTACCCATCTTTTAGCCAGCCCATCCCCGCGCTGATGCACAGTATCTAGTGGTCAGCGGCTTGCGTGACCACATGTGCTTGTGGTGTCATAGCCGTGCCCGTCGAACCCGGCTTCAGCCGTCCGCGATCCGGGTAACGAGCCGCTCAACAACACCCAGCCGCACTGGGCATCCGTGTCGGAGAACACAGCATGGACCTCGAAAATTCAGCAGTTTCCAGGCGTGAAAACGCCACCCGTTGGTCCGCAGAAGAGAATCAGGCCGCCTCGCCAGCCGAACTCGCCGCCACCGCGCCGGGCGAATTCAAGGTCATTCGTCGTAATGGCAAGGTCACGGTGTTTGATGGCGACAAAATCAAGATCGCCATTACCAAGGCCTTCCTCGCCGTTGAAGGCGGCAACGCCGCGGCGTCTTCCCGCATTCACGAGACGGTCGATGTGCTGACCGACAGCGTGGTGCGCGCGATCACCCGCCGCATGCCGGCCGGTGGCGCGGTCCACATCGAAGACATTCAGGACCAGGTCGAACTCGCGCTGATGCGCGGGGGCGAACACAAAGTTGCCCGCTCCTACGTGCTGTATCGCGAGGAGCGCGCCCGCGAACGCCAGAAAAAACAGGAGCAGGTGCTGGGCGAAATCCAGCGGCCGAGCCTGCAGGTCACCCGTGCCGACGGCACGCGCGTGCCGCTGGACGAAGTGCGCCTGCGCCGGATTGTGGACGAAGCCTGCCAGGGCATCGCCAATACCGAAGCGACGGCGATCCTCGAAGAAACCACCCGCTCGTTGTTCGACGGCGTGGCCGAGGACGATGTCTCCAAGGCGCTGGTCATGAGTGCGCGCATGTACATCGAGCGCGAGCCCAACTACAGCCTGGTGGCCGCCCGCCTGCTGATGGATTCGTTCCGGCAGGAAGCGCTGAGCTTCATCGGCAACCACGCTGACGCCGCCACCCAGAACGAAATGACGGAGCGCTATCCGCATTACTTCGAGGCTTACATCAAGCGCGCGATTGATCTGGAACTGATGGATCCGCGGCTGGGTAACTTCGACCTCAAGCGGCTCGGTGCCGCCATCGAGGCGAACCGCGATTTCCAGTTCAACTACCTCGGTCTGCAAACGCTTTACGATCGCTACTTCCTGCAGAGCGACGGCACGCGCTTTGAATTGCCGCAGGCGTTCTTCATGCGCGTCGCGATGGGCTTGGCAATCAACGAAATCGAGCCGGAAACCTGGGCGATCGAGTTCTATCACCTGCTCTCCACCTTCGATTTCATGAGCAGCACGCCGACCCTGTTCAACTCCGGCACGCTGCGCCCGCAGCTGTCGTCCTGCTACCTGACCACCGTGCCCGACGATCTGGACGGCATCTTCGGCGCAGTGCGCGACAACGCCCTGCTGTCGAAATTCGCCGGCGGGCTGGGCAACGACTGGACGCAGGTCCGCGGCATGGGCGCGCACATCAAGGGCACCAACGGCAAGTCACAGGGCGTCGTGCCGTTCCTGAAGGTGGCGAACGACACCGCGGTGGCGGTCAATCAGGGCGGCAAGCGCAAGGGCGCGGTCTGCGCGTACCTGGAAACCTGGCATATCGACATCGAAGAGTTCATCGATCTGCGCAAGAACACCGGCGACGACCGCCGCCGTACGCACGACATGAACACCGCCAACTGGGTGCCCGATCTGTTCATGCAGCGGGTGAGTGAAGACGGCGAATGGACGCTGTTCTCACCGGACGATGTGCCGGACCTTCACGATGCTTTCGGCGAAGACTTCGCCCGCCGCTACGCGGTGCACGAGGCGCGCGCGGAACGCGGCGAAATCCGCAACCACCGCAAACTGCGGGCGCAGGACCTGTGGCGCAAGATGCTGGGCATGCTCTATGAAACGGGCCACCCGTGGATCGCCTTCAAAGACCCCTGCAACCTGCGCTCGCCGCAGCAGCACGTGGGCGTCGTCCACAGTTCCAACCTGTGCACGGAAATTACGCTGAACACCTCGGCCGGTCAGGAAATCGCCGTGTGCAACCTGGGCTCGGTCAATCTGGCCCAGCACATGACCACCGGCGGCATTGATGTGGCGAAACTCGAACGCACCATCAACACCGCGATGCGCATGCTCGACAACGTCATCGACTACAACTTCTACAGCGTGCCGACCGCGCGGGCTTCTAACCTGCGTCACCGCCCGGTGGGTCTGGGCATCATGGGCTTCAACGACTGCCTGTATCAGCTGCGCCTGCCCTATGCCTCGCCGGAAGCGGTGGACTTCGCCGACACCTCGATGGAAGCCGTCAGCTACTTCGCGATCAAGGCCTCGACCGACCTCGCCGCCGAACGGGGCAGCTACCCGAGCTTCAAGGGCTCGCTGTGGAGCCGTGGCATCCTGCCGATCGACTCGCTGGACTTTGTCGAACAAAGCCGGGGCAGCTACTTCGATGTCGACCGCAGCACGCGTCTGGACTGGGACGGGCTGCGGGAACGCGTACGCACGGTGGGCATGCGGAACTCCAACTGCATGGCGATTGCCCCGACGGCGACGATTTCCAACATCTGCGGCGTCAGCCAGTCGATCGAGCCGACCTATCAGAATCTCTACGTCAAATCGAATCTTTCCGGCGAGTTCACCGTGGTCAATATGTACCTGGTGGAAGACCTGAAAGAGCGCGGACTGTGGGACGAAGTGATGGTCAACGACCTCAAGTACTACGACGGCAGCGTGGCGCAGATCGACCGCGTGCCGCGCGACCTGCAGGCGCTGTATGCGACCTCGTTCGAAGTCGACCCGCGTTGGCTGGTGGAAGCCGGTTCGCGCCGCCAGAAATGGCTGGACCAGGCGCAGTCGCTCAATCTCTACATGGCAGAGCCCAGCGGCGCGAAGCTGGACAACCTCTACAAGCTGGCTTGGGTACGGGGACTTAAAACCACCTACTACCTGCGCACCATGGGCGCGACCCACGTCGAGAAGAGCACCTTGAAAGACGGCAAGCTCAACGCCGTGCAGCAGGCGCCGGCGATCAGCGTGGAGGCCACGGCACCCAAGGTCTGCCTGATTACCGACCCCGACTGCGAAGCCTGTCAGTAAGGCCGGCGCTTTAACAAGATAACGCTGAAGGAATACCTGATGTTGCTATGGGACGATCCGATCGGACAACTGAAGTCGCGCACCCCGCGCGCGACCGAGCCCGGCCTGCTGGCGACGCAGGTGCTGGAAACTATCGAGACACCGGCTCCGGTGGTCTCACCGGCCGCGGTGCTGGATACCACGCCCCCGGCTGCGGCGCCCGAGTCAACGGCCAGCACGCATGCCGCGGGTCTGGAGCAGGTTGAATTTGGCGCGCGCCGTCTGGCGGTAGACGACAAACAAATGATCAACTGCCGGGCGGACCTCAATCAGCTGGTGCCGTTCAAGTACAAGTGGGCCTGGCAGAAGTATCTCAATGCCTGCGCCAACCACTGGATGCCGCAAGAAATCAACATGAATGCGGACGTCTCGCTGTGGAAAAGCCGTGACGGCCTGACCGAGGACGAGCGCCTGATCATCAAGCGCAACCTGGGTTTCTTCTCCACCGCCGACTCGCTGGTCGCGAACAATCTGGTGCTGGCGGTGTACCGCCACATCACCAATCCGGAATGCCGCCAGTACCTGCTGCGTCAGGCCTTTGAAGAAGCGCTGCACACCCACGCCTACCAGTACTGCATTGAAAGTCTGGGGCTGGATGAAGCTGAAATCTTCAACATGTATCGCGAGATCCCGGCGGTTCACGACAAAGCCTCCTGGGCCCTGCGCTTCACCGAAAGTCTGGGCGACCCGACCTTCAGCACCGGCACTACCGCCGCCGACCAGCGGCTGCTGCGCGACCTGATCGCGTTCTACGTGGTGTTTGAAGGCATCTTCTTCTACGTCGGCTTTGTGCAGGTGCTGTCGATGGGTCGCCGGAACAAGATGACCGGCGTTGCCGAGCAGTTCCAGTACATCCTGCGCGACGAGTCCATGCACATGAACTTCGGCATCGACGTCATCAACCAGATCAAGGTCGAGAACCCGCAGCTGTGGACCGAGCAGTTCCAGCGCGATATCGCCGAACTGATCGACGACGCCATCAAGCTCGAACTGCGCTATGCGCAGGACACCATGCCGCGCGGCGTGCTGGGCCTGAACGTCAACATGTTTGAAGAATATCTGCACTACAT
>JALRCR010000001.1 GCA_023257255.1 Gammaproteobacteria bacterium | reverse complement strand
GTCGTAACTTTGGATCTTCAACTCTATGCCCACCGCCGCCAGTTGCGCCTGCAGGATGGTCACGATGCGCAGGCGCAGCGGGTCGCTGGAAGTCTTGTAGCTCAAACGCAAAGGCTGTTGCGGGGTGTAACCCGCGGCCGCCAGCGTGGCCCGGGCCGCAGCCGGGTTGTAGGGATACGGCGCCGCGCGCGCCGGGGCGCCGGCCCAGTGCCCAGGCGTGAGCATGGCCTCGGCCACTCTGGCCTGACCGCGAAACACTGCTCGCACGATAGTCTCGCGGTCGATGGCCATGGCAATCGCCTGGCGGATGCGGGGATCACGGGTGGGGCCGTCGGCAAAATTGAATCCGATGTAGCTGAACGTGCTGCCCGCCACCTGCGCGACATCAAGCCCCGGACGAGCCGCCAGCCAGGCCACGTTCTCGGGCGCGAAGCCGCCCTGCATGAGGTCAAGCTCGCCGCGGGCAAGCTTCAGCGCGCGGGTAATTTCGCTTTCCACGACCAGCATCTCCACCGCCAGCCCATCGCGCCGCCGCTTCAACCGGTAGCGCTTGGCGCCGGGTTCGCCGTCCAGCACAAACGGCCCGCTGCCGGGCGGTGGCAGCGTCCGGGCCGGCGCATTCGCCGCGCTCGCCGGCAAAACGCCAATCACCAGCAGGCCGGGGAACAGCGGATCTGGCCGCGCCAGTTCGAACTCGACGGTCTGCGCGTCCACTACCGAAATGCCGCGCAGGTTCTCCAGCGAACCCCGGTGCGGCGAGGCGTTCGCGGGGTTCAGCACCGCGCGGTAGGTCGCCGCCACATCCTCGGCGGTAACCGGTCGGCCGTCGCTGAAGCGGTGCTCGCCGTTAAGACGAAAACGGTAGTGCGTTGGCGTCCGCAATTCCCAGCGCATCAAGGCTGGACGGGGCATGAACTGCGGGTCGAAGTCGACCGGCGCCTCAAACAGCAATCGGCACAAACGCCAGGACGTCGCATCGGTGGCGTAGCGCGGGTCGAGGCTCACCGGCGCGCTGCTCAAACCCACCCGCAGCGTCGCGTCCGGCGCGCGCGTACACGCCGCCAGACCAAGCCAGAGCATGAGCGCGAGCAGGCGGCCCAGCGCGGGCATCATCTTGTTGCCGTGGCCAAAGGCTAGCTGCGGGTGAACAGCGCGATCGATTCCACGTGCGTCGTATGCGGGAACATATCGAGCACGCCGGCGGCGGCCAGTCGAAAACCGTGCTTGCCGACGAGGACAGCGGCATCGCGCGCCAGCGTCACCGGATTACAGGATACATAGCAGACGCGCTCCACCCACTTCAGGCGCAAGGCGTTCAGCACCTCCAGCGCGCCGCTGCGCGGCGGGTCAAGCAGCAGTTTGCTGTAGGGCTCGCGCGGAATCGCCGCGATCCCGGCCTCGCTGAACAAATCGGCGACCGCGAAATGCGCGTTGACCAGGCCCAGTCGTTCGGCATTCGCCTGCGCGCGCCGCACGAGCCCGGGCTCGCCCTCCACGCCGACCACGCTCGTCACGTGGTTCGCGATGGGCAGGGTGAAATTGCCCAGCCCGGCAAACAGATCCAGCACCACGTCGTCGGCAGTCAGCGCGAGCATGTCCAGCGCCAGCGGCACCAGCTGCGCGTTGATGCCGGCGTTGATCTGCACGAAATCGCCGGGGCGAAATTCGATCTCCAGCCCGTCGGTCTGGTAGTGCAGCGGCGCGTCGGCAGCGTCCAGTCGCTCGATCGTCGACAGGTCGCCCGGCTGGGCATACATGCGCAGGCCTCGCGTCTGGCCATAGTCCGCAAGCGCGGCCCGGTCGGCCGTCGACAGGGGCTGGGTGTGGCGAATCAGCAGCGCGATGTCGTCGTCGCCCGCGGAGACTTCCACCTGCGGGATATGGTCGGCGACAGACAGGCCGCCGAGGAGCGCGCGCAGTGCCAGCAGGTGCTCACCCACCGCCGGCAGCAGCGTTTCACAGCGGCTGATGTCGGTGACGAAATGCGAGGCTTTTTCGCGAAAGCCGATCAGGGTTTCGCCGCGCTTGATGACGTTGCGCACGCTGAGCCGCGCCCGTCGCCGATACGCCCATTGGGGTCCCAGCACCGGCGGCAATACGCGCTCGGGCGTAATTTTTGCCTGATGCGCCAGCAGCTCCAGCAGCACCGCCTGCTTGTGGGCGACCTGCGCCTCAGGCGCGAGATGCTGCAGGCTGCAGCCGCCGCAGCGTTCGGCATGCGCGCACTTGGGCGTGATGCGATCGGAGCTCGGCGTCTCCACCGCCAGCACGGTGGCCTCGTCGTACTGTCCATGCAGACGGGTATAGCGCAGCGTCACCGTTTCACCGGGCAGCGCGCCGTCGACAAACACGATCTTGCCGTTGACCCGCGCGACCCCACGGCCTTCGTGCGAGAGTCGTTCGACCTGCACGCCGCTGACCGGCGGCGCGTCTTTGCCCTTTACGCGGGCGTCGCGACGGAATCGGGCCATGCCGCCAGAAACTCCAAAAGATGGGCCTTGCCAGATTCCGCCAGCAGGCTGCGCACACGGGCGATCTCGATGGCGTACTGGGCCGACAGCAGATTGCCCCGCATGCGCTCGAAGTGCAGATACACCAGCCAGGTGTTGAGCACGTCGGTTTCGCAGTACTGCCGGATGTCGGCCAGCCCGCCGGCCAGAAAACGCGGCCAGACCTCTTTGCCGCTCATCCCGAGCTTGCCCGGGAAACCCAGCAGCGTCGCAATATCGTGCAGCGGCGCCGTCGCACGCGGCTGATAGCCGGAGAGCACATCCATCAGGTCGATGTGCCGCCAGTGATAGCGGCTGAGGTAGTTGTTGTAGCGGAAGCTGGCATCGTCGTTGCCGGTCTCCCAGTAGCGCGGCGCCGCTACCCCGTGCAACAGGGCGCGATAGTGCAGCACCGGCAGGTCGAAGCCGCCGCCGTTCCACGACACCAGCGTCGGCGAGTAGCGCTCGACGCCTTCAAAAAAGCGCGCGATGAGTTCGGCTTCGCTGGAAGACTCTTCGCCCAGCGACCACACGCTCAGCCGGTCGTCTTTCAGAAATACCGCCGAAATCGCGACGATGCGCTGCAGGTGATGGCGGAGAAAATCGCTGGCGCCGTCGGTTTCCTGCTGTCGCTTGGCGGCCATCACCTTGGCGACGTTTTCGTCCGAGAGATTGGTCAGGTCCCACAGGCGGCGCGCCGCGTCCACGTCGGGCACGGTTTCGATATCAAACACAAAGACGTTATTCAGCATGCGGCTCAACCCGGAAAGACGTTGGTGGAAAGATAGCGATCGCCGCGGTCGCAGATGATGGTGACGATGGTAGCGCGCTCAAGATCCTGCGCCACCCGCAAAGCGACCGCCATCGCCCCGCCGGCGGAAATGCCGCAGAAAATCCCTTCTTCGCGCCCGAGACGCCGCGCCATGTCTTCGGCTTCGTCCTGCGAGACTTCCAGCAACTGGTCGACCCGCGCCTTGTCGTAGATTTTGGGCACATAGGGCGCCTCCCAGCGCCGGATTCCGGGAATCGACGCGCCGCTGCCCGGCTGCACGCCGATGATCTGCACCGCCGGATTTTTTTCCTTGAGATATTTGCCGGTACCCATGATGGTCCCGGTGGTGCCCATGGCGCTCACGAAATGCGTGATCTCCCCGCGTGTGTCGCGCCAGAGCTCGGGTCCGGTCCCTTCGTAATGTGCGCGCGGGTTGTCGGGGTTGGAGAACTGGTCCAGCACCTTGCCTTCGCCATCGGCTTCCATGCAGCGCGCCAGATCGATCGCTGCCTCCATGCCGCCCGACTGCGGCACCAGGATCAACTCCGCGCCATAGGCCTTCATCACCGCCCGGCGTTCCACGCTCATGTTCTCCGGCATGATGAGCACCATCCGGTAGCCGCGCATCGCCGCCACCATCGCCAGCGCGATGCCGGTATTGCCGCTGGTTGGTTCGATCAGCGTGTCGCCCGGTTTGATTTCGCCCCGTTCCTCGGCGCGCAGGATCATGCTGCGGGCCGGCCGGTCTTTGACCGAACCCGCCGGGTTATGACTTTCCATCTTCGCGAGCAGCGTGCAGCTGGTCTTGCGGCCCAGCCGCTGCAGACGCACCAGCGGCGTATTGCCGACCGTGTCTTCGATGGTGGGGAATTTCATGGCGCGAGTCCTCGACGGTAGCGGCCCGAATCTGCCGGGGCGGCGGTCCGGGCCTGTCATATCGCTGTCAACAAGGGCCATAGAATCGTTGTCTTCCGCCCTAATTAAAAGGCTTCGCTATGCATTCTTTTCTGGACGCGCTGCGCACCCAGCGCTGGGATGACCACCGCTACTACCACCACAGCCGCATTAACCAGGCGCTACATCTGTTAAGCGCGCTGAGCTTCCTGACCGCTTACGCCATGTTGTTCAGTGATCCCGTTGGCGCCGCGCTGGTCGGCTGGCTGGTGGCGATGGTCAGCCGGCAGGCCGGCCACTTCTTCTTCGAGCCCAAAGGTTACGACGAAGTGAATCAGGCGACCCACGAATACAAGGAAGAAATCAAAGTGGGCTACAACCTGCAGCGCAAGGTCGTGCTGCTGGCCATCTGGGGCGCCGCCCCCCTGGTCCTGTTGTTTGACCCAACGTGCTTCGGGGCCTTCGAGGCGCACGCCAATCGCGACCAGTTTATTCAGCACATGGGTTGGATGTGGCTGGTGCTGGGCGTTGGTGGCGTGTTCTTCCGCACCCTGCATCTGTTCGTGATCAAGGACGTGCAGACCGGCTGCGTGTGGTTCACCAAGATCCTCACCGACCCCTTCCACGACGTGATGCTGTACTGGCGCGCCCCGCTCTACCTGCTGAAAGGCGAGCTCATCGACCCGATGGCGGAGAAAACGGCGCACTGAGGCCAGCCCCGGCCGCAGGCTTAGCCTCGCGGCCAAATCGGGCAGCCAGCACCTCGCGCAGTAGCTGACGGCCAATGCGCGCGTTGCTGGCGGATGCCGGCACCCACCACCAGCCATCTTCCTGCATCAGGCGCGCGGCGCGCAGGAAGCGATGGCTGACCTCGTCGAAGTCGGCGTCGGTGAAATCCAGACTAAACACCATCCGCCCGCTCCCCACCCAGCTCAAGGCCAGGCCTTCGCGCCGGAGGTATTGTTGGAACAGCCAGTTGTAGCGCGAGGGCGTGGTGTAGAGCACCGTCCAGATGGTGCTGAGATGGGCGACGCGGACCGGCAGCCCGGCCGCTGTCAGCTGCTCGTTCAGGCGGCCGGCACGCGCGTCCCAGCACCGGTCGAGTCCGGCATACAGCGCGCGGGTGGCGGGCAGCTCAAGATGCGTCAGAAAAGCATCCATCGCCCCCATCACATAGGGATGCGAGTTGAACGTGCCGCGCGCGAAGCACAGATCTGCCGGCCGCTCATCACGGAAGCGCCGCATCAGTTCCGCCTTGCCCACCAGCACCCCGACCGGCAATCCGCCGCCCAGCGTCTTGCCGTAAGTCACCATGTCGGCCTGCACGCCGAAATAGGCCTGGGCGCCGCCGGGTGCGAGACGAAAGCCCACAAACACTTCATCGAAAATGAGCGGAATGCCGCCCGCCGTGCAGACCTCGCGCAAGCGGTGCAGCCAGTCGGTATAGGCCGCGCGATCAAAGCCGGCACGGCGGCCCGCCGCCACCAGCGAGGAATCCCCCGGCGCCGGGCTGTTGGGATGCAGGGCCTGCAGCGGATTGACCAGCACGCAGGCAATGTCCTTGCGGCTGCGGAGCACGCCGAGGCTGCGCTCGTCCAGATCTTTCAGCGTGTAGGTACGGTCGGCCGGCACCGGATTGCCCGGACCGGGCTGCACATCGCCCCACCAGCCGTGATAGGCACCGCAAAACCGCACCAGATGGGTTTTGCCCGTGTGATACCGCGCCAGACGCACCGCCTGCATGACGGCTTCGGTGCCGGACATGTGGAAAGACACTTCATCCAGCCCGGCAATTCGCGCAATCCGCCGCGCGTTGGCAATGACCAGCGGATGGTAGTAGCCGAGGACCGCACCCAATTCACGGGCTTCGGCCACGCCGGCATCGATAGCGGTTTTATAGAACTCATTGCCCAGCACGTTGACGCCATAGGAGCCTGTGAGGTCAATCAGTTCGTTGCCGTCGGCGTCGATCAGGCGATTGCCGCGGGTGGCGGTGGCGAAGGGCGCAGACGGCAGGTGCCGCCGCACATAGCGGCTGAACTGAAAGGGCACGCGGTAGGCCGCCGTGAACTGCAGGTCCGACAGCAGCGGACCCGCTTCACGGCTCAGCGCGAGGCCTTTGGCGTAGCGCTCGGCGCAGCGGGCGGCCAGCCGCTCGAAGGCGCCGCGTCGTTTCGCCTCGACCTCGGGCGGTGCGCCGTCGACGCGGAAGATCTGCGCCTCGTCATACTCGTAAAACGGCAGCAGGCCGGCGATCCGCTTGGCCATTCTGGCGTGACCGGCCAGCGAACGGTGCTTGGCGCGCGAGAGTTTCAGGCGCTCAAGCAGGCGGGGCAACAGCAGGGCTGCGAGCAGCGCGCCTCCTGTGGCCAGCAGGGTCGGGGAATCGCTCACATCACAGTCCCGAGGTAGATATGACGGCAGTATTGGATGGTTTGATGAAAATTCGTCGATCCCTCGGGCGCCTGGGCGCGCAGGAAGATCTCAACTTCCTGCTGACCAACCGAATCCCGCGGCTGTGGGTGACGCGCACCATGGGTCGGCTCAGCAAGATTGAAAATCCACTGTTTGTGCGGCTGGCGCTGGCGGTGTGGCGGACCTTCAGCGACCTGAATCTCGACGAGGCCGCACCCGGCGAGTACCGCAGCCTGCACGCCCTTTTTACCCGGCGCTTGAAGCCCGGCGCGCGTCCGGTCGACCCCGACCCCGCCGCGCTCTGCAGCCCGTGCGACGCGATAGTCGGCGCGCTGGGTCGCATTGAGGATGGCCAGTTATTGCAGGCCAAGGGCATGCCCTATGCGCTGGCCGATCTGCTGCTCGATCCGGCGCTCTGCGCGAGCCTCACCGGCGGCACCTACCTCACGCTGCGGCTGACGTCGGTCATGTATCACCGCTTTCACGCGCCGCACGACCTGCGGCTGGAAGAGGTGCTGTATCACAGCGGCGACACCTGGAACGTCAACCCGATTGCGGTCAAACGCATCGAGCGATTGTTCTGCCGCAACGAACGCGCGGTGCTGCGCTGTCGGCTGAATGCCACCGGGCAGACCTTCGCGCTGGTGCCGGTGGCGGCGGTGATGGTGGCGAGCATTCGCCTGCACGCGCTGAATCTGTTGCTGCACCTCGGCTATCGGGGTCCCACGCGCATCGCCTGCCACGCAGCGCTCGGCAAAGGCGAGGAAATGGGCTGGTTCGAGCACGGCTCGACCATCATCGTGCTGGTGCCGCCGGGCATGACGCTGGCGGCAGGGATAGCGAGCGGAGAAACCGTCAGGATGGGGCAGGCGCTGCTGCGCCTGCCGGAGGCCGGAGACTTGCCGCCCCCCGCAGGGCGGGGCGCGTCAGTTGTGGACTAGAAGTGGTAGCCCAGCGTGAAGAGATGGAAGTTCACGCCCGGATTGTCATCGCCGAGGCCCGCATTCGACTGGTGCTGATAGCGGTAAATGGCTTCGAACTCGCCGCCCGGGCCGAAGCGCAGACCGGCGCCAATGTGGCTGCCGAAGGCGAAGGGAATATCAAAATCGCGCCCGTCGATTTTGGTTTCGGAATAGCCATGCAGGCCAACGCCCGCTTCCACAAACAGCGGCAGGCTGGTGCCGAGGTCGCGCTGCAGACGAAACACCGGCGTGACGTGGCCGTCGACCAGCGTGTCGTTGCCGGTGCTGCCTTTTTCGCCGTCCCACACGTTGATGCCGGCTTCGACATAGGTGTGCAGGCCCCACTGCCCGAGCTTCATCCATTCGCCGCCGAGGTTCCAGGCCAGCGTGGCGCCGTAGCGGTCGGCATCGGCCCGGTCGTCGTCGGTGGTGCCGAACTCGAAGGCCACGCGGTCCACCGCCAGCGCAGGACCGGTAGCGGCGAGAAAAAGGGCGCTAGCCAGCGCAGTGACGAGCGGACGGAAACGAGTATTCATAACGAGACGGACCCCGGGATAAGCGTTGCAGGTGAAACGGGAAGTGGCCAGAGGCTAGCCCAGACCCGCAGGTGATTCAACCGCCCTCAGCCGCCGGCAGTTGCAGGGTCATGACCACTGCATCTTCGCGTCCCTCGCGCGCCGGGTAATAGTTGCGGCGGACCGCGACCTGCCGAAAGCCTTCGCCGGCATAGAGCGCGATGGCGCCCGGGTTGGAGGGCCGGACTTCCAGAAAGCAGATCGTGGCGTAGTGCTCGCGCGCCAGGCGCAGCAGATGGTTAAGCAGCCGCCGGGCCAGTCCGCGCCGGCGGTAGTCGGGGTCGATGCACAAATTCAGCAGATGCGCCTCGTCGGCACCCACGCTGAGAATGCCGTAACCCGCCACCTGTCCGCCGGCCACCAGCGTCCAGCAGCAGTACCCGGCCCGCAGGCAATCGGCAAAAATGCCCTGCGACCAGGGAAAGTCGTAGGCGCGCGCTTCAATCTCGCTGATGCGCGACAGGTCGTGTTCGCGCATCGGCCGGATGGCCGCGCCGACCCGCTCAGGCACCGCGCTCACGCGCCCTGCCCGAATACCTGTTTGGCGAACAGCAGATCCTGCCAGGCCCGGCGCTTCTCCCCCGGCGAACGCAGCAGGTACGCGGGATGCCAGGTCACGACGACCGGGATCTCACGCGGCCCGTAGCTGTACCGCTGGCCCCGCAGTTTGCCGATCGGCGTCTGGGTGCCCAGCAGGTTTTGCGCGGCAATCCGGCCCACGCAGAGGATGAGGCGCGGCGCGACCAGTTCGATCTGGCGCGCCAGCCAGCCGGCACAGGCGGCGGCTTCGGCGAGTTCGGGGTCGCGGTTAGCCGGCGGGCGGCATTTCAGGATGTTCGCAATGAAGACCTGTTCGCGCGCCAATCCCAGCGCCTCCAGCATGCTGTTCAGCAGTTGACCGGCCCGCCCCACAAAGGGCTCGCCCTGGCGGTCTTCTTCCTGCCCCGGGGCCTCGCCGATGATCATCCAGTCGGCCGCGCGGTTGCCGACGCCAAAGACGGTCTGCGTCCGTCCAGCCGCCAGCGCGCAACGGGTGCAGGCGGCGACGGCGGTCTCGAGTTCATCCCAGTTGAGCGCCCCGGCGCTGGCCAGCGGGGCGGTCTCGACCAACCGGGCGTCTTCAGCGACGCCCGGGATTTGCGCCGTGCGCGGCAGCCACTCGACGATGTCCATCGCCGCCAGCGCCGCCTGCCGGGCCCGCGAATCGAGCATCGGGAACTCAGGCCGCGTCGCGGTGCTGGGCGCGGGCGCGGCGCCGTTCGCGTCGTGTGGTTCGCAGCTGGCTTAAGGTCAGCACCACACCGGACGCGGCGTAGCACAACATGCCCAGCATCATCACGATAGGCGGGTCGATGGACACCAGCCCGAACACAGCCACCATGCCCAGCACCAGCACGAAGGGAATGCGCCCCCGCAGATCCAGATCCTTGAAGCTGTAATAGCGCAAATTGCTGACCATCATGAGCGCAGCGGCAAAGGTGATGAACACCACCGCCGCCACCGTCCCGCCGTGGCCGTGGAGGCCCTGGGTTTCACCGAACCAGATGAAGGTAGCGACCAGCGCAGCGGCCGAGGGACTCGGCAGACCCTTGAAGAAACGCTTGTCCTGCACCGTTTTCTGCACGTTGAAGCGCGCCAGCCGGAGCGCCGCGCCAGCGGCATAGAGGAACGCCACAAAAAAACCGAATTTGCCGATTTCCTGCAGGGTCCACTGGTAGGCCAGCAGCGCCGGGGCGACGCCAAAGGAAACCATGTCAGCCAGGCTGTCGTACTCGGCGCCGAAATCGCTTTGGGTGTTGGTTAGCCGGGCAATGCGGCCGTCGAGACCGTCCAGCACGATGGCCACCAGAATGGCCACGGCCGCCCCCTCGAAGTGTCCTTTGGTCGCCGCGATGATGGCGTAGAAGCCGGCAAACAGCGCGCCGGTCGTGAACAGATTGGGCAGCAGATAAATGCCGCGCCCACGCAGGCTGGCCGTGTTGGGCACGATGAGGCGGTGGATATTGTCCTGACGGGGGTCGCTCATGGGGGCATCTCCGGGCCGGTATCGGCCTTAGCTTGCGGCCAAGCTTACCCTGCCCGAAGGCCGATGCAATTGACGGCGAACCGCGCCTGCGCCGCCATGGCTGGCGGGCAGGCGGAGGTGGACGCGCTCAGTTCTTGGACTGGTCGACCAGACGATTGGCCTTAATCCACGGCATCATGCCGCGCAGGCGCTCGCCGACTTCCTCGATCTGGTGCCCGCGGGCAATACGGCGCTTGGCCTTCAGCACCGAGGCGCCGGTTTTGTTCTCGCCCATCCATTCGCGGGCGAATTCGCCGTTCTGGATTTCGGAGAGGATTTTCTTCATTTCCTTCTTGGTCTCGTCGGTGACGATGCGCGGACCGCGCGTGAAGTCACCGTACTCGGCGGTGTTGGAAATGGAGTAGCGCATGTTCGCAATGCCGCCCTCGTAGATCAGGTCGACGATCAGCTTCAGCTCGTGCAGGCACTCGAAGTAGGCCATTTCCGGCGCGTAGCCGGCTTCGACCAGCGTCTCGAACCCGGCCTGAATCAGCGCGGTGGCGCCACCGCACAGCACGGTCTGCTCGCCGAACAGGTCGGTTTCGGTTTCTTCACGGAACGAGGTTTCGATGACGCCGGCGCGACCACCGCCGTTGGCGGAGGCGTAGGACAAGGCGATTTCCTTGGCCTGACCCGAGGTGTTCTGCGCAATCGCGATCAGGCTCGGCACGCCGCCGCCCTGCTGGTAGGTCGAGCGCACCAGATGGCCCGGGCCTTTCGGCGCGATCATGATGACGTCCAGATCCGCACGCGGGGTGATCTGGCCGAAGTGGATGTTGAAGCCGTGGGCGAAGGCCAGCGCAGCACCTTCCTTGATGTTCGGCTCAATCTCGGCGCGATAGAGGTCGCCCTGGGTTTCGTCCGGGGCGAGGATCATGATGAGGTCGGCGCCCTTGACCGCATCCGCTACTTCGGCAACGGCCAGCCCGGAATTGGTTGCCTTGGTCCAGCTGGAAGAGCCCTTGCGCAGTCCCACCACGACCTGCACGCCAGAGTCCTTCAGGTTGTTGGCATGGGCGTGGCCCTGCGAGCCGTAGCCGATGATGGCCACTTTGCGGCGCTGGATCAGCGTCAGGTCGGCGTCTTTGTCGTAATAAATGTTCAGGGCCATGTGGTGTTACTCCTGTTTGATCCCGCCGGGTCAGTCCGACTGTCGTTTGAAAAGTTTGGGTTGTTTCAGGCGCGCAGCGCCTTGGTGCCGCGCAGAATGCCCAGCGCCCCGGACCGCACGACTTCCAGCACGCGCTTGGCGCTTACGGTCTCAATGAAAGCGTCGAGTTTTTCACCGTCGCCGGTCAGTTCGATGATGTAGCTGGACTCGGTGACGTCCACGATGCGCCCGCCGTAGATGTCGCTCAGACGTGCAAGCTCCGCGCGTTGCTCGGCGCCAATCGCCCGCACTTTCACCAGCATCAGCTCGCGCTCGATGGACTGCCCCTCGTTGAGGT
Source organism: Gammaproteobacteria bacterium (assembly GCA_023257255.1). Classification (GTDB taxonomy): domain Bacteria; phylum Pseudomonadota; class Gammaproteobacteria. Next base: position 73,609 of record JALRCR010000001.1, on the reverse strand, counting down.
CGATGAGGCGAATCACATCGACCAGCTTGTTCAGCTGTTTGACGATCTGCTCGATCATTTCCGGCGAGCCGCGGGTCACCAGCGTCAGGCGGGAAACGGTGGGGTCTTCGGTCGGCGCGACCGACAGGGACTCGATATTGTAGGCACGTGCCGAAAATAGCCCCGCCACCCGCGACAAGGAGCCGGCGGTGTTCTCCAGCAGGATCGAAATGGTGTGACGCATCTCAGGCCAGCTCCCGCTCGGTGGTGGAAGACGGCGCCAGATGCATTTCGTGATGCCCCTTGCCGGCCGCAATCATCGGATAGACGTTCTCGCTCTGGTCGGTGATGAAATCCATCAGCACCAGCCGCTTCTTGTGGGAGAAGGCTTCTTTCAACGCGCCTTCGACGTCGGCCGGATCCTCAATGCGCATGCCGACGTGCCCGAAGGCTTCGGCGAGCTTCACGAAATCCGGCAGCGCATCCATGTAGGAGTGCGAGTAGCGGCGGTCGTAGAAGAACTCCTGCCATTGCCGCACCATGCCCATGTAGCGGTTGTTGAGGCTAACGACCTTGATCGGCAGGTCGTACTGCAGGCAGGTCGAAAGTTCCTGTACGCACATCACGAAGCTGGCTTCGCCGGTGACGCAGGCCACCTGTTTGTCAGGAAACGCGAGCTGCACGCCCATCGCCGAGGGCAGGCCGAAGCCCATCGTGCCGAGGCCGCCGGAGTTGATCCAGCGCCGCGGCTGGTCGAACTTGTAGTACTGCGCGGCCCACATCTGGTGCTGGCCAACGTCCGAGGTGACGTAGGCGTCACCGCCGGTGACCCGATGCAGTGCCTCAATAACAGCCTGCGGCTTGATCAGCTTGCTGCCCTTGTCGTAGCGCAGGCAATCAAACTTCTGCCACTCGCGGATCTGGCGCCACCAGGGGTTGGTCTCGCGGTCGACCGGCGTGACGCCGGCTTCCTGCAGGAGGCGATTAATTTCCGACAGCACGTTGGTCACGCTGCCCACGATCGGCACTTCCACCCGCACGTTCTTCGAGATCGACGCCGGGTCGATGTCGATATGAATGATGCGGGCCGTGGGGCAGAACTTGGCCAGATCGCCGGTGACCCGGTCGTCGAAACGCGCGCCGATCGCGATCAGCACGTCGCACTGATGCATCGCCATGTTCGATTCGTAGGTGCCGTGCATGCCCAGCATGCCAATGAACTGCGGGTCGCTGCCCGGGTAGGCGCCCAGCCCCATCAGGGTGTTGGTCACCGGATAGCCCAGCAGGCGAGCGAACTGCGTCAGTTCGGAGGCCGCGTTGTCCAGAATCACCCCGCCGCCGGTGTAAATCATCGGACGCTCGGCGGCCATGATGAGCTGCGCGGCTTTCTTTATCTGCCCCGGATGGCCTTTGGTGTTCGGCTTGTAGGAACGGATCTCGACGGTCTTGGGGTATTCGTACGCGCAAACGTTGGCGGTCACGTCTTTCGGCACGTCGATGACCACCGGGCCCGGGCGGCCGGAAGTCGCCACGTAAAACGCTTTCTTGATGGTGGACGCGAGGTCTTCCACCCGCTCGACCAGAAAGTTGTGCTTCACGCAGGGCCGCGTGATGCCGATGCTGTCCACTTCCTGAAAGGCGTCGTTGCCGATGAGGTGGGTGGGCACCTGGCCGGTGAAGACCACCATCGGAATGGAGTCCATGTAGGCGGTGGCGATACCGGTAACCGCGTTGGTCGCGCCGGGGCCGGAAGTCACCAGCACCACGCCGGGCTTGCCGGTGGCGCGCGCGTAGCCGTCGGCGGCATGCGTCGCGCCCTGCTCGTGGCGGACCAGAATGTGCTTGATGCTGTCTTGTTTGTAGAGTTCGTCGTAGATGTGCAGCACGGCCCCACCGGGGTAGCCGAACAGGAACTCAACGCCTTCGTCGATCAGGGCGCGCACAAAAATTTCGGCGCCCCGTAGTTGCTCGCTCATGAGACTTGCTCCTCACCAGATGTCAGTAAGCGCCGTCAGACCTCGGCTGCTGCCGCGATAACGGCAGGGGCGTCGACCTGTTGCCGGCGCCTCGTGGGCGCGGGCACGGCAGTGTCCCGGGTTGCGCGGCGCGATCGGTACGCTGCCGCTGCGAAAGGGGCTGGCACCATAAAAGGATTTGCAGGCCGATTCAAGGCGAAAATCGCCGGAATGCCAGTTAAAACCGGGTTTCGGCGCGGCCCAGCGTTGCGCCGCGCGCGGCGAGTGCCGAGAATGCCGCGACCGCCGGCACCCCGCCCGAGGCCCTGTTTTCCTAGCGAGCGACCATCATGCGAATTTCCAAGCTACTGCTGCCGACCCTGCGAGAATCCCCGGCTGACGCCGAAGTCATCAGCCACCAGCTGATGTTGCGCGCCGGCATGGTCCGTCAGCTGGCGACCGGCGTGTACACCTGGCTGCCGCTGGGGCTGCGGGTGTTGCGCAAAGTCGAGGCGGTGGTGCGCGAGGAAATGGATCGCGCCGGCGCTCAGGAACTGCTGATGTCCGGCGTGTTGCCGGCCGAGCTGTGGCAGGAATCGGGGCGCTGGGACAAGTACGGCCCCGAGCTGCTGCGCTTCACCGACCGTCACGACCGGTCGTTCTGTCTCGGCCCGACGCACGAGGAAGTCATCACCGACATCGCGCGCCGCGAGCTGCGCAGTTACAAGCAGCTGCCGGTCAACCTCTACCAGATTCAGACCAAGTTCCGGGACGAAATCCGGCCGCGCTTTGGCATCATGCGGGCGCGCGAATTCCTGATGAAAGACGCCTACTCCTTCCATCTCGATCACGCCTCGCTGGAAGAGACCTATCAGGACATGTACGCCGCCTACAGCCGGATTTTCGACCGCATCGGCCTGTCATGGCGCGCCGTGCTGGCCGATACCGGCAACATCGGCGGCTCGAAGTCGCATGAGTTCCACGTGCTGGCCGATTCGGGCGAAGACCTCATCGCCTTCTCCAGCACCGGCGAGTTCGCCGCCAACGTCGAAATGGTGCCATCCCCCGCGCCGGGCCCGCGCCCGGCACCGCAGGAAGCGCTCGCTGAAGCGGTCACGCCCACCCAGCATTCAATCGAGGAAGTCTCGACTTTCCTCAAGGTCGCGCCCGCGCAGTGCCTCAAAACGCTGGTTGTCGAAGCCGAGGGCGGCGGGCTGGTCGCGCTCGTGCTGCGCGGCGATCACGATCTCAACGCGGTCAAGGCGCAGGGTCTGCCGCTGGTTGCGAGCCCGCTGCGCTTCGCCAAAGCGCCGGAAATCCACGCCGCCTTCGGCTGCGGGCCGGGCACGCTGGGGCCGGTCGGCGCCCCGATTCCGGTGATTGCCGACCACGCGGCGGCTGCGGTGGCGGACTTTGTCTGCGGCGCAAACAAGGCCGGCGCGCATCTGCGCGGGGTCAACTGGGGCCGGGACCTGCCAGAGCCGGCGGTGGCCGACCTGCGCAACGTGGTCGCCGGAGAGCCAAGCCCCGACGGCAAAGGCACGCTGGATCTCAAGCGCGGCATCGAAGTCGGTCACATTTTCCAGCTTGGCACCAAGTACAGCGAAGCGATGAAGGCCTCGGTGCTGGACGAGAAAGGCAATAACGTCACGATGGTGATGGGCTGCTACGGCATTGGCGTCTCGCGCATCGTGGCGGCGGCCATCGAACAGAATCACGACGAGCGCGGCATTGTGTTTCCGGTGTCAATCGCGCCCTTCTCGGTCGCCATCGTGCCCATCCATATGCACAAGTCCGAGCGCCTGCGGATTGCCGCCGAAGCGCTTTATGAGCGCTTGCTCGCGGCCGGGGTCGACGTTGTTTTCCACGACAAGAACGAGCGGCCCGGCGTGATGTTTGCGGATCTGGAGCTGATCGGCATCCCGCACCGGCTGGTGATCAGCGACCGCGGGCTCGATGCCGGCACGGTCGAATACAAGGCGCGCACCGATGAAAACGCGCAAAATCTGCCGACCGAGGACGCGATCGCGCTGGTGCTGGGGCGGCTGGGTCTGGCTTAGGGCGAGCCGCCCACGCGCGCCAGCATTGCCAGCAGGGGACTGCCCAGATCGAGCCGCCGCGAGCGCTCGATCCAGAGCGGCTGTAGCCGGTCGGTCAGCGCGTGAAACGGATACATCGGGCCTATCCCCGGCGGGGGCGGATAGAGGGTAAGCGCAACCATCAGCACGTAGTGGCAACGGTCAGCGATGGTGTTCACGGCCTCGGGTGCGCGTGAAATCCGCGCCCAGTCCACCACCCGGCGGCGGCCGTAGAACAACACCTGCTCGGGCAGCGTCGTCGCCACACAGGCGTCTGCCGGCAGGTCCCTCACGGCACGCATGACCGGCACCAGGCGCTGCCATACCTCGGCGGTTTGTGCCGCCTGCGCCGGCGCCAGCAGGTACCACGCTGGCGAGCGCACCGCCGCCGCCAGCGCGGGCGCCGGCGGATGCAACACGGTATGCACGATGGACCACGCGCCGGGCACTGCAACCAGCAGCAGCATCGCCGGTACAAGCGCCGGGAGCGCCGACCCGGCTCGACCACGCATATGCAGCGCCAGCGCGGCATACGCGAGGATCAGCGGGAGCACCGGCAGCAGGAAACGCCCGGCGTGCGCGGGATGCGGCCAGACCAGCATCAGCGCGAGATACAGCAGCCCATACCAGGCATCGAAGCAGCAGGCCCTCAAACGCTGCGCCAAGGCGGGCAGCGCCAGTAGCGCCACAAGCGCCACGCTGGCGTTCGCGAAACCGCCCGGCGCCAGTTCAAACAGCGCCGGCCCGGCGGCCGCCAGGGCCGTCAGATTTTCTCCGACGATACCCCCCAGAGCCGGCAGTGCAGGCAGACCCGGCGTGTAGCTGGCGAACCCGGCCAGCTGCTGGCCGCCAGACCAGAGCAGCGCGCTGCCCAAGGCCGGCGCCAGCGCCCAGGGCGCGACTCGCCAGCCCCGTCGCATACACCAGACCAGCACCAGCGCAGCCAGCGCCACCACCCCGACACTGCGGCACAAGAGCGCGAGCCCGACCCACAGGCTGGCCAGCCACCACGCCCGCGCGCCCGGTGCGGGCCCGTTGAGGGCACGCGCGGCGAGCAGGGTGAGCAGCGTGTAAAGCGGTTCGCTCAAGACGTTCATTGTCGTCAGTAAGGACGCTGGCAAGACGGCCACCAGGGTCGCCAGCAGCGCGGCGGTCAGTGCTGACAGCCCAAGCGTGCGCAGCCACGCCCAGCAGACCCAGACCACGCCGGCCATGAGCAAGGCGCTGAGGGTGAACGTCGCCGTGGCGTCCTCCGCGCCGGCGCCAAACAGCGCCAGGACCAGCGGAAACAGGGGGGGGAAAGCGTAATCACGGCCGATGACCAGCAACAGCGACCAGTCCGCCGCAGCGCCGTGTGCCAACTCCCGCGCCGCCGCGAGGTAGACATATGAGTCGGCCAGCAAGCCGCCGAAGTCGCCGCGGAGATTCACCAGCAGATAAAGCGCGCACGCCGCGGCGGCGCCGAGCAGGCCAGCCCAGCGCGACAGCGTCTGAGGGAAGTCGGCGGCGGGCACTAGCGAATCTCGAAGCACTCAGCCTGCGCGACAGTCGCCTCCTCCACCGTACTTAACCGCAGCACCTTGGCCAGCGGCGGCCCTATCGCCAGCCACGTGGCCAGCGCCTGCTGCGCTGCCGCTGTCCCACTGGCCAGCACTTCCACGCGACCGTCCGGCAGGTTGCGAACCCAGCCCAGCAGGCCGAGGCGCACCGCTTCGGCCTGCGTCGAGGCGCGAAAAAACACGCCTTGCACCCGTCCCTCCACGAGGTAGCGACGCGTGATCATGCCGCGCTTACGGCGGGCGCCATCAGCGCCGCGAGCGACACCCCGAGCCCCGCCTCGAGTTGCTGATGCTGGTGGGCGATGAGCGCGTATACCCGCTGGTCCTCGCCGGCGAGGTGAGTCGGGTCATCCAGCGCGGTCAAGGGCGCCGGCACCAGTCGCAGCAGGTCGACCAGGCGCAGATCGTCCAGATCGCGGCACAGCAACCAGGCGAAGTCCTCGTCGCGCGCAATCCAGCGGGCGTCGCTTAACACCCGCAGGCTGGTGGCCAGACTGCTCGCGTCAAAGGCCGGCTCGCGGGCCAGCAGCATGGCTTCGGTCAGCGCGTCCCCGCGCCGCTGGGCATCGTGCAAACAGACCAGCAGGCGCCAGGCGAGATAGCAGGACGAGGCCTGCCAGGCGCTAGTCGGGGCTTTGCCACCGGCGACCGGCAAGGTTTCAAGGCAGCGCGTGAAAACCGCCCCACCAAGCACAATGAACCAGCACAGATACACCCACAGGAGGAACACCGGCACCGTCGCAAACGCCCCGTAAATGGCCTGCTGGGTCGGAAAATTACTCAGCCAGAACGCGAACAGGTGCTTGGCGATTTCAAACAGCAGGGCACCAACCAAACCGCCGAGCACCGCGTGCAGCAAGCGAATTCGCCGGTAGGGAATCGCCTTATAGGCCAGCGCGAACGCCACCCAGGTAGCGAGCAGCGGCAACACCTGCAGCCCCACCGACGTCAGCTGCGGAATCTCGCCGGCCCGCCGCAGCCAGGGCAGCGACACGACAAATGACGTGGCAACCAGACCTGCGCCGACCAGTAGCGGGCTCAGCGTCAGCAGCACCCAGTAGAGCAGCAGGCGCTTGCCCAGCGGCCGTCGATGCCGCACCTCCCAGAGGTCGTTGAACGCGGTTTCGATGTTTGCCATCAAGGACAGCACGGTCACCACCAAGGCGGCTGCGCCCAGGCCCTGCAGGGCGCGCGCCTTGGCCGCAAAGGCCAGGAGGTGCTGCTGGATCAAGTCGCCCATACCGGGCACAAAGCTCTTGAAGATAAAGTCCTGCAAGGTGTCCTGCCAGGCTTCAAACGCCGGGAACAGGGACAAGGTCGCGAAGCCCACGACCAGCAGCGGCACCAGCGCGAGCAGCGAGGTAAAGGCCAGCGAAGCGGCCAGCTGCGGACATTGCGCCGCATGACCGCGACGGAACAGTTCGCGCAAAAACCAGCTTGAACGCCGCAATAACCCGCTCATGCCACAGCTGCCGCGCGGCGCCTGCGGGCCGGCGTAAGCCGGCGAGAGCGGAGAGGAACAGCCGGCAATAACGGCGTGTGGCTGTTGGTCAGCATGGTCGGGGGCTACACTGGCCACCGGCCGGAAAACGGTCAGATTGCGCGCTCATGTCATTCCTCCGCAGGCGCCGATCCACACGGAGTTGTCCCCGCATGATTGAAGTCCTTGTGCTCTATTACAGCCGGCATGGGCATGTTAAAGCCATGGCCGAGCAAATCGCGCGCGGCGTGCTGTCGGTCACCGGCTGCTCGCCGCGCCTGCGCACCGTGCCGCCCTGGGGCGCTGCCGACGACGCCATTCCGGAGGACGGCCCGCCCTACGTCACGCGGGACGATCTGCGCGACTGCGCCGCGCTGGCCGTCGGCTCGCCCACGCGCTTCGGCAACATGGCGGCCGGCATGAAGGCCTTCTGGGATTCGACCAGCGACCTGTGGCTGTCCGGTGCGCTGATCGACAAGCCGGCCGGCGTGTTTACCGCTGCCTCCAGTCTGCATGGCGGGCAGGAGAGCACGCTGCTCAGCATGATGCTGCCGCTGCTCCACCACGGCATGATGATCGTCGGCCTGCCCTACAGTGAAGCGGCGCTGCAGGCCACGCGTGGCGGTGGCACCCCCTACGGACCCAGTCACCTCGCCGGCGACCGCAACGACCGCGCGCTTGACGAGCATGAGCGCGAGCTCTGTGTAGCGCTGGGCCGGCGGCTTGCGACCCTCGCCCGCCGTTTAGCGACGAACTAATCCGTCAGGGCGAGCGTCGCCCGCACGAACGGCAGGGTCAGCGCGCGGCCGGCACTCAAGGAGGCTTCGTTCAATTGCTCCAGCGCCGTGTGCAAAGCCCGCCAGTCGCGCGGCAAACGGCGTAGCAGGTGCGCGGCGACCGACTCCGGCAGGCTCATGCCCAGCCGCGCGGCGGCCGCCATCAGCGCTTGCGCCTTGTCCTCGTCGTTCAATTCAAGCAGGTGATAAACCAGCGCCGCGCTGAGCCGCGAGCGGAGGTCCGGCAGCCCCAGTGGTAAATGCTGCGGATTGCTGACCGCGCTCACCAGCAGCCGGTGTCCGCGCGCCTGCAGGCCGTTGTATAGCGCAAAAAGCGCGGTTTCCCACTCCGACAGTCCGGCCACGGCGTCAACATCGTCCAGACACAGGGCCGTGAGGGCATCCAGCCCGTCGAGCAGCCCCGCACCGTGCCGTAAGGCTTCGGTCAGCGGCAGATACATGCACGACGCCCCGGCCGCATCCGCCGCTCCCAGCGCCGCTTGCAGTAGATGCGACTTCCCCGCGCCCGGTGCACCCCACAGCAGCACGCACCAGGGCCCGGCCCCACCTGCGGCCCAGTGCTGGACCGCGCGCACGGCCTCGCCGTTGGCCCCGGAAAAAAAGCTGTCAAAACTAGGCGGCGGCTGACCAAACAGGCCCAGCGTCAGCTGGCGCCAGCGCGCGTCCTCGGCGCCCCCGCTCATGGCGGGGATTGGCGGTCGTAGAGCGAACTGCGGATGTATTCGTCGCGCGAATGCCGAAGCAGTACCACCACCGCGGCGGCCACCGGCAGCGCCAGCAACACGCCGACGAAGCCAAACAGCTGTCCACCCGCCATCACCGCAAAAATCACCGCCACTGGGTGCAGCCCAATGCGCTCGCCAACCAGCCAGGGCGAAAGCACCATGCCCTCCAGCGTCTGGCCTATCCCGAAGACCGCGAGCACCGCCAGGAGATGCCACAGGTCGCCGAACTGCAGCAAGGCCGCGCTGGCGCCCAACAGCACGCCAACGATCACGCCCAGATAAGGCACAAAACTGACCAGTCCGGCGATTACACCAATGGAGAACGCGAGTTCGAGGCCCACGGCCCACAGGCCCAGCACATAGATGCCGGCCAGCGCCGCCATCAGCGTCAGCTGGCCGCGCAGAAACTCGGCCAGCACCAGATCGATCTCGCCGACGATAGCGACAAAGCGCGGTTCAATCCGGCGCGGCAGCAGGTCGCGGATCTGGGCCAGCAGGCCGTCCCAGTCGCGCAGCAGATAAAACGTCACCACCGGCACCAGCAACAGGAAACTGACCCAGCCGAGCAGCGCCTGACTGGAACGGCCGAGTTGCATCAGCACGTTGCGCACAACCGTCGACAGCTCGCCCCAGTGTCCGGCCATATGCTCGCGTAGCACGCCGGGTTCGATGTCGATGGCGAGTCCAAATCGCTCGTTGAGCCAGGGCAGGAACCGCTCATCCGCCCAGACGAGGACCTGCGGCAGCTTGCCGACCAGCACCACCACCTGCTGTTGCAGGGCGGGCAATACAATCACCATGCCGAGTGCCGCTGCCGCCAGCATGCCGACAAACACGATGCCAACCCCCAGCGTGCGCGAGACCCCGCGCTTCTCCAGCCGATCGACCAGCGGGTCACCCAGATAGGCCAGCAGGGCGCTGGCCATGAAGGGCGTCAACACCGGGCCCAGCAGATAGAGCAGATAGGCGGTGGCAACGGTGACCGCGAGGACCCACCATTTCCGGGAATCAGTCATGGGCGGGGAGCGTCCAGTGGTTGTCGCCCTCGGCAGCGGGCGTCAGTTGGCCCGACAGGCGAATGCTCTGCACCAGCGCCGGCAGGCCACCGCGGGCAACCAGCGCCACCTCCACGGCCTCGCCGCTGACTTCAGCGACGGTCAGGGAATCGACAATATCGAAGCCGCGCAGCAAGGCCATCACCCGCCCGTAATCTGCGGCGCTGCGCAGACCGCCAACGTTCAGCCGCAGCGCTCTGGCGGCGACGTCTCCCCCCGGGATTGCCGCGTAACGCGCTGCGACGGCTTCGGTCGCGCGGTCAACGGCCTCGCCAACCAGGGCGAGCGGGTCGACGCCCTGCCCGGTCCAATCTGCGGTCTCGGCTTCCACCCGCCAGCGGAAGCTCGCGACCCACTCGCCCGCCGGCCCCTGCTTGAGCAAACCTGCCAGCAGCGGCGTGGCCAGCAAGCCCGCCGGATCCGGTGCGGGGGCTGGTCCCAGCAGGGCGTCAAACAAGGTCGCTGGCGTGCCGGTCGCCGGCGCATTGGTCGGCACGCGGCGGTCGATAGGCAGGCCGCGTCGCGCAGCCGCCTCGGTCAGCGCGCGGAAGCTGGGCTCGGTTTGGGCATCGGGACTGAAGCGGCGACCGCTGGCGTCTTCAACCGCCAACCACACGCCGGTCAGCGGGCGGTCCCGCGACCATGGGCTGACGCCGCGCTCGCGGAGCGCAGCGCCCAACGCAGCAGCATCAAAGTCGACCCGCAGGCGAAAGCCGTCTGTCGCATTGCCATCACCCGCCTGACCCTGCACGGTCACGAAATTGCGGGCCTTGCCGAGCAGCTGCCGGATGCCGGCTTGCTCCAGCGTCTGCCGCGAGCCGCTGAGTTTGATGATGACCTGCCGGAACGCCTCGCCGATCCCGCGCTCGCTTTCAGCCACGCTACGGTCGGCGACCGGCACCGTCGCGCTGTTCAGCCCGTCCACAGTCACTGCGGGCAAGCTCGGGACGAGCAGCGCGTTGAGCAGTAACGCGCCAAGGAGGCGGGAAATCATGCGGCGGACGCTAGGCAAAGGGCTGTTTGATGTCAAGGCAAGTCGCGGCCCTGCGCCGGTTTACGCCCCGATCCCCCGTCGCTAACATGCCGGCATGACGGAACCCAAACTCCCCTCTCTCAGCTATCGCGATGCCGGCGTTGATATCGACAGCGGCAACGCCCTTGTAGACCGCATCAAACCTTTCGCCAAATCGACCCTGCGCCCGGGCGTGGTCGGCGGACTGGGCGGCTTCGGCGGCTTGTTCAAGCTGGCGCCGGGCCAATATCAGGAGCCCGTGCTGGTGTCTTCCACCGACGGCGTGGGGACCAAACTCAAAATTGCGATTGACCTCAATCGCCACGCCACCATCGGCATCGATCTGGTCGCGATGTGCGTGAACGATGTTGTGGTGCAGGGGGCGGAACCTTTGTTCTTCCTCGACTACTTCGCCACCGGCAAGCTCGACGTCGAGACCGCCGCCAGCGTCATTGAAGGCATTGCCGAAGGCTGCCGGCAGGCGGGCTGCGCCTTGCTGGGCGGCGAGACCGCGGAGATGCCGGATATGTATGCAGCCGGTCACTATGACCTCGCCGGCTTCACGGTGGGCGTGGTTGAGGCGGCAAAGCTCATTGACGGCCGGCGCATCGCGGCCGGCGACGCCATCATTGGCCTCGCCTCCAGCGGCGTGCACTCCAACGGCTACTCGCTGGTGCGCAAAATTGTCGCGCGGAGCGGCGTGGCGCTGGACAGCCCCTTCGATGGCCGCACCCTGGGCGATGCGCTGATTGCCCCAACCCGCATCTACGTCAAACCCCTGCTGGCCGCGCTGGCAGCGCACGATTTGCGCGGTCTGGCGCACATCACCGGCGGCGGGATCACCGAAAACCTGCCACGCGTGCTGCCGCCGGGCGTGCATGCCTCTATTGATTTGACGAGCTGGCGCCTGCCGCCGGTGTTTGCGTGGTTACGCGAACAGGGCGGCGTGACCGAGGCCGAAATGCTGCGCACCTTCAACTGCGGTCTGGGCATGCTGGTCGTGGTGCCGGCGTCCGAGGCCGAGGCCGTGATCGCCACCCTCGCTGCCGCTGGCGAAACGGCCAGGGTTGTGGGGCGCATCGAGGCCGGCGCCGCCGAACCTGCCGTGGTCTATCGCGGCAGCCTGTAAGTACCGCGCGGCCCCGGCGACTACACATGTCCCGCGGCTATCAGTACGACTACGCCAGCATCAACCCTGGCGTCTACGACCGCGAAGGCCGCCGGCGCAAGGCCGAGACCATGACGGCGGTCCTGCGTGACTTTATCGCTGCGCCCCTGTCCGGCCTTTCCTTGCTGGACGTCGGCGGCTCCGGCGGCGCCATCGACATCGTGCTGGCCGAACATTTTTCGCGCGTCCTCAGCGTGGACATCGACGCCGCGGCGATTGCCCATGCGCAGACCCATTACCAGCGCGAAAACCTCGAGTTCCGGGTCGACAACGCAGAGCAACTGGCGCTGCCGGACGCCTCCTTCGACGTCGTGGTCTGTTCGCATGTCTACGAACACGTGCCGGATGCGGCGCGCCTGATGGAGGAAATCCGGCGCGTGCTCAAACCCGGCGGCGTGTGCTACTTCGCCGCCGGCAACCGGCTGGCCTGGAACGAGCCGCACTACAACCTGCCGCTACTGTCCGTCATGCCGCGCTGGCTGGCGCATCGCTATATCCGGCTGGCGGGCAAGGCCGATTTTTATCATGAGCAACACCTGAGCTGGTGGGGCCTGCAGCAACTGGTGCGCGGATTTGAGCGTCTCGACTACACGGCGCGCATCGCCGCCGACCCGGCCCGCTATGCCGCGAGCTACCTGCTCCCGCCGGGCAGCCTCAAAACGACCGTGGCGCGGGCAGTGCTGCGCTTCGTGCCCTGGCTGTGTCCAGGCTACATCTGGCTGCTCCGCAAGCCCGCCTAGGGCGCACCGGCCTCGTCCAGCGCCTCTTCCACAGCGGTCAAAAAGCCGCGCAGGATCTGCACTTCGGTGTGCCGCAGGTGGGCGCCGCCCACCAGACGAGCAAGCCTGTCCGGCAGCCGCTTGGGCCGTTCGGGCTTGAAGAAATCCACCCGCACCATCGCCCGCTTGGCGTGGTCAACCAGTCCGGCCAGTTCGGCCGCGGTCGCCGGCAACTCCGCCTCAGCCGGGCCTGGCAAGGAGCCGGTCTGCGCGGCAAGTCGCCATTCATACGCACAAATCTGCACCGCCTGCGCGAGGTTGAGGGAGCTGAAACTGGCATCGGTCGGAATGCGGATCGCCCGCTGACAGCACAACAGTTCTTCGTTGGTGAGGCCCGTCTGCTCGCGCCCGAACACGATGGCGATCGGCGCCTCGCCGGCCTCCTGCGCGGCGAACTCGGCGGCCTCCCGCGGCGGGGTAATGGCGAGATCCAGATAACGCGGCCTGGCCGTAGTGCCGAACACCAGGCCGCAGTCGGCGACAGCTTCGGGCAGCGAGTCCACGACTCGTGCGGCGACCAGCAGGTTGTCTGCGCCGGACGCCCGGGCGGTCGCTTCGGCGGCCGGAAAGCGCTTTGGCTTGACCAGCACCAGGTGGCGCAGCCCCATGGTTTTCATGGCGCGGGCCGCAGCACCGATATTGCCTGGATGCGAGGTCTCGACCAGCACGATGCGCGTGCGGTCGAGCAGGGATGACAGGGATGGAGAATCGGCTTCGGTCACGCAGGCTTTCGCTTATCCGTTAGAATCGCCCGCATTCTAGCGCGCGCGACCCGGCTTGCCGGCCGCGCGTTGCGGCCCCTTGTCAGTTAAAGGTTTTCTCATGCATCCCATGCTCAATATCGCCGTGCGCGCCGCACGTCGAGCCGCGAACGTCATCCTGCGTCATGTTGAACGCACCGATGCGCTGGAAATTACGCTCAAAGGCCGCCGGGACTATGTTTCCCAGGTCGACCGCGAGGCTGAAGTGGCAATCATCGAGACTTTGCGTTCGGCCTATCCAGACCATCAGTTTATGGCCGAGGAGTCCGGCGGCAGCGGCGACAGCGACTTTGTGTGGATCATCGACCCGCTTGATGGCACCACCAACTTCCTGCATGGCTTTCCGCAGTTCTGCGTCTCCATTGCGCTGGAAGTGCGCGGCGAGGTCCAGCAGGCCGTGGTCTACGACCCGCTACGCGATGAGTTGTTTACCGCCACCCGGGGCAGCGGCGCCCAGCTCAATAACCGGCGTCTGCGGGTAAGCCGCTGCCGTTCGCTCGATCAGTCGCTGCTGGCTACCGGCTTTCCCTATCGGGAAGAGCACCTGATTGATCCCTATCTGAAATCGTTTTCAAGCTTCCTGCACCGCGCCGACGGCGTCCGCCGCGGTGGCTCCGCCGCGCTCGATCTGGCCTACGTGGCCGCAGGGCGGCTGGACGGCTACTGGGAATTCGCGCTCAAGCCCTGGGACATCGCCGCCGGCATGTTGCTGGTGTCGGAAGCGGGCGGCATGGTCTCGGCGCCGTATCCCGGCCAGGACATGATGCGCACCGGCGACATCGTGGCCGCCACACCGAAAATCTTCCCCGGCATCATTGAGATCCTGCGCGAGCATCCGGTGCGTCAGTTAAGCCCGCCGGGCTGAGGGCTCACGCGGGGGCCGCAGTACTAGCGCTCGCGGTAGATCAACATCGTGATCTGTTCCGATACCAGCCCGATCAGAAAAATCAGAATGGCGTTCGACAACAGCAGCGCACTCATGTTGGTAAAGCGGTGTTCAAGCAGAAAGGTATAGACGTAGTAGCCGGCGCCGGTAAAAAAGAACGCAAGGCTGATCGGTAGAAAAATTTTCAGCGGCGAAAACAACGTGCCGATTTTGAAAATGATCAGCAGAAACCGCAGCCCGTCCTTCAGCGGGTTGATGTGGCTGTGGCCAATGCGGGGATGCACGTCGATTGGCACGTAGGCGATGCGGTAACCCGCCCGGAAAAACGCCATCGTGCAGGTGGTGGGGTAGGAAAAGCCGTTAGGCAGCAGGAACAGAAATTCACGAAAGCACCGGGCTCGGGCCAGACGAAAGCCGGAGGTTAAATCCTGCACCCGACGGCCCGTCATCCAGCTGGCGAACCGGTTATAGAAGCCATTGGCCAAGCGCCTGCCCACGCTGGCCTGCCCGCGCGTGTCGCGCGCGCCGACCACCATGTCGTAGCCTTGCGCCATCGTTGCCAGCAGGCGCCCGATGTCGGCCGGATTGTGCTGGCTGTCAGCATCCATGAAACACAGCACCTCACCGTTCGCGGCGCGTGCCCCGGCCTTGATAGCGGCCCCGTTACCCAGACTCTCGGCGTGGCTGAGCCGATGTACCGGATGGGCCGCACAGACCGCGGCGGTGTCATCGGTGGAGCCATCATCCACCACAATGATTTCAGCCTGCGGGTAGGTGGCTACCAGCTGGGGCAGCAACTGCCGTAGCGAGTCGGCCTCGTTGCGGGCCGGCAAGATAATTGAAAGTTCGACCGAAGACCCGGAATTCATCACCGCCTGCCTTGCCTCATAGGGGCAGCTTGCCCAAGCGCAGTATGGCGGCAACGGCCACGACAGCAAACGCCCGCCTACTGCGCTGTCGCCGCTGGCGCAGCAGCCGCATGGGCAGCCCGCATGGCGGCCAAATCGGCCCGAACGCGCGCCAGCGTCGGCGCGTTCACCTGCCAGCGGTCGAGCTTTTCTGCCATTGCGAGTTCGGCTTCGGCGGCGTCGTAATCGGGTAAGTACAACATCGCCTGGGCGAGGTTAAGTCGTAGTTCCGGGTTCTGCGGGGACAAGGCCACCGCATCTCGCAGGCTAGCCACGCTAGCGTGGGCGTCACCCAAAGCGTTAGCCAAATACACCCCCAGCGCCGACAGCAAGGCGGCCTTGTTGTCCGCTGCCAGATCAGGGTGGGTGAGGGCCGCGTCAAAAGCGCCCAGCACCTGGGACGGTGGGAGTCGGCAACCGCTGGCCTCCTTGCAGTTGGCGAGGGCCCGCAGATAACCGAGATCCAGAGCATTCATGGGACGTGCGCGCAGGCGCTTGATCAACAACGCATAGTCATCGGCGGTCATCGGACCATGGGCCACCAGCGCAAGACCGACTAGCGCGCCGACTTCGCGGGGCGCAAGTTCGGCGGCCCGACGAAGATGGACTCCGGCCGCGGTAGCGACCGCGGGGTCACCCATTTTGGCCGCGAATTCGGCCAACACCCGTCCCATTTCATAGTTAGCGCGCGGCGAATCCGGCCGGTGCCGCAGTTCGAAACGCGCCAGATTCAGCGGATCCCGCCACTGGTCGGCACGTAATGCAGTCCCCGCCGCGAGAGCGAGCACCAGTGCCACGACGAGGCTGCGCGCCAGCCGCGGACGCGTTGGTGCGAGCGCGCGGTCCAGCCCAACCAGCAGCGCGAGCATGGGCCCCAAACAGGCCAGATAGTTGCGGTGGAGATGCACGAGTTCGAGCATCACCACAGTCGATTCCAGCGCGTGCGCGGCCAGATACCAGCACACCGCAAAGGTAAACCAAGGCCAGCGTTGGCGAGCGGCCAGCGCCGCCGTCAGCAGCCCAAGCCAGCCCACCAGCGCGAACAGGGTGGATATCGGGTTCAGCAAGCTGCGGGAAATCTGGAAGTCGTCGTAGAAGAGTCCGTACTGCCCTAAATCAGGCAGTAGCAGGAGGCGCAGGTAGTAGAAGAGCACGCGCAGTTCGGTCAGTACGCGCTCCAGCGGCGTAAATGCCCGGACCGAATCACCGTGATTTAGCCATTCCGGGTGGCGCAGCAGATAGGCCGCCACGCACAGCATGGGCAGCACGAGCAGCAGCCCATAGAACTGGTTCAGATTCCCAAGGCGGGGCGTGAAACTGCTGCGAAACCGCAACAAGGAGACCTCTATCGCCAAGAGCAGCGGGAACAGCAGAACGCCATTTTCCTTGGCGAACACGGACAGCAGCAGACACGCGGGGACAGCCAGCCAGAGCCGCAGCCTGGCGTCCCTACCCACCAGCATGCTGCTGCGGGCCTGCAGATAAACAAGAATGCCCATCAGCACAAAGGTGCCGGACAGGCTGCTCATTCGTTGCACCACATACAGCACCGCGGTCAATTGCAGCGGATGCAACAGCCACAGACCGGTGAGGGCCAGCGCAAGCCAGCGCTGCGCTTCCTCTGGCTGCCCTGCAAGCCGCAGGAGATGGCGCGCGACCCGCCAGACGAGCAGCCCGTTGACGAGATGGATGACGAGGTTAGTGAGCTTGAACCAGAACGGGTCCAGCCCGGTCAGCAGAAAATTGATGCCGAAACTGCCCATGCTAAGCGGGCGCCGGAGTGGCCCGGAGCCGCTCGCGAATGCAATTTGCGGCAGGCTGTCCCAGCTTGCGTGGTGCAGTTCGCGGAAGGCACCTTCAAGCAGGTTGGCGTAGTCATCAAACACGAAGGGCCCGCTAAGGCCCGGCCAATACGCGAGCAGCGTGAGCAGCAGCAAGGCGAGAACAGGGGCGCGGTCAGACTTGAGCACTAGGTAGCGCATGGGAAGCAAAGCTCGCCCGCTTCGGGCGGCGCGCACAGGCGGGGAGAGAAAACGCGATGCTGGCCGCAAGTGCCAGCATCGCGCGGAGAATCAAGCCAGCAATGGCTTGATTCAATACTAGCGGCAGTTCGCCGGACGGTATTTGTCGAGCAAGGTGCCACCCGTGCAAGACCAGGCGACGGCGCCGTTGGTGGTCGTCGGGGCGATGATGATGGTCGAAGCGGCGATCGGCGCACCGGAGAAGGCCACCGTGATGGTGCCAGCGGCGCTGACGTTCACGTTGTCCACGGCGTTACCGCGCAAGCTGTTCGAGCTCGGCAGACCGGCAGTGGCGTTGGTGATCGGCAGGGTGCCGATGGCGGAGAAGTACTCGGCAACGCTGCTCTGAGCGGCGCTGGCAAGACCAATACCTTCGGTCACTTTCGCGCGGACGGTGTAGTCCTGATAGGCGGGAATGGCGACGGCGGCCAGAATGCCGATAATCGCGACGACGATCATCAGTTCGATGAGGGTAAAGCCCTGTTGCAGTTTTTTCATGGTCAACTCCTGAAAGAAGGATCCTTGGTCAAAATGTTGGTGCGGGAAGCAGAGCGCTCTACGGCCCGGACCGGGTTGACGCTGCCGGGGTTCAACCCACGGACCTGCGTGCGAAGCTTAGCGAGCAGCAAGCGTGCCAGCTTTAGCGAAATTTGAAATTTTGTTGATCCTGCTGGCACAAAGGGCCACTCGTCTGGAAAAACCCGCCGGTGCAGACTTAAAAACTGACGCGGAACGTCACTTTGTGACGTAGAACGTCACTTTTCTTCCATGCCCAGACGGCTCAGTCGGTAGCGAAGTGCGCGGAAGGTAATGCCGAGCAGCCGGGCGGCGCGGGTCTTATTGCCGCGCGTCTGGGTCAGGGCGTCAAGAATCCGTTGCCGCTCGAGTTGGTCCAGCCAGTCCTGCAATTCGTCTGGCGGACGGCCCTCGGTCGTTGCCGGCAACTGGAGATCATTGAGCTCAATTTCTGCGCTTTCGCAGAGGGTGGCCGCGCGCTCGAGAATGTTTTCGAGTTCGCGCACGTTGCCGGGAAACGCGTAATCCCGTAACCCTGCCATCGCCGGCCTCGTTAACGTGAAGCGGCTACTGCCCTGCTCCCGGCTGTAGGCTTCCAGAAAATGCAGCGCGAGGGCGCTGATGTCTTCGGGCCGCTCACGCAGCGCCGGCACTTTTACTTCGATGACGTTGATCCGGTAGTACAGGTCCTGCCGGAAAGCGCCGGCCGCCACCAGCTTGGACAGGTCCTTGTGCGTGGCCGAGAGAATCCGGCAGTCGACCGCCTGTTCGCGTGCCGCGCCGACCCGCCGAATACGCTTCTCCTGAATCGCGCGCAGCAGCTTGACCTGCATCGCCAGCGGTAACTCCGCGACCTCATCCAGAAACAGACTGCCGCCGTCGGCGGCCTCGAATAGCCCAACCTTGTCGCTGAAAGCGCCGGTAAAGCTGCCTTTAACGTGCCCAAACAGCTCGCTTTCGATGAGCTCCTGCGGGATCGCCCCGCAGTTCACGGGCACAAAGGCCTGCGCGGCACGCGGCCCCTGCTCGTGGATCAGGCGCGCCACCATTTCCTTACCCGTGCCGGATTCGCCCGAGATGTAGACCGGCGCCTGGCTGCGGGCAAGCTTCTGGATGGTTTCGCGCAGCCGCTGCATGGCGGCGGACTCCCCGATGAGCGGCCGGGAGGGCGCCGCCACCGCGCTCCGCTGCCCCAGCTTGACCGCCTGCCCGACCAGTTGGCGCAGGTCTTTCAGGTCGACCGGCTTGTTCACAAAATCGAAGGCGCCGGCTTTCAGGGCCTGAATGGCCGCCTCCATGCTGCCATGCGCGGTAATCACCGCCACCGGGACCGCGGGATGGTGCTGCACGATGTGGCTGACCAAATCCAGCCCGTTGCCATCCGGCAAGCGCATATCGGTCAGGCACAGGTCGAAGCGCTGCCGGCCCAAGGCCTCGTGGGCCGCGCCCAGCGTGGCAGCCGGGGTGCACGCAATGCCCATGCGGCCCAGCGTGATCTCAAGCAGTTCGAGAATGTCCGGCTCGTCGTCGACGATCAATGCGTGTGGGCTGCTCATTGGGCCACCGGCTCAGGGTTGAGACCAATCGGCATCGGCATCAGGCCGAGACGAAACACACAGCCTGTTTCACCGTGTCGGAGCAGGCTGAGGCTCATCTGGTTCGCTTCGCAGAGCTCGCGCGCGATGAAGAGCCCGAGGCCCGTGCCGCCCGCGCCGTTGGTGAAGAACGGCTCGAAGACTTGCTCGGCAATTTGCGTGGTCATGCCAGGGCCGGTATCGATGACGTCGAGAAACGCCCGTCCGGTATCTGCTTCCAGCCCGGTGACCAGTCGCAGCAAGGGTGACTGACGACTGAACCGCAGGGCGTTTTCCGCCAGATTCCACAGGACCTGATCAAGCTGGCTCTTGTCCATGCTGACGATGATATCAGCCGGATCTGCCTCCAGGCTGAGCGCGTCGGGCGGCAAATGCCGTCGCTCGGCCAGTTCGCGCAGGAACTCGGCCAGCCACGGATGCAGCGAAAATTCTTCAACTTTGGTGTTATCACGTCGGCCAATCATCAGCACGTTTTTGACGATATCGTTCATGCGCACCGACTGCTCACCGATGATCTGCACCAGCCGCCGGTCTTCCGCGGGCAGGTCCTGCGACTCGGACAGCAGTTGGCCCGCATGGCTGATGGCCGCCAGCGGGTTGCGAATTTCATGCGCAATGCTGGCCGTCAGGCGCCCGAGGGACGCCAGCTTGATTTGCTGGGCGCGCTGGTGAATTTCGGCGGTGTCTTCGAGATAAACCACCGTGTCGTGCCGGTCGGCTGCCAGGCTGGCAAACGACACGATGGCATCCACGCCCTGCGGTTCCAGCGTCAGCGGCGTGCGGCGATTGCCACCCCGCGCCCGCCAGGCGCGCCAGGCCAGATTGAGCATGCCCGAGATTTCATGCAGCGGCCGACCTTCGATGCCTTGAGCCTGACCCGTCATGCGTAGCGCGGCGCGATTGGCCAGCACCACCTGCAGCTGCTCGTCGAGCACCAGAATGCCGGCCTGCATTCGCTGCACCACGTATTCATTTAACTGCGCCAGGCTTCTCAATTCGGCATCGCGCTTGGCGACCAGCGCCACACTGCCGCGAACCTGTTCGCCCATAAAAGCGGCCAGCAGGCCCGTCGCGAAAAAGCTGAGGCCGAGCAAGCCGGCATGGGTGTAACTGGCGGTCAGGTAGTCCAGCCGCAAGACGCCGAACACGGTTTGGGCCAGTAATGCCAGCGTTGCCAACGACGCATACGCGACCGCCACCCGCTGGCTGGCAAGCAGACAGGCCCCTGCCGTGGCCACCACCTGCAGGATCCCGAAACCACCGGCCACGCCGCCGCTCGCATGCAGAAACAAGGTTAAGGCCAGCACATCTGCCGGCACCTGCAGATTGCGCAGCAGGGAGAAGGGCGCCAGACGTCGGCGAACGGCCACCAGAAAGCCAAGCCCTAACAGGAGATAGGCCAGCGCCGTCCAGGTGCCTAGCCGCAGGTCGATATTGAGGTTCATCGGCGGCCAGCGCCGTAAGCCGCTCAAGCCGGCAAGGAGTATCGCGATGGTCAGCCGGTACAGGCCGAAGTACCACAGCGCTCGCCACTGATTGTCGGTGGCGCCGGGCGACGCCGGCTGCCTAGTCACCGCGACCGGCAGCGCGATGCGCCTGGCACACAAATCCGCCGGCCTGCGCGACCGCCTCGGACTCCGGCACGTAGACACCGCAGGCCTGACACTGAACGACCCGCGTCGTCGCCGGCGGTGACGGCCGACGCGCCGCCCGCTGCCAACGGCGCCAGAGTACAAACACGACCCAGCCCAGCAGGCCAAGTATCAGCAAACGACCCAGTCCCATACGCGCTCCGGCCTCCTCATGAGGGCACTAGCGTTGCCCGCCGCAGGTCGCGATGCAAGGCGTGGCGTGCAAGCGGAAGCCGGTATCCGATATAGTTCGGGGCGGAAAACCGGGTTCGTACGCGCGCGTTGCCCTGCCTGTAGCGGGCGTCAGGCATGCACGTGCCGCCGCCCTATCGACGCATCGCAATTATCGAGCAGCTTGGAGTAGATCGATGAACCTGCATGAATATCAGGCAAAACAGTTGTTCACTGAATACGGAGTCCCGATTTTGCCGGGCAAAGTGGCACGGAGCCCAGAAGAGGCCGCCGCCAACGTCAAAGCACTGGGCGGCACGGGCTGGCTGGTGAAGGCTCAGGTCCACGCCGGCGGGCGCGGCAAGGCCGGCGGCGTCAAGTTTGTGAAAAGCGCGGAAGAAGCCGCCGCCGTTACCAAATCACTGCTCGGCACCCAGCTGGTGACCTTCCAGTCCGGCCCCGAAGGCCAACCGGTTGACTGCGTGCTGATCGACAGCGCGGCGCAGATTGCCCACGAGCTCTACCTGAGCGCCGTGGTCGACCGCGGCACCCGGCGCGTCACCTTCATGGCGTCCCGCGCGGGCGGCATGGACATCGAGGAAGTCGCGGCGCACACGCCGGAGAAAATCTTCACCATCGCCGTCGACCCGGTACTGGGCCTGCAGGACTACCAAACTCGCGTGCTTGGCTTCGCGCTCGAACTCGACGACGCGCAGCGCAAGCAGATGGCGGTGATCCTCCGAGGGCTGTATCGCCTGTTCATCGACAAAGACCTCAGCCTGCTCGAAATCAACCCGCTGGC
This sequence comes from Gammaproteobacteria bacterium, assembly GCA_023257255.1. Taxonomy (GTDB): domain Bacteria; phylum Pseudomonadota; class Gammaproteobacteria. Next base: position 51,731 of record JALRCR010000001.1, on the reverse strand, counting down.
GATTCTCGCCGACGGGAGCCTTGCGGCGCTGGACGGCAAGATCAACCTCGACGACAACGCGCTGTACCGGCAGTCCATTGCGGCTTGGCGTGATGCCGCCCAGGAAGACGAAAAAGAACGTCGGGCGAAGGAATTCGACCTCAACTACGTCACCCTGGAAGGCAACATCGCCTGCATGGTGAACGGTGCGGGCCTCGCGATGGCCACCATGGACGTGGTCAAGCTGTACGGCGGCGCGCCGGCCAACTTTCTGGACGTCGGCGGCGGCACTACCGCCGAGCGCGTCGCGGAAGCGTTCAAGATCATCACCTCGGACCCCAACGTCAAAGCCATTCTGATCAACATCTTCGGCGGTATCGTCCGCTGCGACATGATCGCCACCGGCATCATTGCGGCGGTGAAGGAAGTGGGCGTGAACGTGCCGGTGGTGGTGCGTCTGGAAGGCACCAACGTCAACGAGGGCAAACAACTGCTGGCCGACAGCGGCCTTGCCATTACCAGCGCAGAAGATCTCAGCGATGCCGCCAAGAAGGTGGTCGCCGCCGTCGGAGGAGCACACTAATGTCCATTCTGATTAACAAAGACACCAAAGTGCTTGTGCAGGGTTTTACCGGCAAGCAAGGCACCTTCCACGCCACCCAGGCCATCGCCTACGGCACCCAGCTGGTGGGTGGCGTGACCCCGGGTCGCGGCGGCCAGTCGCACCTCGACCGGCCGATTTTCGACACCGTGCATGCGGCCGTGAAAGCCACCGGCGCCGATGCCAGCATGATCTTCGTGCCGCCGCCCTACGCTGCCGACGCCATCGCCGAAGCCGTTGATGGCGGCATCAAGGTCATCACCTGCATCACCGAAGGCATTCCGGTACTGGATATGCTGAAAGTGAAAGCCATGCTGATGGGCCGTCCCGACGTGCGCCTGATCGGCCCCAACTGTCCGGGCGTCATCACCCCGGGCGAATGCAAGATGGGCATCATGCCGGCGGCCATTCATCGCCCGGGCAAGATCGGCATCGTCTCGCGTTCGGGCACGCTGACCTACGAAGCGGTGCATCAGACCACCCAGGCGGGTCTCGGTCAGAGTACCTGCGTGGGCATTGGCGGCGACCCCATCAACGGCATGAACTTCATCGACGTGCTGACCCTCTTCCAGCAGGACCCGCAGACCGAAGGCATCATCATGGTCGGTGAAATCGGCGGCTCGGCGGAAGAAGACGCGGCGGCGTTCATCGCCAAGCACGTGACGAAGCCGGTGGTCGGTTACATCGCGGGCGTCACCGCGCCTCCCGGCAAGCGCATGGGCCATGCCGGCGCGATCATCGCGGGCGGCAAGGGCACGGCGGCAGACAAATACGCCGCCCTCCAGGCCGCTGGTGTGACCACCGTGAACTCACCGGCGGAACTCGGCGCCGCGATGAAGCGTGCGCTGCAGTAGGCCTGCGGCCCTGCGAGCGGGGCAGGCCCGATGAAAATCGCGCTTGCCCAGCTCAATTTGTGCGTCGGTGATATCACAGGCAATACGGCCCGCATCATTGAGCAACTGGCCCACGCGCGCGACCACGCTGGCGCGCGGGTCGTGGCCTTTCCCGAACTCGCCATCACCGGCTATCCCCCCGAAGACCTGCTGTTCCGGCCCGGCCTGCACCGTCGCGTCGAATATGCGCTGCGCCAGATCGCGGCGGCCAGTCACGGTATTGCGGTGGTCGTGGGTTATCCGGAAGCGGCCGATGGCCACGTCTACAACAGCCTTTGCGTGCTGGAAGACGGCCGCATCGCGGCGCGCTATCGCAAGCAGCGGCTACCGAACTATCAGGTGTTCGATGAGAAGCGCTACTTCGAGGCCGGCAACAGCGCCTGCGTCTACCGGATCGACGACATCGCCGTAGGCTTTTCAATCTGTGAGGACATCTGGGACCCGAGCACCACCGAAACGGCGCGGGTCGCCGGCGCTGAAGTCATTCTCAATATCAACGCCTCGCCCTGGAGCCAGCACAAGCGCGAAGCCCGCCAGCAGGCGGTCGGCCGTGCGGTCGCGGCGTCCGGGCTGCCGGTGCTGTATCTGAATCTGGTTGGCGGACAGGACGAACTGGTATTCGACGGCGGCTCTTTCGCACTGGACGCGGGCGGCATGCTGCGCGCCCAGGCCCCCGAATTCACCGAACAACTGCTCGAAATAGACCTGCAGCGCGCAGGCGACGCCATCAGCGTGCGCGGCGCCTGCGCGCCGGCCATGAATGACGAGGCGGCGGTGTATCAAGCGATGGTGCTGGGCGTGCGCGATTACGTGCAGAAAAACCGGTTTGCCGGCGCGGTGCTAGGCCTGTCAGGCGGCATCGACTCGGCGCTGACGCTGGCGATTGCGGCCGATGCTCTGGGGCCAGAGAACGTCACCGCCATCTCCATGCCGTCGCGCTATACCGCCGACATGAGCGTCGACGACGCGCTGGAGCAGGCGCGCCTGATGGGCTGTGAATGTCACGTCGTCAGTATCGAACCCACGGTCAACGCCTTTGAACAGTCGCTGGCGCCGGTGTTCGCCGGTCGTAAGGCCGACGTCACCGAAGAAAACATCCAGGCCCGCTGTCGCGGGATTCTGCTGATGGCCTATTCGAACAAGACCGGCCGGATGGTGTTGACCACCGGCAACAAAAGCGAGATGGCCGTGGGCTATGCCACGCTTTATGGCGATATGGCCGGCGGCTTTGCGCCGCTGAAAGACTGCCCCAAAACGCTGGTTTTCCGGCTGTCCCGCTGGCGCAATGCGCAGGCTGAGCACCCGGTTATCCCGCCGCGGGTCATCGAGCGCCCGCCGTCTGCCGAACTGCGACCGGACCAGAAAGACACCGACAGCCTGCCGCCCTACGAAGTGCTGGACCCGATCCTCGAGCAGTACGTTGAACTGGACCGGACGCCGCAGGAAATTGCGGCCGCCGGCTTTGATCTGGAAACGGTGAAACGGGTGGCCCGGATGGTGGACCGCAACGAGTACAAGCGGCGTCAGGCCGCCCCCGGGGTGAGGATTACCGAACGGGCGTTCGGCCGCGACCGGCGTTTTCCCATTACCTCACGTTACGACGAGCAGGAGCCGGTGCCGGGCAGCTAAGCCGCCCGCCCCGCCGGCCTAGCGCACCTCGGTGCGCTTGACCTCTTCAATGCCCGGATGATTCGGGAAGTTGAGCTCCATCACACGCAGCGCGTCGGCAGCGAGATCGTCTAGTTCAAGCACCTTGTAGGCCTTGGCCATCAGGAGCAACGCCTCGGGCATCGCCGGGGATTGCTGGTAGTTCTCCACCACATAGCGGGCCCGGTTGGCCGCCGCCACAAAGGCCCCGCGCCGCATATACCAATTCGCCACGTTCACCTCGTGCTGGGCGAGGATGTTGCGCAGGTAGCGCATGCGCAGCTGCGCATCGGCCACATAGCGGCTGTCGGGGAAGCGTTTGATGAGTTCCGACAGGTCGTTAAAGGCCTGCAGGGAAGCACCGGGGTCGCGCTGCGAGGCATCGCGCACCAGATGGCGCTCGAGCACGCCCTTGCCGTTGTTGAAGTTAATGAGCCCGCGCAGATAGAACGCATAGTCCATGTGCGGGTGGGTGGGGTTGAGCTTCATGAACCGGTCGACCGAGGCGATTGCCTTGGGCGTCTCATCCGCTTTGTAGTGGCAGTACGCGAGCTCCAGCTGTGCCTGCGGGGCGTACGCGCCGAAGGGATAGCGCGCCTGCAGTTTCTCGTAGTAATCGATAGCGCCATTGCATGAACCCGACTCCAGTCGATCCTTGCCGGCGAAATAGAGCTTTTCTTCTGGCCAATTTTCCGGCATGTCCTCCGGATCCTTGTCGGGCAGCAGCCCGCAACCGACCAGCGATAGACACAACGCGGCGGTCATCAGCAATCCTGACGCCCGCTTGGCGGCCAGCGTGAAAGAGGAGTAGTTCACTTATGGGTAGCTCTTCGCTATGGGTCGGGCATTGTAGTGCCTGCGCTCAGCCAGACCAAGGCAAGCCCGTGTGCTTCAAGTAGACTGCGGGACATGAGTTCAGTTCGCCACCATGAAACCCGTATTCCGCCCTCACTGGCCGGTCGTCGTCTCGATCAGGCGCTGGCGGATCTGTTTGAGGATTACTCCCGCAGCATGCTGTCCGCATGGATCAAGGAAGGGCGGGTGCGACTGAACGACCGGCCCTGCCGTCCGCGCGACACGGTCAGCGCCGGTGATCGGGTCGACGTCGAGGCGGTACTCGCCGCCAGCGCCGAAATGGCCCCGGAGCAGGTCACCTTTGGGGTGGTGTACGAAGACCGCGGGGTGATTGTGGTCGATAAACCCGCCGGACTGGTGGTGCATCCCGGGGCCGGCAATGCCCATCGCACCCTGGTTAACGGGCTACTGCACCGCTATCCGGAACTCAGCGCCCTGCCGCGCGCGGGCCTGATTCACCGCCTCGACAAAGACACCTCCGGCCTGCTGGTGGTGGCCCGCACGCCGCGCAGCTTCCAGCGCCTGACCAGCATGATGGCGGAGCGCGAAATCCATCGGACCTATGCCGCGCTGGTGCACGGCATTGTGGTCGCCGGCGGGACGATCGAGGCCGCGATTGCGCGTGACCGGCATCACCGCACCCGGATGAAAGTCAGCGAGGGCGGGCGTGAGGCCGTGACGCACTACCGGATCAGCCGGAAGTTTCGCGCCCATACGCTGCTGGAAATCGCGCTGGAAACCGGCCGCACGCACCAGATTCGCGTCCACATGCAGCACATCGGCAGCCCGATCGTGGGCGACCCGGCCTACGGCACGCGCCAGCGCCTGCCGCCCGGCGCCACCACCGACCTGCAGGCCGCGCTGCGCGGACTCAAACGCCAGGCTTTGCACGCCATGCGCCTCGCTTTCAGCAATCCGTCCGGCCGCGGCGAGATTGCCGTGGAGTCCCCCTTGCCGGCCGACCTGGTCATCCTGCTGGAAGCCTTGGCGGCAGACTCGGCAGCCGCCGCCCACGCGTGATCGCCCCGCTTCTGCCCGACTGGCCGGCCCCGCCGCGGGTGCGTGCGCTGGTGACAACCCGGGCGGGCGGCGTCAGCGCGGGACACTACGCCAGCCTCAATCTGGCGACGCACGTCGGCGACGACCCGGCAGCCGTGGCCGCCAACCGCCACCGCTTGCTCGCGACCTGCGCCCTTCCCGCCGCACCGCGCTGGCTCAATCAGGTTCACGGTACGGCGGTCATCGAGGCGGCCGCATCCGGGTTGGAGATGCCGACTGCCGACGGCGCGTTCACCACCCAGCGCGGCGTGGTGTGTGCCGTGCTGACCGCCGACTGTCTCCCGATCCTGCTCTGTGACCGGGCGGGGACGACGGTCGCCGCGGTTCACGCCGGCTGGCGCGGGCTGGCCGCCGGCGTCATTGCGGCCGCGCTCACCCAACTGCCACCGGCGGCCGATCTGCTGGGCTGGGTCGGGCCCGGCATTGGGCCGCAGCACTATCAGGTTGGCGCCGAATTGCGCGCGCAGTTTCTGGCGCTGGACCCGGCGCACGCCGCCGCGTTCAGCCAGCGCGCTGGCGCCTGGTATGCCGACCTCGCGCAGCTGGCGGTGCGACAACTCGAGCAGGCCGGGGTGGGCGGCGTCTACAGCAGCGGCCTGTGCACCTACGCCAACCCGACAGACTTCTTCTCCTTCCGCCGGGATCCGGTCTGCGGCCGCATCGCCAGCCTGATCTGGATCGCCTGATTTGAACTGAGCTGCTTGATTGCGCGCGGCGCGGCCCCATCTGGAAGGCAATCCGTAAATCCAGTGAGGACGCAGCCCATGCGTGCAGACAAGATGACCACCCGACTTCAGCAGGCGCTGGCCGAAGCCCAGAGCCGCGCGCTCAGTCATGACAACCAGTTCATTGAACCCGTGCATCTGATGCTGGCCCTGCTGGAGCAGGATTCGAGCACGGTGAAACACGTGCTGGGCAAGAGCGGGGTTGATACCGATGCCCTGCAGGCCCAGTTGCAGCAACTCGAAGGGCGTCTGGCCAAAGTGGAAGGTGCGCCGGGCGATGTTCATCCGTCCAACGATCTCGTGCGCCTGCTGAACGTCACCGAAAAACTGGCCCAGAAGCGTGGCGATGCCTACATCTCGAGCGAACTCTTTGTGCTCGCGGCGCTGGGCGACCCCGGCGAGCTGGGCCGGGCCTTGAAGCGGGCCGGCGCGCGCGAAGCGGCCGTCGGGCAGGCGATCGAGGCGCTACGGGGCGGCGAGAAGGTTGCCGAGGCCAATGCGGAAGAAACCCGTCAGGCCCTGGACAAATACACCATCGACCTCACGGAGCGGGCGCTCAAGGGCAAGCTGGACCCGGTGATTGGCCGCGATGAGGAAATCCGTCGCGCCATTCAAGTGCTGCAGCGCCGAACCAAGAACAATCCGGTGCTGATCGGCGAGCCGGGCGTGGGTAAAACCGCCATTGTCGAAGGCCTCGCCCAGCGCATCGTGAACGGCGAAGTGCCGGAAGGACTCAAACACAAGCGGGTGCTGTCGCTCGACATGGGCGCGCTGATCGCCGGGGCGAAGTTCCGCGGCGAGTTCGAGGAACGGCTGAAAGCCGTCCTGAACGATCTGGCCAAGCAGGAAGGTCAGGTGGTGCTGTTCATTGATGAGCTGCACACCATGGTCGGTGCCGGTAAGGCCGAGGGCGCGATGGACGCCGGCAATATGCTGAAACCCGCGCTGGCCCGCGGCGAACTGCATTGCATTGGCGCGACCACGCTGGACGAATACCGTCAGTACGTCGAGAAAGACGCGGCACTCGAGCGCCGCTTCCAGAAAGTGCTGGTCGACGAGCCCTCGATTGAAGACACCATCGCCATCCTGCGCGGGCTGAAGGAAAAGTACGCTGTGCATCACGGCGTGGAAATCACGGACCCGGCGATCGTCGCCGCCGCCCAGCTGTCGCATCGCTACATCACCGACCGGCAGCTGCCGGACAAAGCCATCGACCTGATTGACGAAGCTGCCAGCCGGATCAGCATCGAAATCGATTCCAAGCCCGAGGAAATGGACCGGCTGGACCGCAAAATCATCCAGCTCAAAATCGAACGCGAGGCCCTGCGCAAGGAAACCGACGAGGCCTCGCGCCGGCGGCTGACGGATCTCGAAACCCAGTTGGCCAAAATCGAACGCGAGTCGGCCGACCTTGAAGAAATCTGGAAATCGGAAAAAGCCGCGCTACAGGGGACGCATCAGGTGCAGGCGGACCTCGATCGTGCCCGGACCGATTTTGAAAGCGCCCGGCGCAGCGGCGATCTCACGCGCATGTCCGAGCTCCAATACGGCGTGATCCCGGCGCTGGAAAAGCGTCTGGCCGCCAGTTCGGACACCGATCGGGCGCCCATGAAGCTGCTGCGGAACCGGGTGACGGACGAAGAAATCGCCGAAGTGGTCTCGAAGTGGACCGGCATTCCGGTCTCCAGAATGCTGGAGGGGGAACGCAACAAGTTGTTGCGGATGGAAGAGGCCCTGCACCAGCGGGTAGTCGGACAGGAAGAGGCGCTGGCGGCCGTGGCGAATGCCATCCGCCGCGCCCGCGCCGGTCTGTCCGACCCGCGCCGGCCGAACGGTTCTTTCCTGTTTCTCGGCCCAACCGGGGTCGGCAAGACCGAACTGTGCAAAGCGCTGGCCGAATTCCTGTTCGACACCGAAGACGCGCTGGTGCGCATCGATATGTCGGAATATATGGAAAAGCACTCGGTTGCCCGCCTTATTGGCGCCCCGCCGGGCTACGTCGGTTATGAAGAAGGCGGCTACCTGACCGAGACCGTGCGCCGCAAACCCTATGCGGTGCTGTTGCTCGACGAAGTGGAGAAGGCGCACCCCGATGTGTTCAACATCCTGCTCCAGGTGCTGGACGACGGGCGGCTGACCGATGGCCATGGCCGGACGGTCGATTTCCGCAATACGGTGATCGTGATGACCTCTAACCTGGGCTCGGACCGCATTCAGGCACTGGGCGAGACGGCCGCTTACGACGACATGCGCGAGGCCGTGATGGAGGTCGTGCGGCACAGCTTCCGGCCCGAGTTCATCAACCGAATCGACGAAGTCGTGGTCTTCCATGCGCTGCGCAAAGCCCAGATCCGGGCGATTGCCGAGGTGCAACTGGCGCTCTTACGGCAGCGTTTGGCGGAGCAGCGAATTGGACTGGATATTTCCACGGCTGCGGTCGATAGACTGGGTGAAGCGGGCTTCGACCCCGTGTATGGCGCCCGGCCCTTGAAGCGGGCAATCCAGAACACGCTCGAAACACCGCTGGCACAGGCCCTGCTGGAAGGCCGGTTTGGGCCTGGTGACGAGATCAAGATCGACGTCGAGGCTGGCAAGTTTACTTTCATGCGCTGAGCGCGACGCCCGCAGGGTCGCCACAGCCCTGCGGGAACCTGTCACCCTACGAGCCGTCGTGGCCAGCACGGCGGCTTTGGTCTAGTATTTTTTCTCGCGTTTAACGGATTTAAGGCAGTTCTGTGGCAGTTCCCTCCAACCGCATTCCCTTGACCGGTCTGGCCCGCAAACTGGTGGCCGACGGCTTGCTGGACGAGCAGGAGGCGGCGCGCGTATTCCAGGCTGCCGTTGCCGCGAAGACACCCTTTGTGAAATATGTGGTCGACCAGAAGCTGGTCGACCCCAAGACCGTTGCCCATGCGGCCTCTCAGGAATTTGGCGCGCCGCTGGTGGATATCGAAGCGCTGGAAATCGACCCCGACGTAGTCAAGCTGGTGAGTATCGAACTCATCCAGCGCCACCATGCCCTGCCTATCTTCAAGCGGGGCAATCGCGTCTATATCGGCATTGCCGATCCCACCAACCTGCAGGCGCTGGACGAGATCAAGTTCCACATCGGCGCCAATACCGAAGCGGTGCTGGTGGAGCAAAACAAACTGCAGAAAGCGATCGAAAAGGCGCTGGCCGCAGCCGATTCCGGCATGAACGACATTGCCGATTCAGACTTCGAAAATCTGGACGATCTGGAAATCGGCGCGCAGCAGGAAACGGTCACCGAAAGCACGGAGGTTGACGACGCGCCGGTGGTGCGCTTCATCAACAAAATCCTGCTGGACGCGATCAAGCGCGGGGCTTCGGATCTCCATTTCGAACCTTACGAAAAAGTTTTTCGGGTGCGCTTCCGGATCGACGGCATGCTGACCGAAATCGCCAAACCCCCGTTGGCGCTGGCCGGCAAAATCGCGGCGCGTATCAAGGTGATGTCGCGCCTCGACGTCTCTGAACGGCGCGTCCCACAGGACGGCCGCATCAAACTGAAACTGTCGAAGACCAAATCCATCGACTTCCGGGTTAACACCTGCCCGACGCTGTTTGGCGAAAAGTGCGTGATGCGTATCCTGAACTCGGATTCGGGCGCGCTGGATATCAATCTGCTGGGCTACGAGGATTTCCAGAAAGAGCTGTTCCTGAAGAACCTGCAAAAGCCTTACGGCATGTTTCTGGTCACCGGCCCGACCGGTAGCGGCAAGACGGTATCGCTGTATACCGGGATCAACATCCTCAATCAGGAAGACATCAATATCTCCACCGCCGAAGACCCGGTGGAAATTAACCTCGCCGGGGTGAATCAGGTGCAGGTCGACGAGCGCACCGGCATGACCTTCCCGAAGGCACTGAAGGCCTTCCTGCGGCAGGACCCGGACATCATCCTCGTCGGCGAAATCCGCGATCTGGAAACCGCTTCCATCGCGGTCAAGGCCGCCCAAACCGGCCACATGGTGATGTCGACGCTCCACACCAACGACGGCCCGCAAACCCTGACCCGCCTGCAAGACATGGGCGTCGCACCGTTCGCCGTGGCCACCACCATCAACCTGATTACCGCCCAACGTCTGGCGCGCCGCCTGCACCCGGAATTACGCACCCCCATCGACGTACCGCCCGAGGCCTTGCTAAAGGAGGGTTTTGCGCCCGAAGACGTCGAAGCCGGCTTCCGTCTTTATGGTCCGGGCAGCAGCAGCGATTGCCCGAGCGGCTATAAAGGACGGGTCGGGATCTATCAGGTGATGCCTATTTCCGACGGCATGAAGCGGCTCATCATTGAGGGTGCCAACGCCGTGCAGTTGGCCGACCAGAGCGCTGCGGAAGGCATCTGGGATATTCGCAAATCAGGCCTCAACAAGGCGCGCCGGGGCATTACCAGTCTCGCTGAAATCAACCGCGTGACGGTGGAGTAAGACATGGCCGAAGGCATCGCCCCAGTCCGCACGGATATGTACCTCTGGGAGGGCATGGACCGCGCTGGCAAGCGGGTCAAGGGTGAGATGTCGGGGCAGAGCGACGCCGTGGTGCGGTCGATTTTGCGGCGTCAGGGCATCAATCCGCTCAAGGTCAAGAAAAAGCCCAAACCGTTGTTGGGCACCAGTTCGGCCAAAATCACCACCAAGGACATCACGGTATTCTGCCGGCAGCTGGCCACCATGATGTCGTCCGGCGTGCCGCTGGTGCAGTCTTTCGAAATCGTGGGCCGCGGTCACGCCAACAAAGCCATGCAGCAGCTCATCCTGTCGATCAAAGGGGATATCGAAGCCGGCGGCTCGCTGGCCGAGTCGCTGCGCAAGCACCCGCTGCAGTTTAACGAGCTCTTCGTCAATCTGGTCACGGCGGGCGAACACGCGGGTATTCTGGAAAGCATCCTGCACAAACTCGCGACTTACATGGAGAAATCGGAAGCCCTGAAGTCGAAGATCAAGGGCGCGATGTTCTATCCGGTTGCCGTACTCGTGGTGGCGTTCATCATCACCTGCATCCTGTTGCTGTTCGTCATCCCGCAGTTTGAAGAACTGTTCAGCGGCTTCGGCGCCGACCTGCCAGGCCTGACGCGCATGGTCATCGACATGTCGAAGTGGATGCAGGCCAACTGGTGGCTGCTGCTCATCGTGGTCGGCGGCACCATTTTCGGCCTGATTCAGGCCAAGAAACGATCAGTTGCTTTTGCCCACGCGCTGGATCGACTCGCTCTCAAACTCCCGGTGGTCGGCGACATTCTGAATAAATCTGCGACCGCCCGGTTTGCGCGCACGCTGGCTACGATGTTTGCCGCCGGCACGCCGCTGGTTGAAGCCATGACCTCCGTCGCCGGTGCGTGCGGCAACATCCTCTACTACAACGCCACGATGAAAATGCGTGATGAAATTGCGACCGGCACCCAGTTGCAGGTGGCCATGCGCGACGCCGATCTGTTTCCCAACATGGTCGTCCAGATGGTGGCGATCGGCGAAGAATCCGGCGCGCTCGATTCTATGTTGAGTAAAGTCGCCGACTGGTACGAACAGGAAGTGGACGATGCGGTGGATTCCCTTACCAGCCTGCTCGAGCCGATGATCATGGCGGTGCTGGGCGTGGTAATCGGTGGTCTGGTGGTCGCCATGTACCTGCCTATCTTCAAGATGGGTCAGGTGGTTTAAGCGCGACTAGGCCCGGGATTTTTCTGATGTCCTTCCACTGCGACGGCCGGGCCTGAGCGCATGGCCGACCTGCTTCAGCTGCTGGCGAGTTCGCCGACCGCCTTCATTGTCACGCTGAGCGTGTTCGGTCTGCTGGTCGGGAGTTTTCTCAACGTCGTCATTTATCGGCTACCGCTGATGATGGAACGGGCGTGGCGGACGGAGTGCGCTGCCTTCGACCAGACGGAGCCGACGCCTGACGCGCGCGATGAGGTGTTTAATCTGGTCCGCCCGCGGTCCCGTTGCCCGCACTGCGCGGCGGCGATTAGCGCCTTCGACAATATCCCTCTCGTGAGCTGGCTTCTGCTTGGCGGGCGTTGTCGACACTGCCGCACCGCCATCCCCTTGCGCTACCCGCTGGTGGAGTGCTGCGCGGGCGTGCTCGCTGGCCTTGCCGCCTGGCGTTTTGGTTTTGGCCCGTTCGCCCTGCTGGCCGCCGGCGTGTCCTGGACACTGCTCGCGCTGGCGGTGATCGACTACGACACCCAGCTGCTGCCCGACGACCTCACCCTGCCGCTGCTCTGGGCGGGTCTTGCGGTCAATCTGGGCGGCGGTCTGGTCGGCCTGCAAGCGGCGGTCATCGGCGCGATGGCGGGCTACCTCAGCCTGTGGTCGGTCTATTGGGCCTTCCGCCTGGCGACCGGCAAAGAGGGCATGGGTTACGGCGACTTCAAGCTGCTTGCGGCGCTGGGGGCGTGGCTGGGCTGGGCCGCCCTGCCCGGGATCATCATCGGTGCCGCGCTGGTCGGTGCGCTGGTCGGGCTTATGCTGATTGGGCTGGGACGTCATGCCCGCGGCAAGCCGATCCCTTTCGGCCCGTTTCTGGCAGCCGCCGGCTGGATCCAGCTGTTATGGGGGAATGTGGTGCAGGATCTGTTGCTGGGGACTTTCGTGAGATGAACAAGCAGCGCGTGTTTGTGGTGGGCGTCACCGGCGGCATCGGCAGCGGTAAAACGACCATCTGCCGCGAATTTGCGGCGCTGGGCGCGCCGGTCATCGATACCGACCAGGTCGCACGCGACGTGGTAGCGCCGGGCAGCCCGGGCCTCGCCGCAGTGGTTGCGGCTTTCGGTCCCGAGGTGCTGACGGCCGATGGCCAGCTTGACCGGCGCCGCGTTCGCCAGCTGGTGTTTGCGACCCCCGCCCTGCGTGAACAGCTCGAGGCTATTCTGCACCCGCTGATTCGACAGGAAACCGACGCGCGCGTGCAGGCGGCCGGCTTTCCCTACTGCCTGGTCTGCATCCCGCTGCTGGTGGAACGGGGTGGCGGCAACCGCGTTAACCGCGTGCTCGTGATTGATTGCCCGACCGAGGTTCAGATCGCGCGCGTCATGGCCCGCGACGAATTGACAGCCCCGGAGGTAGCGGCAATTATGCGGACACAAGCCTCGCGGGAAGACCGTCTGGCGGCCGCGCATGATGTGCTGGAAAACACCGGCGATGTCTCGCTACTGCGGCCCCGGATTTCGGCGCTGCACGCTCGGTACCTCCAACTTGCCAAAGAGGGCGCGGCCTAGAAATCCCCCAGCAATGCAGTCCGCGCGCCCGAGCCCCCAACAGCAACTGTTTCCCGAAACCGGGGCGTGCGTTATCTACGAACAGCCTCTAAATGAACGCATCCGCTGTTTCCTGCGTCTCGAATATCTTTTCCAGTCGGTCGCCGAGTGCATGCAGGGCAAGACCGCCCTCAACGCCCGGCAGGCGGTGGCAAGCCTTATCGATATCACCGACCAGTTGACCCGCGCCGACATCAAGGGTGACCTGATCAAGGAACTGGAGCGCCACGCGGCGACGCTAAGCGCCCTGCGCAGCAACCCGGCAGTCAACCAGACCACGCTGGACAACACACTCTCTCGCCTCGACCCGATCCTGAGCGCGCTGCGCTCGCCGGCCTGTCAGCCGGGACAGCGCATGCGCCAGATGGAACTCGTGACCCAGGTCCGGCAGCGGCTGGCGATTCCCGGCGGTTTATGCAGTTTCGATCTGCCTGCCTTCCACTTCTGGCTCTCACGGGAGCATGCGGTGCGGGTCGCGCAGCTGAACGACTGGATGGACGATTTACGCGTTATCGAAGAAGGCGTGGAGATCACGCTGAAGCTGATCCGTGAATCAGCGGTGCCACAGAAAGTGGCCGCCAGCGGCGGCTTCTACCAGCAGAATCTAGACCCGACCTCGTCTTGCCAGCTGGTCCGCGTGGTGCTGAACGTGGAGGAAGAGGTTTTTGCGGAAATCAGCGGCGGCAAGCACCGCTTCACCGTGCGCTTCATCCGGCCGGCGGATCCGGGCTCGCGGCCCCAACAAACCAGCGAAACGGTGCACTTCGAACTGCAGTGCTGCGGCCTATAGCGCCGGCAGCGCACCTAACAGCCGCCGGACGTTTGCCTCGCCCATTGCTTCGGGCTGCCGCCAGGCGGCGGTAATCGCCGCGACCCCAATACAGCCCGCCGCCACCGCCTGTGGCAGCGCGTCGGCATTCATCCCGCCGAGCGCGTAGGCCGGCAGGCGGCTGTGACGGGCCAGCCGAGCGAGTCCTGACCAGCCGAGCGGCGTGACGCCGGGATGGCTGGCGGTTGGCGCGACCGGCGAAATCAGCACGAAATCGCAGCCGACGGCCGCCGCCAGATCGAGAGCTTCCGCGTCATGACAGGCGGCGCTGACCAGCGCGGGGGCGTCCAGCGGGCGAGCGGCCATGGCCCGCAAACGCCGAGCGTTGAGGTGGACGCCGTCGGCGCCAAGCTGGGCCGCAAGCGCCGGCTCGGCGTTGAGCAGGATGCGCGCGCCATGGGCATGCGCCATGGCGATCGCCTCGCGGGCCAGCGCTTGATAAGCCGGTGGCGGCAGCGTGTTGGCGCGGAGCTGGATCAGTTTGACGCCGGCCGCCAGACAGGCGGCCAGCTGCGCCAGCCATTGCGGGAGCTGCTCGGGTTCCGGGGTGATGAGACAGGCGCGAGGCAACCGGGCGGCGGTCACGATGGGCAGATTGGCCGCCGGAAATGCATGGCCTAGCAGGGCGTCAGGCGCTACCCAACGCAGCGGCTGTCCTTCCAGACCGCTTGGCGTGCCCTGCCACGCGGTCACTTCAAAAACGTAAAGCCGCACCGCTCGTTGGGGATAGCGGTGGCTGACTTCCAGCAGCGGGGCCGCAGCACGCAGGGTGATCCCCAACTCCTCACGAAGTTCGCGTCTGAGCGCCTCAAGCCGGCTTTCGCCTGCCTCAAGCTTGCCGCCCGGAAACTCCCACAACCCGCCCTGATCCGCAGCGGCTGCGCGGCGGGCGATGAGGATGCGACCGTCGGCACCCCTGATCACCCCCGCCACCACCTCAAGCCTTGGAATCGCCGCTGTCAGGCTCATGGCGTGCAGCCCCGTCAGCTCCGGTATTCGGCGTTGATCTTCACGTAGTCGTAGGAGAAATCGCAGGTCAGCACGGTGGCGTGGGTCGCGGCCTGTCCGATTCGGACCTCAATGATGTACTCGGCGCCGGCCATCACCCGGGCCACATCCGCTTCGTCATAACCAGGCACCGGCTCGCCGCCCGCCACGATCCGCACGCCGCCAATGGCGATATCGATATCGGTCAGCACCAGCCCGCTGGCGCCGGAGCGCCCGACCGCGGCCAGAATCCGGCCCCAGTTGGGATCGCTGGCAAATAGCGCCGTCTTGACCAGCGGCGACTCGGCCACGGCATAGGCCGCGCGCAGGCAATCCGCCTCGGCCTGTCCGCCGCGCACGTCCACCGTCACGAGCTTGGTGGCACCTTCGCCGTCACGCACGATGGCGCGGGCCAGTTCGCAGAAGACCCCCTCCAGCGCCGCGCGGAAGGACGGCCAGTCGGGACTGGCCGGAGACAGCGTCGGGCCCTGCGCACTCGCGATCAGGATGCAGGCGTCGTTGGTGGAGGTATCACCATCAATGGTGATGCGATTGAAGCTGCGATCGGCCAGTTCGCTAACCAATATCTGCAGGTCGGATTGACCAATCTTTGCGTCGGTGGCGATAAACGCCAGCATCGTGGCCATGTCCGGCTTAATCATGCCGGCGCCTTTGGTAATCCCGGTGATGTGGCAAGGTCCATGCGCCGTGTCGACCCGCGCCGAGAAGAGCTTCGGCACCGTGTCGGTCGTCATGATGCCGTGCGCGGCGGCTTCCCAAGCGTCATCCCGCAGTTCGGCAATTGCCGGACTGAGCGCACTGACCAGCTTTTCGGCCGGCAGGCGTTGACCGATCACGCCCGTGGAAAACGGCAGCACCGCGTCTGCCGCGCAGTTCAACCGCGCCCCGGCTTCCTGACAAACGGTCAGCGCATCCGCCAAGCCCTGCTCGCCCGTGCCGGCATTGGCGTTGCCCGCGTTAATCACCAGCAGGCGTGGCATTGCCGCCGCCAGGTGCCGGCGCGCCAGCGTGACCGGCGCGGCGCAGAACACATTGCGGGTGAACACGGCTGCGGCGGTGGCGCCGGGGCAGATTTCGACCAAGGTCAGATCGGGGCGACCGTTTTTACGAATCCCGGCCGCGACGCAGGCCAGACGAACGCCCGCAATGCGGTGCGGGCTGATGGAGATTTCGCTCATGAACACCTTCGGGCTTGGTGGCGCCTAGCTCAGGCGACCGTGACATTGCTTGTACTTGCGACCCGAGCCGCAGGGGCAGGGGTCGTTGCGGCCGACTTTCTGGCCCGGGCGTACGTAAGGCGCCGGGCCGCCATCCGCCTGGGGCGGGTGGTCGGGCTCAAGCGCGCTGGCGCTTGCATGGATCTGGGTCTGGGCCAGCGCCTGCTCGGCCGTGCGGCGACGTTGCTCCTCAAGCTCCGCGACTTCGTCGCGCGCGCGAATTTCGACCTTGCTCAAAATGCCAATCACGTCGCGCATGATGGATTGCAGCATCCGCGCGAACATTTCGAAAGACTCGCGCTTGTACTCCTGCTTGGGGTCTTTCTGGGCGTAGCCGCGCAGATGAATGCCCTGCCGCAGATGGTCCATGCCCGAGAGATGCTCCTTCCAGTGTGTGTCGAGCACCTGCAACATGACCGAGCGCTCAAATTCGCGCATGGCATCGCTACCGACCAGCGCCTCCTTGGCCTGATAGCTCTCTTCGACCGCTTGCAGGATGCGCTCGCGGATGGTCCGCTCGGGCAGTTCATCGTCACTCGCCAGCCAGTCGCTGATTGGCTGGCTGACGCCATAGTCGCTGTGCAAGGCGGCCATCAAGCCGTCGATGTTCCAGTTTTCGGGATAGCTTTCTGGCGGGATGTAGGCGTCGATGAACTGGTTGACCACATCGCTACGGATGCCGCCGATGTTCGCCGAAATGTCATCGGCCTCCATCAGGTCGCGGCGCTGCTCGTAAACGTGCTTGCGCTGGTCATTCGCCACGTCATCGAACTCCAGCAACTGCTTGCGGATATCGAAGTTGCGACCTTCCACTTTGCGCTGGGCATTTTCGATGGCCTTGGTCACCCAGGGATGCTCAATGGCCTCGCCTTCCTTCATGCCGAGTTTCTGCATCAGGCCGGCGACCCGGTCAGAGGCAAAAATACGCATGAGGTTATCTTCCAGCGACAGGTAGAACCGGCTGCCCGGATCACCCTGACGGCCGGAACGGCCGCGCAGCTGGTTGTCGATACGGCGCGACTCGTGGCGTTCGGTGCCCACAATATGCAAGCCGCCGGCGGCGAGCACTTCGTCGTGTCGGGCAGTCCATTCATCACGCACCCGCTGCCTATCAGCATCGGCGGCGCCCGCCGGCAGCGCGGCCAGTTCCGCTTCCAGACTGCCGCCGAGCACGATATCGGTACCGCGACCCGCCATATTGGTGGCTACCGTCACACTGCCGGGACGACCGGCCTGGGCCACGATTTGCGCTTCCTTTTCGTGGAACTTGGCGTTGAGCACCTGGTGCGGAATGCTCTGCTTGCGGAGCAGGTCTGACAAAAACTCGGAGTTCTCAATTGAGGTCGTGCCGACCAGCACCGGCTGGCGCCGGGTCCGGCACTCGGCGATGTCTTCCACGATGGCCTGATATTTTTCGCGCGCCGTGAGAAACACCATATCGCCGTGGTCTTTGCGCACCATGGCCCGGTGGGTAGGAATGACCACGACTTCCAGCCCGTAGATTTGCTGGAATTCGTAGGCTTCGGTGTCGGCGGTACCGGTCATGCCGGCCAGTTTTTCGTACAGGCGGAAGTAATTCTGGTAGGTGATCGAAGCCAGCGTTTGGTTCTCGAGCTGGATCTGCACGCCTTCCTTGGCTTCGACGGCCTGATGCAGGCCATCCGACCAGCGGCGGCCTGGCATGGTGCGGCCGGTGAATTCGTCAACGATGACTACCTCACCGTCCTTCACCACGTAGTCCACGTCCCGCGCGAACAGCGCGTGGGCACGCAGGGCAGCGTTCAGGTGGTGCATGAGGCCGATGTTTGACACCCCGTAGAGGCTCTCGCCTGCGGCCAGCAGGCCGGCTTCGGCCATCAAGGCTTCCACATGCTCATGCCCGGACTCAGTGATGTGAACCTGGCGGGCTTTCTCATCGACCCAGTAGTCGCCTTCACCCTCTTCCTCGGGCTGGCGCACCAGCTTCGGGATCAGCACATTCATGCGCCGATAGGCGTCGCTACGGTCATCCGAAGGCCCGGAAATAATCAGCGGGGTACGTGCTTCGTCGATCAGGATGGAGTCAACCTCGTCGACCACCGCGTAGACCAGCTCCCGCTGCACGCGCTGGTCTTTGCTGAAGACCATGTTGTCGCGCAGGTAGTCGAAGCCAAATTCGTTGTTGGTGCCGTAGGTGATGTCGGCGCCATAGGCCGCGCGTCGGTCCTCTGACCCCATCCCGGACAGCACCACCCCGACGGTCAGGCCGAGAAAACGATAGACCTTGCCAATCCACTCGGCGTCGCGCCTGGCAAGGTAGTCGTTGACGGTAATCACGTGGACACCGCGCCCGGTCAACGCGTTGAGGTATACCGGCAGGGTCGCGACCAGGGTCTTGCCCTCGCCGGTGCGCATTTCAGCGATGCGCCCGTCGTGCAGCACGATGCCACCGATCATCTGCACGTCGAAATGGCGCATATTGAGCGCCCGGCGGGCGGCCTCCCGCACCGTGGCGAAGGCTTCAGGCAGTAGACTGTCGAGCGTTTCGCCCTGCGCCAGCCGGCTGCGGAAGGATTCGGTTTTACCCGCCAGGGCGTCATCGGAGAGCGCCGCGAGCGCGGACTCGAAGCCGTTGACGGTGTCGACGACCCTCCGGATCTTCCGCAACAGGCGTTCGTTGCGACTGCCAAACAGGGCGCGGAGCAAGCGGCGCGGAAGCGAAAGAGCGGAGTCGGTCATACGTTCCTCAAGCAGCTGGCCGGCCCGATGAGCGGCCACAATAAAATGGGTGGGCTAGTGTAACAGACGACCTGTGTCCGCTATTGCGGGCAACCCACCAACAGCCATCACCTCAACGCGACACCCGACGGCCAGCTGAAATGAAACATCCCACCCGCATCGGTGCCATCGTGGCCCAGACCCCGGCACTCTCGCGTTTGATCGAACGCGCACACGAGCTCCAGCAGATCGATACGGTAGTCGGCGAGTGGTTGCCCGCGGTGCTGCGGCCCCAGGTGAAGGTCGCGGTGACTCGCGGCGATACGCTGGTGCTGACCGCCACTTCAGCGGTCTGGGCGACCCGACTGCGTTACGAGGTAACGGAGTTGCTGGAAAGGGCCCGGGAAAGCAAAGCGCTGGCCCATATCCAGCGCATTCAGGTCAGGGTCGACACCACGGCGGCGGCGCAAGACCACCGCCAGCGGTAAACAATCGGCCTAGTGCGCCGGCATCGGCTGGGCGTAGGCGATGGGTGCGTCTTCGTGGTCGTCGAAGGTGACCTGCTCCCAAGCGCTTTGGGTATTCAGCAACTTGCGCAGCAACTGGTTGTTCAGTTCATGACCCGACTTGTGGCCGTGGAAGGCACCGATCAGGCTGTGTCCGAGCAGATAGAGGTCCCCGATCGCGTCGAGAATCTTGTGTTTGACGAATTCGTCCTCGTAACGCAGGCCGTCTTCGTTTAGAACCCGGTAGTCGTCCACGACCACCGCGTTGTCGAGGCTGCCGCCCAAGGCCAGATTGCGGCTGCGCAGCCATTCCACTTCACGCATGAAGCCGAAGGTGCGGGCCCGGCTGACTTCTTTCACGAAAGACGTGGTCGAGAAGTCGATTTCCGCATGCTTGCTGCTTTGCTGGAAGAACGGGTGGTCAAACTCGATGGCGAATGACACCTTGAAACCGGAGAAGGGCTCAAACCGCGCCCATTTGTCGCCGTCGCTGACTTCGATCCGTTTTTTGATGCGTATGAAACGCTTGGGCGAGTTCTGTTCCTGAAAGCCTGCCGACTGCAGGAGGAAAACGAAGGGCCCGGCGCTACCGTCCATGATGGGCACTTCGGCTGAACTCAAATCAACGTAGGCGTTGTCGATGCCAAGCCCCGCAAACGCCGACAGCAGGTGCTCTACCGTCGAAATCCGCACGCCATCGCGTAACAGGCTGGTGGACAGACTGGTGTCCCCCACGTTCTCGGCCCGGGCCGGGATTTCGACTATCGGGTCCAGATCGACCCGACGAAAAATGATGCCTTTGTCGACGCCCGCCGGTCTCAAGGTGACCAGCACTTTCTTGCCTGTATGCAAGCCTACGCCGGTGGCGCGGATGACGTTTTTGAGCGTTCGTTGGTTCAACATCAGTACAGAAGCCCCCTACCCTGACCACTTTCGGCCGAATGTTACCACGCGAGGTCGAATTCGCGGCAAAACGACCGTCGATTAAACGCCTGCCGGGCGCACAGTGGTACGGCCCGGCTGAATCAGCGGTGAACGCCCGATCCCGATCTCAATCGGCCTGACGCCGCAGAAAGGCCGGAATATCCAGATAGCTGGTGGTCTGGGCAGGTTCTTCACGCTTTTCCTGTGGCGGATTCCGGCGCATCGGCGGCAGGTCGACCTGACGGCTGCGCGGCTCCCGCGGCGGCTCAATGCTCACCGTCGGCACCATCACGGCGACCGGCGCAGCGGGCGCGACCGGCTCGACCGGACGCAGCACCTCAACCGGCTTTGGCGCCTCAACCGGCGGACGCACCGGGTCGCTGCTGATGCCCGTTGCCACGATCGTCACCCGCACTTCACCTTCGGTGGCTGGATCGATCACGGTGCCCACCACCACGGTCGCGTTATCGGACGCAAACTCGCGCACCGCGTTACCCACGTCTTCGAACTCACCCATCGTGAGGTCGGCGCCGGCCGTGATGTTGACCAGAATGCCTTTGGCACCGGACAAATTGATGTTGTCGAGCAGCGGGCTGGCGATGGCGGCGCGGGCGGCATCGGCGGCGCGGGTCGGTCCACGGCCCCGGCCACTGCCCATCATCGCCATGCCCATTTCCTGCATCACAGTGCGCACGTCGGCAAAGTCGACATTGATCAGCCCCGGGCAGGTGATGAGTTCCGCGACCCCGACCACGGCGCCCAGCAGCACGTCGTTGGCGGCCTTGAAGGCATCCAGCATGCTGATTTCACGGCCCAGCACCGCGAGCAGACGTTCGTTGGGGATAGTAATGAGCGAATCGACGTATTGGCTCAGTTCGCGGAGCCCGTGGTTCGCGCAGTCCATACGGCGCTTGCCTTCAAAAGCGAACGGACGGGTAACCACCGCCACCGTCAGAATGCCCTTCTCACGCGCAATTTGGGCGATGACTGGCGCCGCGCCGGTGCCCGTGCCACCGCCCATCCCGGCGGTGATAAACACCATGTCGGCCCCTTCCAGCAGGTCGCTGATCCGGTCGCGGTCTTCCAGCGCCGCCTGACGGCCGATTTCCGGATTCGCCCCGGCACCCAGTCCGCGGGTAATGTCGCCGCCCAGTTGCAGCACCGTGGGGACCGCGGAGGAACGCAGCGCCTGCGCATCGGTGTTGGCGCAGATGAAATCGACGCCCTCGATTTCCGCGCTCAGCATGTGCTGAACGGCGTTGCCGCCACCGCCGCCAACGCCGATCACCTTGATCACCGCGTTCTTGCTATACGCTTCCATCACTTCAAACATGTTGTTTTCTCCGTTTAGTTCGACCGTGTCCGCTTTTCGGTGCGGACTTGGGTCGAGCGAGTTATTACCAGCGTTTAAATCACCGCAGCCCCGCTGCCGCTGCGCCCGAAGCGGGCGAGCAGCGCGCTGGCCGCCTCAAAAATTGCCCTGAAACCAGGTTTTCATTCTTCCCAACACCCCACCGGCCACTTCCAGACGACTAACCCCACGCGATTGCTGCCCGTTGCGCAGGTTCTTGTTCGCCTCCAGCAGCAAACCGACGCCGGTGGCATAAATCGGGTTGCGCACTACCTCAACCAGACCCGTCACGTGCTGCGGAACCCCGAGCCGCACCGGCATGTTGAACACCTCCTCGGCCAGTTCGATCGCCCCTTCCATGCGCGCGCCACCCCCGGTCAACACCACGCCGGCGGCGATCATGTTTTCGAAGCCGCTGCGCTTGAGTTCCGCCAGCACAAGGCCAAACAGCTCGTCGTAGCGGGGCTCTACCACTTCGGCCAGCGTCTGGCGCTCAAGCCGCCGCGACGCGCGGTCACCCACGCTGGGCACTTCAATCGTCTCGTTGGCGTTGGCGAGTTGGGTCATCGCGCAGGCGTAGCGAATTTTCAGATCTTCCGCGTGATGCGTCGGCGTCCGCAGGGCAACCGCGATGTCGTTAGTGACCTGATCGCCCGCGATCGGAATGACCGCCGAGTGGTGAATCGCGCCGTGCACGAACACCGCGATGTCGGTGGTTCCGCCGCCGATGTCACACAGACAAACGCCCAGATCTTTCTCGTCTTCGGCCAGCACGGCGGTCGACGACGCCAGCTGCTGCAGGACGATGTCGTCGGCAATCAGGCCGCAGCGCCGCACGCATTTCACGATGTTCTGGGTCGCGCTTTGCGCCCCGGTCACAATATGGACGCGCGCTTCCAGCCGCACGCCGGACATGCCGATGGGCTCGCGGATGCCGTCCTGACCGTCGATGATGTACTCCTGCGCCAGCGTGTGGAGGATTTGCTGGTCGGCCGGAATTGCCACCGCGCGCGCGGCTTCCAGCACCCGGTCCTTGTCGCTCTGGGTGACCTCACCGTCCTTGATTTTCACAATGCCGTTCGAGTTCAGGCTGCGCACGTGGCTGCCGGCAATCCCGACCGACACCGACTTGATCTCACAGCCGGCCATCAGCTCGGCTTCTTCCACTGCGCGCTGCACCGACTGCACGGTGGAATCGATGTTGACCACCACGCCGCGCTTCAGGCCGCGCGAGGGGTGCGAACCCAGACCGATCACTTCGACCGACCCGTCTTCCCCAATTTCGCCCACCAGCGCCACCACTTTGGAGGTGCCGATGTCGAGCCCGACGATAAGGTTCTTGTCCTGCTTCCTGAGCATAGGGTTTGGTCAGCCTCGTTCTGCTGCGAAGTGAAAAATCATGGTTTGGTGCCGGGTGTCGCCGGGCTTGGGGCAGTCGGTCGCTCCTTGACCGCAAAGCCATTGGTGTAGCGCAGGTCCAGCGTCTGCACCCGCATCCAGTTCTCGCGCAGGATGCGCGGCCAGGCGCGAATAAAACGCTCGAGCCGCTCCTGCGTGAAGTGCCGGCCGAGGAGCAGGGTAGACCCGTCGCTGAGTACGATCTGCCATGCCCGACGGTCCGAGAGCGCGAGGCTGCCGATTTTCAAACCCAGCTCGCCGAGCAGCACGCTCGCCCGCCGGTAGGTGGTCCAGACTTCCGCCTCGCTGCCCGGTGGGCCGTACAAGCGGATTAATCCGGGCGGAAAACTCGCCTGATCCGGGCTGAAGACTTCCTGCGTCGTGCTGAGCAGGCCGTCCTTGCCCCAGCGCGCTACCGGCTGCTGTTCGCGAATGCTGACGTGAATGGTGTCGGGCCAGACGCGCGTCACACTGGCCTCGCGTACCCAGGGCTCGCGCAGGATCATGCGCCGCACCTGCTGCACGTTGACCTCGAAAAAGCCGCCGGATACCGCCCCGCCCACCAGCTGCTGGATTGACTCCCGGGCCAGAAAGCGAAACTCCCCGTCCACCGTGAGTTTGCGAATGGGATAGGCGTGCGGGTCGTGCAGATGCTCCCACAGGCGCCAGCCACTCAATCCCAGCAGCACACCAAGCAGCGGCCACAGCCAGCGGACTGGCCGCAGAGGCGCGGCGTCGCGCGGGACGCTGGCCGGACGCTGCGGCTGGCGAGAGCTCATGTCGCACGCTCAAAACTCGATGCCAGAATTTGCAGCGCCAGCTGCTCGAAGGTCCAGCCCACGGCGGCCGCGGCCATCGGCACCAGGGAATGGTCGGTCATGCCGGGCACGGTATTAAGTTCGATGAAGTGCGGCTGGCCCGCTTCGTCCAGCATGAAATCGACCCGCCCCCAGGCGCTCGCGCCGAGCGCCTCGAAGGCCCGCAGTCCCAGCGCCGCCAGCGCCGCTTCGCGCTCGGCAGACAGCCCGCAGGGGCAGAGATAGCGGGTGGAGTCCGCAAGGTACTTGGCCGCGTAATCATAGAACTGATGCGGGGTTTCCAGCTTGATGATGGGCAGCGTCTGGCCGCCGACGATCGACAGGGTATATTCGCCGCCGGTAATCCAGCGCTCGGCCAGCACCACGCGGTCATAGCGTTGGGCGAGCGCAATGGCCGGCGCCACTTCGGCCAGCGCGGTGACCTTGCTCACACCGACGCTGGAGCCCTCGTGCGCCGGCTTGATCGCCAAGGGCAAGCCGAGCCGCCCCACCAGCGCCCGCGCGTCGGTGCTCGCGTCTACCAGTTCAAAGGCCGGCGTGGGCAGCCCCTGACTGTGCCACAGCTGCTTGCTGCGAACCTTGTCCATGGCGAGCGCGCAGCCCAGCACGCCGCTGCCGGTGTACGGGATACCGGCCACGCCCAGCGCGCCTTGCAGCTGTCCGTCTTCGCCGCCCCTGCCGTGCAGGGCAATGAACACGCGGTCCGGGGCCAGTGCCAGCAAGTCCGGCAAGCTGCCCGCGCGGAAGTCCAACGTCTGTACCGCAACGCCGGCGCGGGCCAGTGCGGCCGCAACGGCGGTGCCGCTTTTCAGCGACACCTCGCGCTCTGCGGTGTCACCGCCCATCAGCACCACCACGCGACCGGCGCGGGCCAGCACCTCGGCTTCCTGGAAAGGTAGCGGCGTCATGCGCCCACCCCATCGGCGGCCGGGAGGCCCAGAATTCTGACTTCGGTTTCCAGGCGCTGACCGCTATGCGCCGCCACCAGCTGCTGGACTTCCCACATCAGGCCTTCGATGTCGTCGGCGCTGGCGCTGCCGTCATTAATGATGAAATTGGCGTGCTTGGGCGAGACATAGGCGCCGCCCCTGCGTCGACCTTTGCAGCCTGCCGCCTCGATCAGCCGACCGGCAAAATCGCCGGGCGGGTTTTTGAAGACAGAACCGCAGCTCGGCAAGCCCAGCGGCTGGCTGGCGTTCCGCCGGGCCAGCAGGTCGCGCACCGTGGCGGTGGTGCTGGCGTCGACGTCAAAGCGCAGCGTGCCCGAGACAAACCATTCTTCGTTCAGGCCTTCCAGTTGCCGATAGTTGGCGCGGAATTCAGCCGCCGGGCGGCGCTGTACGCGACCGCCGCGGCTGAGGGTTTCTACCGCGTCGACCAGCGACCAGATTTCATGCCCGAAGGCGCCCGCGTTCATTGCCAGCGCGCCGCCAATCGTGCCCGGAATGCCGCCCAGAAATTCACCGCCGCCCAACTGGCGTCGGGCGGCCTGACGGGCCACCTTGGCGCAGGCGACACCAGCGCCCGCCTCTACCCGCCGCTCGTCCAGCCAACGCAACTGGCCGAAGACGCCGGCGGTCAGGATGACCGTGCCGGGAAGGCCGCCGTCACGCACCAGCAGATTGCTGCCAAAACCAATCAGGGTCAGCGGCTCGGCCAGCGGCGCCGCCTGCAGGAAGCTCACCAGGTCCGCCAGATCGGCCGGCTCGAACAAGCGCTCGGCCGCGCCGCCGGCCCGCCAGGTGCAGTGCCTGGACATGGGCTCATGCGACCGCAGTCGCCCACGCAAGGACAGCCCCGCCAGCCACGCCGGACTGTTCAGCACGCTTGCCTCTTCACCCTCAGCCACTTGCATTGCCCTCGCAGTTGCCTCGCGTCCGTTCATCTTCAGGCGTCCGCCTCATAGTGCAGGCGCTCGGCGACCCGGCCGATACTGCCGGCGCCCAGCAGCATCACCAGATCGTCATCCCTGACCACGCCGGCCAGCGCTTCAGGCAGCTTGTCCGGCCCGGATACAAACACCGGATCGACGGCGCCACGGGCGCGAATCGATCGGCAGAGCGCGCGGGCGTCGGCGCCCGGCAGCGGCTTCTCACCGGCGCTGTAGATGTCGAGCAGCAGCAACACGTCGACGCCGCTCAGCACCTCGGCAAAATCTTCAAACAAGTCGCGCGTGCGGCTGTAACGATGGGGCTGGAAGGCCAGCACCAACCGGGTCCCGGCCCAGCTTTCGCGGGCGGTTCTGATCATCGCGGCGAGTTCGCGCGGGTGATGGCCATAATCATCAATCACGGTCACCAGCGCGTTGCCAAATCGGGTGCGGCCGCGCACCTGGCAGCGCCGGCCCACGCCCTGAAAACTGCCCAGGGCGCGCGCGACCGCCGCATCGGAAATACCCAGCTCGCCGGCGACCGCGATGGCCGCCAACGCATTCAGCGCGTTGTGCCGTCCGGGCATATTGAGGGTGACTTCAAAATCGTCGGCCACGCCGCGGCGACGCACGCGAAAGCGCGACCGGGTGCCGCGTAATTCGATGTCATAACCCTGGATGTCCGCGTCCTGCTGCTGGCCATAGGTGATGACCCGCGTATGTAACTGGTCGACCAGCGACGCGGCGTTGGGGTCGTCGGCGCAAATCACCGCCACGCCGTAAAACGGCAAGCGGCGGAAGAAATCGCGAAAACTGCCGCGCAGGCGCTCGAAATCCTGCTGGTAGGTGTCCATGTGGTCGGCGTCGATGTTGGTCAACACCGCCATCAGGGGATTGAGCAGCAGGAAGGACGCGTCGCTCTCATCGGCTTCCGCCACCAGATAGTGGCCGGTGCCGAGGCGCGCGTGGGAGTCAGCGCTGTGCAAGAGCCCGCCGATGACGAATGTCGGGTCAAGCCCGCCCTCGGCCAGCACGCTGGCCATGAGGCTGGTGGTCGTCGTTTTGCCGTGGGTGCCGGCGATGGCAATGCCGCTGCGGAAGCGCATCAGTTCGGCCAGCATTTCGGCGCGGGGCACGATGGGCACACGGCGCGCCCGCGCGGCCAGCAGTTCCGGATTGTCAGCCGGGATGGCGCTGGAATAGACCACCACGTCGGCCTGCGCCGCGTGTTCGGCCGCGTGGCCCACCGAAATCGCGACGCCCAGACGTGCGAGCTGCTCGGTCATCCGGTTCGACGCCTGATCGGAGCCCGAGATGGCATAGCCCAGGTTATGAAACACCTCTGCCAGCCCGCTCATCCCGGCGCCCCCGACGCCCACAAAGTGGATGCGTCGGACGTTGTGCATCGGCAGCGTCTCGGGCTTATGCATGGAGCAGATCCAGACAGTGATGGGCGACCGTGTCAGCCGCCATGGGTTGCGCCAGCGCGCGCGCCTTGGCGCCCATCTGCGTCAGCAGGTCGCGGTCCTCGGCCCAGATTTGGAGTTGCGCCGCCAACGCTTCGGCGGTCAGCGCGGCATCGGCCACCAGCACGGCCGCACCGGCGTCTGCCAAATAACGCGCGTTGGCCGTCTGATGGTCGTCGACCGCATGCGGGAATGGCACGAGCACCGCCGGCAGGCCCGCGGCGGCCAGTTCCGCAATCGTCATGGCGCCGGCCCGGCACACCACCACATCGGCCCATAGATAGGCGGCCGGCATGTCGGTGATGAAAGGGTCCACGCGCGCGCCGGGCACTGCCGCCGCGTAGGCAGCCCGGGTGCTCGCGAGGTCGGCCTCACCGGTCTGATGCCAGACTTCCAGCGGCTGCTCCGCCAGGCGGGCAAGCGCCACCGGCAGCACGGTGTTGAGTCGGCGCGCACCGCGACTGCCGCCCAGCACCAGCACCCGCAGTGGCGCACCGGCCGGGCGCGGGGCGCGAATCTGCCCGGCTAGCGCGGCGATTGCGGCACGCACCGGATTGCCGGTGGTCAGCGCGCGATGCGCGGCGCTGAAGCTGCCCGGATAGGCCTCCAGCACGCGGGTCGCGAGTCGCGCCAGCAAACGGTTGGTCAGGCCCGGGATGGCATTTTGTTCATGAATCACCAGCGGGCGCCGGCACAGCCAGGCCGCAAGCCCGCCGGGGCCGCTGACAAAGCCGCCCATCCCCAGCACCACGCCGGGCTGGAATGCCCGTATCGCCGTCACCGCCCGCGCGGTCGCCACCAGCAGCGTGAATGGCGCCAGCAACCAGCCGCGCCAGCCCCGCCCGCGAAGCCCGGAGACCACCATCTCCACCAGTTCGATGCCGGCACCGGGCACGATGCGGCCTTCCATACCACCGGCCGCACCCAGCCAGCGCAGGCCCACATCCTGCTGACGCAGCACGTCGGCCACCGCCAGTGCGGGATAAATATGCCCCCCGGTGCCGCCCGCGAGAATCAGTACGCGTCTAGCCATGCGCAAGCTCCGAGGGTGGCTCGTCGATGACGGGCGGCGGCTCGGCGGGCGGTGTGACCGCCGAGCGATCGGTACGCGATTCATGCGCCACCCGCAGCACCAGCGCCATCGCCGCACACAGCACCATGGTGCTGTTGTTGCCATAGCTGATGAAGGGCAAGGTCAGTCCCTTGGTCGGGAAGAAGCCCATGTTCACGCCGATGTTGATGAAGGACTCAAGGCCCACCAGCAAGGCCACGCCGTAGGCCAGATTGGCGCCATAGGTCTGGCCCATCCGCTCGGCCCGTTCGCCAATGCGAAAGATGCGCCAGACCAGAAACAGGAACAGCAGAATCACCGACACCGTGCCGGCAAGGCCCAGTTCTTCACCGATCACGGCGAAGATAAAGTCGGTGTGCACTTCCGGCAGATAGAACAACTTCTGCACGCTGTTGCCGAGTCCGACACCGGTCCACTCGCCGCGCCCGAAGGCGATCAGCGACTGCACCAGCTGGTAGCCCGAGGTCTCGGCATGCTCGAAAGGGTTGCGGTAGCTGCTCAAACGGGCGAGGCGGTAGGGTTCCATCACGATCAGGACACCGACCAGCGTTGCCAGAATCGAGCCCGCCCCGATGAATGTGGGGATCGGCGCGCCGGCCAGCAGCACCATGCCCAGCGTCGTCGCCGCCAGCACGATGGTGGTCCCCATATCGGGCTCGGCCAGTAGCAGCAGGGCGATGACCCCAAACACGCCAATCGGCTTCGCGAAGCCCCACAGATGCTGCCGGACCTGCAGTTGATGGCGCACCAGATAGCCCGCCAGGTACACGATGATGCCGAGCTTGGCGACTTCGGAGGCCTGAATGGTCACGCCGCCGATCGACAGCCAGCGCCAGGCGCCATTGACGCGATGGCCAATGCCCGGCACCAGCACCGCCATCAACAACAGGATTGAAATCCCTAGCCCGAAGACGCTGTAGCGCCGGATGGTATCGAGCCCGGCGCGGTAGAGCACGTAGCCGAAGAGGCTGCCCATGCTCAGCGAAAAGAGATGGCGCTTGGCGTAATAAAACTCCGTGCCGTGATTCCGGGCACCGAGCGCGATTGAAGCCGAGGCGACCATCACGATGCCCAGTGCGACCAAAGTCACCAGCGCGAAAACAAACCACGGATCAAAGCGCGGCTCATCATGGATGCGCATCACGGGCACGGGTTTGCGAACCGCCTGAGTCATGCGCTGATCTGCGCCTCCACCGCTGCGGCAAAGATCTGGCCGCGATGGGCGTAACCCTCAAACATATCGAAGCTGGCGCAGGCCGGGCTCAGCAGTACCGCGTCACCCGGCCGTGCGGCAGCGGCCGCCAGCGCCACCGCCTGCGGCATGCTGGCGGCGAATTCGATCTGCGCCAGATCGCCCAGCGCGTTGGCGAGCAGCGGAGCGTCTTCGCCAATCAGCACCAGCGTGTGCACCCGGCCGGCAACGGCCTCTCGCAGTTCGCGAAAGTCGGCACCCTTGCCCTGACCGCCGGCAATCAGCACCCCGCGCCGCCCGTGCATGATGCCGGCGATCGCGGCGCTGGCCGCGCCGATATTGGTGCCCTTGGAATCGTCGTACCAGCTGACGCCGGCATGCGTGGCGACTTCGCGGCAGCGGTGTTCCAGCCCCGTGAACTCGCGCAGCGTCGCGCACTGGGCGTCGCGTGCGAGTCCCATGCAGTCGGTCATGGCCAAGGCGGCCAGGGCGTTGAGCTCGTTGTGCTGGCCCTTGATGCCGAGTTCGGCGGCCGCGATCACGGGCTCGTCGCCGCAGCACAACCAGCGCTGCCCCGCGTGCTCAGCCAGATGATAGTGAGCCTGCGCGCGGTGGCTGCCGAACCAGCGCACGGTCTGCCCCCTTGGCGCCATCGCGACCACCAGCGGGTCGTCGGCATTCAGCACCAGGTGCCGCGCGCCGCGCAAAATGCGCGCCTTGGCGCCGGCGTAGGCCTCAAGGCTGCCATGCCGATCAAGATGGTCGGCCGACAGGTTGAGTACGCACGCGACTTCAGCAGCCAGATCGGGGGTCAGGTCGAGCTGAAAGCTTGAAAGCTCCAGCACATAGCAGTCGGGCGCCTGCCCTTCCAGCAGGTCGAGCGCCGGCGTGCCGAGATTGCCGCCAGCCCGCACCACCTGCCCTGCGCGGGCCAGCATCTGCCAGACCAGGGTGGTCACAGTGCTCTTGCCGTTCGAGCCGGTAATGCCCAGCAGCGGGGCGTTGGCCGCACGCCGAAACAGCGCAATATCGCCTAGCAGCGAGCCGGTCCGCGCCAGCAGTGACGGATGGTCCAGCGGCACGCCCGGGCTGACGGCCAAGTCGTCGCAGGCGCCGAAGACATTCGCCGGCAACTCGCCGCAGCGGGTGGCGATATCCGGGGAGAGCGCGCGCACGGCGTCCAGCAGCGGCGGGGCCGCTCGCGTGTCGACGCAGGTCAGTCGCGCGCCCCGCGCCAGCAGATGACGGGCGCAGGACAGGCCGGTCAGCCCGAGGCCGAACACGCCCCAGTGCTGGCCGGCATAGATGGCGGGGATGGGCTGGGTCGCGCTCATCGCAGCTTCAAGGTGGCAAGGCCGGCCAGCACCAGCACCACGGTGATAATCCAGAACCGCACAATGACCCGCGGTTCCGGCCAGCCCTTGAGTTCAAAGTGATGATGCAGCGGCGCCATTCGGAAAATGCGCTTGCCGGTCATCTTGAAGGAGGCGACCTGCAGGATGACCGACACCGTCTCGGCCACAAACACGCCGCCCATCACGAACAGCACCAATTCCTGCCGGACCACCACCGCCACGATGCCCAAGGCCGCGCCCAGCGCGAGCGCGCCGATGTCGCCCATAAAAATCTGCGCGGGATAGGTGTTGAACCACAGGAAGCCCAGCCCAGCGCCTACGATCGCGCCACAAAAGACGCCCATTTCGCCCGCACCCGGCACATACGGCAGACCCAGGTAATGCGAAAACTTGACGTTGCCCGTGACGTAGGCGAACACGATCAGCGCTCCGGCCACCAGCACGGTCGGCAGGATCGCAAGGCCATCGAGTCCATCCGTCAGGTTGACCGCGTTGCTGGTGCCGACGATGACGAAGTAGGTCAGCGCGATATAGAGAAGCCCAAGTTCAATCGACACGCCTTTGAAAAACGGCACGATGAGTCGCGTTTCAGCCGGGACCAGCGCGGTGTTGAACAACAGCGTCGCCACCGCCAGCGCGATGACCGACTGCCAAAAATACTTGTAGCGGGCGGCGAGTCCCTTCGGGTTCTTGCGCGAGAGTTTGAGGTAATCGTCAACCCAGCCAATCACGCCGAAGCCCAGCGTGGTCAGCAGCACCGGCCACAGGAAGCGGTTGGATAAATTGCCCCACAGCAGCGTGCTGAGCGAAATCGACACCAGAATCAGCGCGCCGCCCATGGTCGGCGTGCCGGCCTTGGAAAGATGTGACTTGGGGCCATCGTCGCGGACGGTCTGACCAATCTGGCGCAGCGTGAGGCGTTTAATGAGTTCGGGCCCCACCAGCAGCGCGATGAAGAGCGCGGTCAAGGCCGCCAGCACCGTGCGCAAGGTCAGGTACTGAAATACGCGGAATCCCGACTCGTACTGCGCGAGCCACTCGGCCAGCATCAACAGCATAGGGCCCCCTCAGCGGGCGTCAGCAAGGCCTTCACCAGCAGGTCGAGTTGCATGGAACGCGAGCCCTTGCAGAGCACGGTGACGTCCCCGATCAGTTGTTCGCGGAGCGCGGCGAGCGCATCGTCTCGCGTGATAAAGCGCAGGGCTTCCGCGCCAAAGGCCTCTGCGGCGGCGGCCGCCAGCGGCCCGATGGCAAACAGTCGGCTCACCCCGGCCGCCCGTGCGGCCAGCCCGGCCGCGCGGTGCAACTCAACTGCCGAAGGTCCAAGTTCGCCCATATCCGCCAGCACCAGCCAGCGGGACCCCGGCTGGGTCGCGAGCAAATCAAGCGCGGCGGCCAGCGAGGCCGGATTGGCGTTGTAGGTATCGTCGATCAGGGTCGCGCCGGTGGGCAGGCGGCGCACGTTGAGGCGTCCTTTCACCGGCGGTACCGCTTCGAGGCCGGCCTTGATCACGGCGATCGGCAAATCAAGCGCGGCGCCGACGGCGGCAGCGGCCACGGCGTTGCGTACGTTGTGCAAGCCGTCGAGCGGCAGGGTGACCATCGCGGCCTCGCCGCCTACCCGCAGCCTGAACTGCGACCCGGCACCAAGGCCGCCGGGCTGGATGTCGGTCGCCGTGACGGTGGCGTCCGCGCCGAGGCCAAAACGCAGGATGCGGGCCGCGCCCGCCGTGCTCTGCCAGCGCGCGTGATGCGGGTCGTCGACGTTGATCAAGGCCGTATGCGTCGAATTCAGTCGGCTGTAAATCTGGCCCTTGGCCCGGGCAACGCCGTCCAGCGAGCCGAAACCCTGCAGATGCGCAGGACCGCACATGGTGACCAGCGCAACAGTCGGTTCGGCGATTGCTACCAGCGACGTGATGTCATCGGGGCCGTTGGCGCCCATTTCGATCACCGCATAGCGATCGCTGGCGGCCAGCCTGAAGAGCGTCAGGGGCACGCCAATGTCGTTGTTCAGATTGCCCAGCGTCGCCAGCGTCGCGCCCTGTTCGCGGAGAATGCTGGCGACCATTTCCTTGGTCGTGGTCTTGCCGTTGCTGCCGGTGATGGCGATGACGGGAATGGCGAAGCGGCGGCGCCAGGCGCGCGCCAGATCGCCCAGCGCGCGGCGGGTGTCGGCCACCACGATCAGCGATAAACCCGGCGCCTGCACCGGCCGGTCCACCACCGCCGCAGCGGCTCCGCGGGCTTGCGCCTCAGCGACAAGTTCGTGGGCGTCAAAGCGCTCGCCGCGCAGCGCCACGAACAACTCGCCGGCATTCAAGCTGCGCGTGTCCGTCCCGAGGCCGGCGAAGCGCAGGTCCGCGCCCTGCAACTCGCCGCCGGTCGCCTCAGCCACCCAGGCCAGCGTGCCTTCAAGCATTGGCAAGCTCCTGCAACAAGGCCCGCGCCACGGCCACGTCGTCAAATGCCACCACCGCGCCGCCGCCTGTCTGCGTGCTTTCATGACCTTTGCCGGCAATCAGCACCACGTCCGCCGGCCCGGCCTCCATCAGCGCGGTACGAATGGCCGCCGCCCGATCAAGCACCACCAGCGTCCGCGCGGGCTCGCGCATGCCGGCGCAAATTTCATCGGCGATGGTGGCGGGGTCTTCGCTGCGCGGGTTATCGGCGGTGACGATCACGCGGTCGGCGTCGCGCTCGGCGATGCCGCCCATGGGGCCACGCTTGCTGCGGTCGCGGTCGCCGCCACAGCCAAACACGCAGATCAGGCGCGCCACATCGGGCAGACGCAAAGCGCGCAACACCCGTTCCAGACTGTCGGGCGTGTGGGCGTAATCCACGCAGACCAGCGGCTGAGCCGGCGTCCCGGTGATGAGTTCCATGCGTCCGCGCACGGGATGCGCCTTGGCCAGCGCGGCCACGGCCGTCGCGGCCGGCGTGCCCGCGGCCATCAGCGCGGTCAGCGCAGCCAACAGATTCTGCACGTTGAACTCGCCAAGCAGCGGGCTCCGCAAGCTGAACTCACCCTGCCAGGTCCGCAGGTCGACTTCACTGCCTTCACGCGTACAACGCACCGCCAGCGCCTGTACCGCCGCCGGCGCGCCATCGGCTCGGAGGCTGAAGGTGTAGGCGGGCGTACCCGGCGCCAGGGCGGCCAGCATCTGCTGGGCATAAGGGTCGTCGGCGTTGACCACGGCGGCCTGCAAACCCGGCAGGCGGAACAAACTTTGTTTGGCTTCGCCGTAGGCGGCCAGACTGCCGTGATAGTCGAGATGGTCGTGGCCCAGTCCGGTGAAGACGGCCACCGCGACCGGCAGTTGCGCGAGGCGACCCTGATCGAGGGCGTGCGAGGACGCTTCGAGCGCCACATGCCCGCAGCCTTCTGCTGCGAGCGACGACAGCACCCGCTGAAAGGTCACGGGGTCAGGCGTGGTATTGGGCCCGGACTCAAGCGCGTCCAGCGCGCCATAGCCCAGCGTGCCGAAATAGCCGCTGCGACCGTAAATCGTCCGCAGGGCCTGCGCGCAAAGGTGGGCGGTAGTGGTTTTACCCTTGGTGCCGGTAATCGCAATCAGCCGCATGTGTTGCGCCGGGTCGCCGTAAAAGCGACGTGCGAGGGTGGGGAGGTGTTCGCGCAAGCCGGGAATACCGAGCACCGGGATGCCCGGTGCGGGCAGCACATCGGCCGCTTCCGTCAGCACCGCCACCGCGCCGGCGGCGGCCGCGGCGCGAATATACCGGGCGCCGTCTTCGCGCGTGCCGGCGTAGGCCAGAAAGCAGTCGCCCGGGCGCACCTGACGGCTATCAATCGCAAGCCCGGTTAGCGTGCAGTCGCCGCCGTAGGGGCGCGCGACCAAACCGCGCACCAGATCCGCAAGGCCTACCGACGAAGACTGCACCGCTGCCATCATGGATTTTTCGACGCCACCTGCTGCATAGGCGGCGCCCAGGCCGCGAAACGCTGCGGCACGGTGGTCGCATCTTCCGGGCGGTCAGGCGTGAGATTGAGAATCCGCGCGGCTTCCTGCATAACGTTAGAGAACACCGGCGCCGCCACCAGACCGCCGTAATATTCCTTGCCCTTGGGGTCGTCGATCACCACCACGCCGATCAGCTTCGGCGCATTGGCCGGCAAAAAGCCGGCGAACAGCGCGCGGTAACCGCTGTCGTTGTAACCCTTGGCGGAAGCGCGCTTGACGGTGCCGGTCTTGCCGGCAACGGTGTAGCCAGGCACGGCGGCGTTTTCGGCGGTACCGCCTTTTTCGGTGACCAGCTTCATCATGTCGCGCACAGCATCGGCAGTGGCCTGCGAGACCACGCGCGTGCCGGCGGGGGTCTCGTCCTGCTTCAGGACGCTGACCGGGCGCAGCAACCCGCCGGAGGCGAAGACGCCGTAAGCGCGGGCCAGCTGCACGGCGGTCATGTTGGTGTGATAGCCATACGATAGCGTGACGTGGTCGGCTTTCCCCCAGTTGCGCCAGGAGTCGAGCTGGCCCGCGGTTTCACCCGGCAACTCGACGCCGCTGGGGTGCCCGAAGCCAGCCCCGTCTAACACCTGCCAAAACAGCTTTTCCTCAATCGCCAGCGCGATTTTGGTCACCCCGACGTTGCTGGATTTTTGAATGATGCCGGCCAAGGTCAGAGGACCGTAGGCGTGGACATCCCGGACGGTGGTGGTCCCAACCCGAAAGACGCCGCCCGAGGTATCGATGACGGTCGTTGGCTTGAAGCGCCCGGATTCCAGCCCGGCCGCCACCGTGAACGGCTTGATGGTCGAGCCGGGTTCGAACAGGTCGGTCAGGGAGCGATTGCGGAAACTTTCCCGCTTCGCTTCGCTGCGGTTATTCGGGTTGTACGCGGGCTGATTGACCATCGCCAGCAGTTCGCCGGTTTCCGCATTCAGCACCACCATCAGGCCGCCCACGGCGTTGTGCTTCTCGACCGCTGCTTTCAGTTCGCGGTAGGCGACGTACTGCAGGCGCCGGTCGATGCTCAGCGCGAGATCGCGGCCCGGCTGCACGTCCTTGATGCGCTCGACGTGTTCCACCACCCGACCAAGTCGGTCGCGAATCACGCGGTTTTCGCCATTGACCCCGCGCAAGGCGGCATCAAAGCTCAATTCGACGCCTTCCTGCCCTAGGTCGTCGACGTTGGTGAACCCAATCAGATTCGCCGCGACTTCACCCGCCGGGTAGTAGCGTCGGTATTCATCGGTCAGGTGCACGCCGGGGATGCGCGCTTTCCTCACCGCCTCAGCCAGCTCCGGGCTGGCCTGACGTTTCAGGAAGAGAAACGAACGCTCGGCCCGTGGTTCTAGCGTGGC
Source organism: Gammaproteobacteria bacterium (assembly GCA_023257255.1). GTDB lineage: Bacteria > Pseudomonadota > Gammaproteobacteria. Next base: position 15,667 of record JALRCR010000001.1, on the reverse strand, counting down.
TTCGAGATACTCTGGCGAGTAACCCAGCAGTTTGCCCAGCTCCGGCCAGCGGTTGCGGTGCTTGACGAGTTCGCGCGGATTCACCCACACCGAGTTCACCGGGGTGCTGATCGCGAGGGGTTCGCCATTGCGATCGGTCAACATGCCACGGTGTGCGTCGGTCTGAATGCGCGCCTCGTAGCGATCCTCGCCCTCCCCAATCAGGAACTCGCCTTTATCCAGCTGCAGATGGACCGCGTGCCAGCACAGCGCGGCGGCCACTAGCGCGAACATGCCCAGCACGAACTGTTGCCGCGTCATCGAGGAGTGCGGCATCCACTTCGGACGCAGCCTGGCGAACACACTTCCCTGTTTTTTCCTGCTCATGGATAGACCCTCATGATTTGTTCTTTATTGGGGACCGTCATGTCGAGTTTCTGGCGCGCAATGGCCTCGACCCGCAGGTGGGCGCCTGCGGTGCCTTGTTCCAGCAGCAACTGGCCGCGCTCGCGATCGAGGTTGTCGCGTGCCAGTCGCAGGCCGTGCAATTCCATGTAGAGCCGCTTGCTTTCGTAACGCGTCATCACCAGTTGCAAGGCGCTGGCGAAGATCAGAACGCTGACCAGGGCGACGGGAATCAGCGCTCTCATGCTGCCCGCTCCAGCACCCGCAGGCGCGCGCTGCGGGCGCGGGGATTGGCCGCACATTCCGCCTCAGCGGGGTAAATGGGCTTGCGGGTGACGAGCGCAAACTGTGGTCCGGGCGCCTGCCCGAACTCCGGCGCCCGCGCCGAATCACGGAAGTAACGCTTCACGATGCGGTCTTCCAATGAATGAAAGGCAATCGCGCAGAGGCGGCCCGCGGGTGCCAACGCGTCGCGCAGCACCGGCAGGGCGCGCTCAAGTTCCCCCAGTTCGTCGTTAATCTGGATGCGCAGGGCCTGAAAGCTGCGGGTAGCCGGATGAATCCGCTCGCCGCTGCGCGGCACAGCGCCGGCGATCACGGCCGCCAGCTGGGCGGTCGTGCGAAGGGGCTCACGCATCCGCGTATCGCACAGGCGACGCGCAATGCGCCGGGCGTGGCGCTCTTCCCCGTAGTCGCGCAGGCAGCGCTCGATCTCGTGTTGTTCGGCGTGCGCCAGCCAGTCGGCAACCGATTCGCCGCTGTCCGGGTCCATGCGCATGTCGAGCGGGCCGTCGTGCTGGAAACTGAATCCCCGTTGGGCCTCATCGAACTGCGGGGACGACACCCCGAGGTCAAGCAAGACGCCGTCGAGCCCGGCTTGCAGCCGCTCGGCGCCTAGCGCGCTGGTGATGGTCGAAAATCTGGCCTGAACCAACGTCACGCGCGGATCGGCCTGCAGGTCGGCCCCTGCCGCAACGGCCGTCGCGTCGCGGTCACAGGCCAGCAGGCGCCCCGTCGGCCCAAGCCGGCGCAGGATTTCCCGGGAATGGCCGCCCCGCCCAAAGGTGCAATCGAGGTAACTGCCGCCCGGACGAATCGCAAGCTGTTCAAGCACTTCATCAAGGAGGACGGGGATGTGGGCACCGGTTTCCACCCGCCATTACAACGACAGGGACGCCAGCACGTTGGAGGTCGGCGTGGAGCCGGAGGCGACTTCCTGCAGCCATTCGCCGCGTCGACGCTGCCAGGACTCGTCGTCCCACAGTTCCAGTTTGTTGCCCTGCCCCAGCACCACCGTGCGACGGTCGATGTGGACCAGATCGCGCAACTCCTGGGGCACAAGGACCCGGCCCTGAGCATCGAACTGACAGTCGGTGGCGTGGCCCAGCACGACCCGTTTGGCCATGCGGGCTTCCGGGTCGGCGGCAGGCAGGGCGTGGAGCTTGCTGTCGATACCTTCCCACTCGGGGAGCGGATAGGCCCAGATGCATCGGTCCCACGGGCTGATGGTCATGATGAGGGTGTCGACGTTGCGCGCAGCCAGCAGTTCGCGGAAGCGCGCTGGCACTGCCAGCCGCCCCTTCGCGTCGATCGTTACTGCGTTGAAACCCCGAAACATTTGCGCTGCTGCTCGCGTTGTTCGAGGGTCTTCTGGTTCGCTACGGAGCCCCCGCTTTGGCGGGTGTTTTTGCTCCAGAATGTCCCCGAATCCCCACTGTCACCCACTATTCCCCACGCGAGGCACTATACGAATCGCCTTGGAAAGGTGTCAAGGAATGAAACGCAGATTCTTGCTTTGTGAACAGCAACTTAGGGCGAGGCCGTGGGGCGCGCCAAAATCTCGACGGAACAAAAAGCATTAAACGCTTCAGGTTCAAAAACCTAAGCGTGAAACCTCGGTTAGGGGAGAGCTACTGATGAGCCCTGAAGAAGGGGCGAGTCGGTCGATAAGCCGGGTTCTGTCCCGCGGTGAAGCGGTGACGGTCATTCCTCTGGGACGTTCGTCACCGAACGCCTCAAGCAACCTACCCGGAAGCCCACGCGGACCGCGCTTTACCGCTCGAAGCGGCTTGCTTCCCTATTTGGTCTTGCTCCGGATGGGGTTTACCCTGCCACCGGCGTTGACCGGCGCGGTGCGCTCTTACCGCACCATTTCACCCTTACCTTCGGCCCTGAGGCCGCGGGCGGTATATTTTCTGTGGCACTTTCCGTGGGCTCACGCCCCCCAGGTGTTACCTGGCATCCCGTCCTGTGGAGCCCGGACTTTCCTCCAGGGCTTATCGCCCCAGCGACCGTCTGACCGACTCGCCAAGGCGAGTATCCCCCGCGCGATCGTGAATTGAAAGAAACCCGGCCAAGCTGACACCGGCCACCGCGTTTATTCGTCGTCCTGGTTGCGCAGGGCGAGCGCATAGACCTCATTGCGCGGGCGCGCCAGCAGGCTCGCAGTCAGGTCGACGGCCGTCCGGCGCGACACGTGTGGGGCCAGCAGCGCCAGCACCCGCTGGATTTCACCGGTTGCGGCGGCCGCCGCAGGCGCCGGCCCCAGCAAGATGACAAATTCACCTGCCTCGCCGAACGGGTCGTCCGCCAGAGTCTGCGAGACGTCGGCCAAGCTTCCGCGATAGTGGGTTTCGTGCAGCTTGGTCAACTCGCGGGCGACACAGCAAGCCCGCTCGCCCCCCATGCTTTCACGCATGAGGGCAAGCGTGCGCAACACCCGCCGCGGCGACTCGTAAAACACCAGCGTGTGGTCTTTGTCGGCCAGCGCATCGAGGCGTTGGCGCGCGGCCTGTTCGCGCGGCGGCAAAAAGCCCTCGAACGCAAACCGGTCGGTCGGCAGGCCGGCCACGCACAGGGCGGCCAGCAGGGCGCTGGCGCCAGGCACGGCACGCACGGCCAAACCCGCGGCCAGCGCGGCCTGAACGAGCGGAAATCCAGGGTCGGACAGCAAGGGCGTGCCCGCATCGCTGACCAGCGCGGCCGTCTGCCGCTGCTCGAGCAGACGCCGCACGATGCCCGAGGCGACTTCGCGCTCGTTGTGCTCGTGCAGGGCCTGAGCGCGGCGGGCGATGCCATAGTGATCCAGCAAGCGCTGCGTCATCCGGGTGTCCTCGGCCAGCAGCAGGTCGGCGTCGGCCAAGACCTGACGCGCGCGAAAACCGAGGTCAGCCAGATTCCCGATCGGGGTGGCCACAAGGTACAAGCAGGGCCGCTCGATTGTTACACTGGGGCCCGAATCCGGCATGAATGGCGACATGGTGACTGGCAAGGCTTCCTGGACAGGGCGTGGGTGGGGCTTAGGCCTGCTGATTATCCTCGCCGGGTGTGCGCAACCTCAACCGGCGCCAACGCCAGCGCCGCCGGTGGAAGATCCGGTAGCCCGCGCTGAAGCCAAACTCGCCGAAGGCGACTTTACCGGGGCAGCCGACGCCTTCAGCCGCATGGGCGTTGCCGCCGACGGGCAGCGCTGGCAACTGCAGGCGGCACTCATTCGCGCTGACCTCGGTGAGGCCGTTGCTGGCCAATTTGAGGCCGCGGATCCCGCGCTGCTTGGCCTCTTACGGGGGCAGCAGGCGTTGCAGGCAGACGACCCCGCCAAGGCGCTGCGCGCACTGCCCGCGAGCGGCACCAAAAACTTCAATGCTTACGCGCGCGGCCTGTACCTCCGCACGCTCGGCGCCGCGCAACTTGGCACCGGGGACGCCGACTCTGCGGCCGTCAATCTCACACTGGCCGAGCGCTATCCCCTGCCCACCAAGCGTCGAACCAGCCTGACCTATGCCATCTGGCAGGCCCTGAACGGCGCGCACACCGAAGCGCTCAAAACCACCCTCAAGCCGGATGCCCCGCACGCTGCCGGCTGGCTCGCCCTGCTCGAAGTGGCCGGCCCCGGGGCGCGTCATGGGACCGCGTTTACCACCGCGCTCACCGACTGGCAAAGCCGGTTTCCGACGCATCCGGCGCATCTGCTGCTGGTTGATGAACTGCTGGAACAAGCCGAAGAGGCGCCACACTCGACCGCACCGCGACGCATCGCGCTGCTGCTGCCTTTTGAAGGCAAACTCGGCCGGGTGGCGCGCGCCATTCAGGACGGCTTTCTGGCCGCCCGCTTTCAGGACCTTACGAACGGCGAACAGGCCAAGGTTGTTTGCTATGCCACCACACCCGCAACGCTGCCGGCCGTTGTCGAACGCGCATTGCAGGAAGGCGCTGACTTCATCGTCGGCCCACTGGAAAAATCCGCGGTGGAAGCCCTCCGGGCGCAGGCCGCATTGAAGGTACCGGTGCTGGCGCTCAACGCGAGCGAGGGAAAAGTCACCGCAGGGCCCGACTTCTACCAGTTCGGCCTGCGACCGGAAGATGAAGTCATCGACGCCGCCGACCGCGCATGGCGCGAGAACCGCCGGCGCCCGGTGGTGCTGGTGCCCAATACCGATCTGGGCACCCGGCTACTGGGGGCCTTCGAAGCGCGCTGGCAAGCGCTTGGCGGCGAGGTGCTGGGCTCGGCACGCTTCAACCGGAACGTCGGCTCCTACGGCGAATCGGTGAAACGCTTGTTCGGCCTGAGCGAAAGCCAGACGCGCGCGAGCGCGCTCCAGCGGCTGCTCGGGCGCGCGGTTGCCTTTGACATGCAAACACGCGACGACGTCGACGCCGTGATCATGGCTGCCGAACCAGTCGACGCTCGGCAAATCCTGCCCCAGTTTCGGTACTTTGGAACCGACGCGGTCGCCATCTACGCCACGTCGCTCATCCATGAGGGGACTGCTAACGCCCGGGCTGACAAGGATCTGGACGGCGTGATGTTTGGCGATACGCCATGGACGCTGGCGCAGGGCGATGCCGCCCTCCACGCCGCCGCGCGCAAGTACTGGAAAATGCCCCCGGCCGAGCAGCGCTTGTTTGCTTTCGGCGCCGATGCCTGGCGACTGGTCGGCCAGCTGCGTCAGCTGCGGGGCAATCCGGCACAAAGCCTGTCGGGTCTGACGGGCGAACTGTGGAGCGATGAGCAAGGCATGATTCACCGCCGTCTGGCGTGGGCGCAGTTCTCGGGCGGCCAAGCGCGACTGCTGCCCTAAGCCCGGCCATGCTGAAGGCGCTGAACACCCGACTCCGCGGTAAAACCTACGAAATACAGGCCGAGCATTGGTTGGTGGCGCAAGGCCTGCGGCCACTGGCCCGCAATTTCACGGCCCGCGGCGGGGAGCTCGACCTCATCATGGAAGATGGACCGGCGCTGGTCTTCGTCGAGGTTCGGTTTCGCGCCAGCAACCGTTTCGTGGGCGCGCTTGAAAGCGTTACCGCAAGCAAACAGCGGCGCGTCCTGCACGCTGCGGCCTGCTGGTTACAGCGCAACCCGGCGCAGGGGACTCGCCCTTGTCGCTTCGATGTGGTGGGGATCGAGGGCGTCGGCGAGAGTTGTCGTATCGCATGGATCAAGGCCGCGTTTACGGCATAATCGACCTCGCTCCGCAGGCAGTCAGGTGATCGATGGAAGTTTCTGTAGCGCGCATCAGCGAGATCTTCGAGGAGAGCGCGGCGCTTAAAAATCTATGCCGAACGGCGCTGGCGCCGAGCATTGCGAGCGCGGCCAGCGCGCTCATCGCGGCGCTGGATGCGGGGGGGAAAATCCTGAGTTGCGGCAACGGCGGCTCGGCCGCAGATGCACAGCATTTTTCTTCTGAATTGCTAAATCGCTTCGAGCGCGAGCGCCGAGAACTTTCCGCGTTAGCGCTGACCACCGATGCCTCGACCGTCACGTCCATCGGTAATGACTACGACTTTGCCGAGATTTTCGCCAAGCAGGTACGCGGGCTAGGGCGTGCCGGTGACGTCTTGCTCGCCTTTTCTACCAGCGGTAAGTCGCCCAACATCCTGCGCGCCATCGAGGCTGCGCAGGCTCGCGGTCTGCGAGTGGTTCTGCTCAGCGGCCGCGATGGCGGCCCTGCGGCCAAACTGTTGAACGCGGAGGACGTCGAAATCCGCGTGCCCAGCGCGGTGACGGCCCGGATTCAGGAAATTCACCTGACCGCCATCCACTGCCTTTGCGAATTGATAGATCGCCACGTCATCGATGACGCCACATCCCATTTCCCAGCGAAAGGACGCTCCGAATGAAAACACCTCTGCTGCTGACTCTTCTGCTGGTGGCACCCGGCGCCGGTCTCCTCCAGGGCTGCGCGGCCGTCGTCGCGGGCGGTGCCATGACCACCGCCGCGGTGGTGGCAGACCAGCGGACGACCGGCACCATCCTCGACGACCGCATGATCGAGTCGAAAGCGAACGACTTCTTTCAGGCGGATGGCGCGATTGCCCAGCAGGCCCACCTGAACGTCACGAGCTACAACGGTATGGTGCTGGTGGTGGGTCAGGCGCCAACCGAAGATCTGCGCGCGCGGGCGCTCGAATACGTCTCGCGCGTCGCCAAGGTGCGGCACGTCTATAACGAGGTCACCATCGGCGCACCGATTCCCGCCCTGGAGCGGACTAACGATGGCCTCATCACCACTAAGGTGAAGAGCAAGCTCATCACGATCTCCGATATCTCCACGAATGACATCACCGTCACCACGGAAACGGGCGTCGTTTATCTGATGGGTCTGCTGGATCAAGCCACCGGCGATGCGGTGGCCGAAGTGGTGGCCGGCGTCTCCGGCGTGCAGAAAGTGGTGAAGCTGTTCGAGGCGCCGGCCGCTGCCGGGCCGAAATAAGCGCCCCTACTTGACCCGGCGCAGATGAGCGCCTTTGGGTGGCGCACCGCCGCCCGAAGGCGGTGGCTCCGGCGGTTGGGCACCTGCTTCAACGCCGGCCGGCGCGTTGTCGGGTAGCGTCATGCCTTGCCCGTTCTCCCGCGCGTAAATCATGCGGGCCGCGCTGAGTGGCACCAGAACCTCATGCGGCACGCCGCCAAAGCGGGCGCTGAAGCTGATGAAGTCATTCCGCAACAGCAGATCACGCACCGCCCCCGGCGAAATATTGAGCACGATGCTGTTGTCCTTGACGAACTGCGTGGGCACGCGGACCTGTGGATCTTCCGTGTTGACCAACAGATGCGGGGTCATCCCGTTATCGACGATCCATTCGTAGATCGCACGGAGCAGATAGGGTTTGGTCGGCGACATGCCGGTTGGCTCGGTCATGGCAGTCAGGCCCGCATCGTGCGTTCCACGGCGGACAGGCTGTGGCGGAACGCAGGGCGCGAAAAAATGGCGTCGGCATAGCGGGCTAGCGGCTTGGCCTCGGGCGCCAGACTTACGCCATAGACCGGCAAACGCCACAGCAGCGGCGCAAGGCAGCAGTCCGCGAGCGAGAATTCGTCTGACATGAAGAATTTGCGGTGCGAAAAGATGGGCGCAATCGCGTGGAGATTGTCGCTGATCACCCGCCGAGCCTGATTCACCGCAGCGGTCCCGCCTTTGAATCCCCCCGTCGCCTCCAGCAGCTCCCGGCTGATGCGCCCGCGCAGTTGTCGGTTGTTGGCGCGGGACATGGGATCGGTAGGCATCAAGGGCGGATGCGGGTAACGCTCATCCAGATACTCCAGCATGATGGGCTGGTCATAGAGCACCAATTCCCGGTCGAGCAGCGTCAGGATCTGGTGGTAGGGATTGAGCGCGTACAGGTCTTCCGGACAGGTTTCCGGCGTGACGTAGTGGATGTCGGCGCTTAGCGATTTTTCCGCCAGCACCAGACGGACGGCGTGCCCGGCAAGATCGGCGGCGTCCACATAAAGCGTGAGTCCTGACCGCCGGTTTGCCGTAGACGTCATCTCAATGTACGTCTTTCCAGTACTCGCGTTTCAGGAGATACGCAGCAATGAAGAAAATGCAGAGGAAACCAATGACTTTGATGCCCAGCGCATAGCGAACCAGCTTGGCGGGCTCACCAACGTAGACCATGAAGTTCACCAAATCGCGCGTCGCGCGCTGGTATTCGACTTCGTTCAGCACGCCTGGGCGTGCGGTCTCGAAGCGCTCAAAGACCTGATGAGTCGCGCCGTCATGCGTGGTTTCGGTGGCGAACACTGCCCGCTTCAGGCCCTGAAGTTCCCACAGCACGTGCGGCATGGCCGCGCCCGGGAAATACAGATTGTTGACGCCGGAAGCACGGGTGGCATCGACATAGAACCCGTTAAGGTAGCTGTATAGCCAGTCGGCGCCCCGGGAGCGGGCCACCACCGACAGATCCGGCGGCGCAACCCCAAACCAGGTCTCGCCGTCTTCCGGGCGCATGGCGACGGTCATGGGTTCACCGACCTTGTCGGTGGTGAACATCAGATTAGCCTTCATGACGTCTTCGGGGATGCCCAGATCCGCCGCCACGCGGTTGTAGCGCATGTACTGCGCCGAGTGGCAGCTGACGCAGTAGTTCACGAACATCTTGGCGCCCCGTTGCAGGGAGGCCTTGTCGTGCAGATCGACTTTTGCGTTCATTAACTTCAGGCCTGACTCGCTTGCCACGGCAAACTGGGTAAAGGCCGCCAAAAAAATAGTTGCGAGCAAGGTACGCATCACATCGTCACCCGTTCCGGAACCGGCTTGGTCTTGTCTAATTTGGTGTAAATCGGCATCAGCAGGAAAAACAGGAAGTAGGTTACGGTGCAAATCTGCGCAACCAGCGTCCGGCCTTCCGTCGGCGGCAACAGACCCAGATAGCCCAGGATCAGGAAGCACACCACAAAGATGCTGAGCGCGCCCTTGTACAGCACACCGCGATAGCGGATGGACTTTACCGGGCTGCGGTCCAGCCAGGGCAGGAAGAAGAACGACAAGACGCCGAGGCCCATGAAAACCACCCCCCACACCTTGGCATCAATCCACAGGAAATTGATGGTGTTGGCGCGAAGGATTGAGTAGTAGGGCGTGAAGTACCACACCGGCGCGATGTGCTGCGGCGTGCTCATGGGGTTGGCGGGAATGAAGTTATTCGCTTCCAGGAAATAGCCACCCATTTCCGGCCCGAAGAAGACGACTGCCGAGAAGATCATGAGGAAGACGGTCAGGCCTACCAGATCCTTCACCGTGTAGTACGGGTGGAAGGGGATCCCGTCGAGCGGCTTGCCGTCGGCATCTTTCTTCTTCTTGATGTCAACGCCGTCGGGGTTGTTGGAGCCCACTTCATGCAAGGCGATGATGTGGAGGAACACCAGCCCGGCGATCGCGAAAGGCAGCGCAATGACGTGCAGCGAGAAGAAGCGATTGAGGGTGATGTCGGACACCACGTAGTCGCCGCGAATCCATTCCGCCAGCGTGCCGCCAATCACCGGGATAGCGCCAAACAGCGAGATGATCACCTGTGCGCCCCAGAAAGACATCTGACCCCAGGGCAGCAAGTAGCCCATGAAGGCTTCCGCCATCAGCGCAAGGTAAAGGCACATGCCGAGGATCCACACCAGTTCCCGGGGTTGCTTGTACGAGCCGTACAGCAATGCCCGCATCATGTGCAGATAGATCACCACGAAGAACATCGACGCGCCGGTTGAATGCATGTAGCGAATCAACCAGCCCCAGTCGACATCGCGCATGATGTATTCGACGGAGCCGAAGGCCAGTGTGGCGTCCGGCTTGTAGTTCATCACCAGCCAGATCCCGGTGAGGATCTGGATTACGAACACCACCAGCGACAGGGCGCCGAAGTAGTACCAGAAGTTGAAATTCTTCGGGGCGTAGTACTTGGCGAGGTGGTCGTTCCACAGCGTCATCAGCGGGAAGCGGTCGTCGACCCAGTCACGCAAGGCTGTCAGTTTGTTGCTCATGCCGCAGCTCCTTTGTCTTCACCCACAATCAGTTTGGTGTCGGTGAGGAAGCGGTACGGCGGTACCACCATATTGGATGGTGCCGGCACCCCGGCGTACACCCGGCCTGCGAGGTCGAACTTCGAGCCGTGGCAGGGGCAGAAAAAGCCGCCCTTCCAGGTCGCACCGACTTCAGGGGCACCTGCTTCGGGTATGAAGCTCGGCGAGCAACCCAAATGGGTGCAGATGCCGACCAGCACCAGGTATTCGGGCTTGTCGGAGCGCCAGTCATTCTTGGCGTACTCCGGCTGTTCGGACTTTTCGGACTTCGGATCGCGCAGCGCGCTGGCGTCGAAACTTTTCAGATTTTCCAGCATCTCGGGGGTGCGGCGTACCACCCACACCGGTTTGCCGCGCCATTTCTGGACCACGCGTTGACCGGGTTCGAGTTTGCTGATGTCCACTTCAACCGGCGCGCCGATGGCTTTGGCTTTCGCGCTCGGCTGGAAGGAAGACAGAAAGGGCACGGCGGTGAAAGCAGCGCCAATTCCCCCGATCACGACTGTCGTGCCGGTGAGAAAGCGGCGTCTGCGAGGATCGACGGCGTCGTCACTCATGGTCTGAAAAGTCTCCTGTTGCTGGGCAACCCCCGCAGCGTTGGCTGGCGGCGGCCCCGTCTTGACTCAAAGCGGATCTGCGACGTCATCGATACCCGACAGGCACGGAAGACCGTATCCAGCACGGCGCGGATCGTCGGCGAGTATAGCATCAAAAAATTGGCTGACAGCCCGCCGTTGCGGGCTTCGACAGACGGGTCTCAGGCCTTCTGGTCGGGTCTGATCCGAAACTCGGCCGAACGCGCATGAGCAGTTAAGCCTTCGGCCCGCGCGAGCGTGGAGGCAAGCAGTCCCAGACGCCCGGCGGCGTCGGCTGAAGGCTCGATAATCGACGAGCGCTTCTGAAAATCGTAGACCCCGAGGGGCGAAGAAAAGCGCGCGGTGCCGGCAGTCGGCAGCACGTGATTAGGCCCTGCGCAGTAATCGCCCAGCGGTTCGTTGGCATAGCGCCCCATAAAAATGGCCCCGGCGTGCCGGATACCCGGCAGCAGTTGCCGAGGCTCGGCGACCGAGAGTTCAAGATGTTCGGGCGCGATGCGATTGATGAGTTCAACCGCTTCATCGAGGTCGCGCACGTCAATCAAAGCGCCGCGGCGCGCCAGCGATTCGGCGATGATTGCAGCGCGTTCCATACCCGGCAGCAGACGCCGGATGCTGGCCTCCACCTGGTCCAGAAATGCGGCATCCGGACAAATCAGAATGGACTGCGCCTGTTCGTCGTGCTCGGCTTGCGAAAAAAGGTCCATCGCCACCCAGTCCGGGTCGGTACCGCCGTCGCAGACGATCAGGATTTCCGACGGCCCTGCGATCATGTCGATGCCGACGCGGCCAAACACCTGCGCTTTGGCCGTTGCCACGTAGATATTCCCGGGGCCGACAATTTTGTCGACCGCCGGCACCGTCGCCGTGCCATAGGCCAGCGCGGCGACGGCCTGGGCGCCGCCAATAGAGAACACCCGGTCTACGCCGGCGATCGCGGCCGCCGCCAGCACCACCGGCTCAATCAGACCCTGAGGGGCGGGCACCACCATGATCACTTCGCGTACGCCTGCCACCTTGGCCGGCATCACATTCATCAACACAGAGGACGGATAGGCCGCCTTGCCGCCCGGCACGTAAACCCCCGCCCGATCGAGCGGCGTGATTTGCTGTCCCAGGACGGTGCCATCGCCGTCCGTGTATTCCCAGGAGACTTGCCGCTGGCGCTGGTGGTAATCGCGAATCCGTTCGGCCGCAGCGGACAGCGCGGCCAACACGTCGGTGGGAACCTGAGCGCGAAAACGGTCCAGATCGTGCACTTCAAGCTCGGCAGCGCTAGTCAGCGCGCGCTGGTCGAAGCGGTTGGTGTATTCCAGCAAGGCAGCGTCGCCGCGGGTGCGGACGGCCGCCAGAATCTCACGCACCGTGCCCTGTACGGCCGCATCGGTGTCCTGATCAAAGGCCAGCAACTCGCGCAGGCGCTGGTCGAAGTCGGCAGCGCTGGTCGACAGTCGCGCCAGTGGCCGGCTCATGGGTTCGACCACGGTGAGCTTTCGCCTACGGCCTCCGCCAGCGCACCGATCAAGGCCGTGACCCGGGCATGTTTGGTCTTCATCGAGGCCTTGTTCACGATCAGGCGCGAACTGATGTCGCAAAGGTGCTCAAGCGGCGCAAGGCCGTTGGCCTTCAGGGTATTCCCGGTGTCCACCAAATCGACGATGCGGTCCGCGAGTCCCACCAGCGGCGCAAGTTCCATCGAGCCGTACAGTTTGATGACTTCGACCTGCACTCCCTGCTCGGCGTACCAGCGACGGGTAATGTGTTCGTATTTGGTGGCCACGCGCAGGCGGGCAGGCGGCGCGCCGGGCGCTACCGGCCCTGCGACCATCAAGCGGCAGCGGGCAATCTTGAGGTCCAGCGGCTCGTAGTAGCCGTCACCCTCATATTCCAGCAGCGTGTCTTTGCCGGCGACACCGACATCGGCAGCACCGTATTCAACGTAGGTCGGCACGTCGCTGGCGCGCACCACCACGAGTCGAATGGCGGGGTCGGTGGTCTCCAGAATGAGCTTGCGCGAGACGCCCGGATCTTCTAGCGGCGTCACGCCGACTTTGGCCAGCAAGGGCAGCGCGTCCTTGAGGATGCGTCCCTTGGAGACCGCGACAATCAGCTGGTCGCTATTCGAGAGATGGTTCATGGCGATTAGCGCCCAACTGCGGCCGGCCCGCTCAGGCGGGAACCCGCCTGATCTGGGCGCCGAGGTTGGAGAGCTTTTCTTCGATGGTCTCGTAGCCGCGGTCGATGTGATAGATGCGCTCTACCTCGGTCGCCCCGTCCGCCACCAGACCGGCCAGCACCAAACTCGCCGAAGCGCGCAGGTCGGTCGCCATCAGCGGCGCGCTTTTGAGTTGCGATACGCCGGTGATGATCGCCGTATTGCCTTCGACCTTGATCTGCGCGCCCATGCGCTGCAGTTCCAGCACGTGCATGAAACGGTTCTCAAACACCGACTCGGTAATCACGCCCGTGCCTTCGGCCATGGCGTTCAGGGCCGTGAATTGCGCCTGCATATCGGTCGGAAAGCCGGGATACGGCGAGGTGTGCAGGCTAACCGAACGCGGACGGCGGCCGTCCATTTTCAGTTCGATCCAGTTTTCGCCGGAGGTAATTTGCGCGCCAGACTCGGTGAGCTTGGCCAGCACCGCCTCAAGCAGATCGGGCCGGGTATTTTTGAGCTTCACGTTGCCGCCGGTCATCGCGGCCGCGACCAGATAAGTCCCGGTCTCAATGCGGTCGGGCAGGATTTCGTAGCTCGTGCCGTGTAGCTCGTCGACGCCCTCAATGCGGAGCGTATCGGTGCCGGCGCCTTCAATTTTTGCGCCCATGCTGATCAGGCAGTTGGCGAGATCCACCACTTCGGGCTCACGCGCGGCATTTCGGATCACCGTAACGCCGTCGGCCAGGGTCGCCGCCATCATGAGATTTTCGGTGCCGGTGACGGTGACCAGATCCATCCACAGGTCGACGCCTTTGAGACGCTTAGCGGTCGCCCGGATGTAGCCGCCGTCGACGCTTAAATCTGCGCCCATCGCCGCCAAACCCTGCAGGTGCAGATTCACCGGACGCGAACCAATCGCGCAGCCGCCGGGCAGCGAGACATCGGCCCGACCGAATCGGGCCAGCAAGGGTCCCAGCACCAGAATTGAGGCGCGCATGGTGCGCACCAGTTCGTAGGGAGCGAAAAACTCGCGGATGGTGGAGCTGTCGACGTGCACGTTCATGCGTTCGTCGACCGTCAGTTCCAAGCCCATGCGCCCCAGCAGTTCCATCGTGGTCGTGATGTCGTGCAGGTGCGGCATGTTGCGGACCGTGACCGGTCCGTTCGCCAGCAAGGTAGCGGCCAAGATAGGCAGTGCGGCGTTCTTCGCGCCGGAAATGCGGATTTCGCCCTGAAGTCTGGCGCCGCCCTGAATGATCAATTTATCCATGGGGCAGCCCTACTGGAGATTCGCGAAGGGCTTCTGGCGTTCCCATTCTTCAGGGGTGAAAGTCTGCAAGGACAGCGCGTGGATGGCCTGTTGCATGCGGTCGCCCAGCGCGCGGTACACCAACTGGTGACGCTTGACCGGATTCAGTCCACCAAAGCCCGGATAGACCACGCGGGCAGCGAAATGCACGCCGTCGTCGCCATCCACCGCCACTTCCGCGCCGGCGAGGCCGGCTTCCAGCAGCGTCTTGATCTCTTCTTTACGCATGAGCGTGTTCGGCGCCTTATCGATGAGCCCGGCGCCTCAGGCGCCGAGGTCCTTGTTTTTGGAGGTCAGATTTTCCAGCAGCTTGTCGATGCCGCCGTCGGTGAGAATCTGCGCGAACGAAGACTTGAAGGTCTTGACCAGACTGATGCCGTCAACTTCAACGTCAAACACTTTCCACTCGCCAGTCTTGTTGTGCAGGCGGTAAACGATGGGCAGGACTTTGCCCACGGTCTGCACGATGTCCTGACGGACGGTGGCGGTTTTCGGATTATTGGCCGCCGGCGACGGCGGATATTCCACCCGCTGGTCGGAGTATTCGAGCAGCGCGGTAGCGTAAGTACGCACCAGCAGGCGGCGGAACTGTTCGACGAAGGCCGCCTGCTTCTCGGGCGGCGTGGTTTTCCAGGTCGCGCCCAGCACGAACTGCGACATGATCGCGAAATCGAAGTGCGGAAAAATCATCTCCGAGACCAGCGAATACATTTTCGCGGGCTGCGCGCGTAGCGTGTCTTTCTCGGCTCTCACCCGCGCCATCACCTCGGCGGTGGTGGTCTGCACGATTTGTTGCGCATCGCCCTCGGCCTGCGCCGCGCTCGCGCCAAACAGGACGCACAGAATAAGGAAAATCTTGCTCATGACTTGCTGTTTCATCGGGACGTTCTCCATCAGCATCGCGCCCGGGTTGGCGGGCACACAGAGAGATTGCAGTGCAGTGCGGCGGGAAAAACCGCCGGCACTGTAGCACAAAGCCCGGCGCCGCCCGCAAGGCGCGCCGGACCGTAATTAGCCGACGTTGGGCTCGTCCTGCAGGATCTCAACCTTGTAGCCATCCGGGTCCTCAAGGAAGGCAATGACGGTCTTACCGCCCTTCATCGGGCCGGCTTCGCGCACCACTTTACCGCCGCGCGCTTTCACCCGATCGCAGGTGGCGTAGACATCGCTCACGCCTATCGCGATGTGTCCGTAAGCGCTGCCCATGTCGTAGGCGTTGGTGTCCCAGTTATGGGTGAGTTCCAGCACGGTGGAATCCATCTCGTCGCCATAGCCCACAAAGGCCAGCGTAAAACGCCCTTCCGGGTAGTCCTTGCGGCGGATGAGTTTCATGTCCAGCACGTCGCAATAGAACGCCAGCGCGTGATCAAGATTGGTCACTCGCAGCATGGTGTGCATCAGTCGCATGGGGGCTCCTCGCTGGT